>DATIZL010000001.1:0-13743 GCA_035517115.1 Hyphomicrobium sp.
GAACCTGAAGACAATGGCGCTCAGGCTGCTCCGGCCGCCGTCGACGATGCCGACGAGTGCGTGGGCATAAGTTGCGTCAGTTGAGTGGGTAGCCCCGGAGCCTAGGGGCAGTCAAAGGCCGGACCTGCACCGATCGCCACCCATCGATGTTCAGGGCAAGCCATCGCGGTTACCCGGAGCCTTTATCGACAGCATCGGTCAATAGCAGCCCAACCGAGCCGTCGAGACAAGCCTTGGCGCGCAGATCAAGGTCACATACTCCGCCGCAAGGCCTCACCGGTATAGAGGTCGGCGCGGGTCGGCGGGATGGCCGGCGGGCGCTTGGCGGATTTCGACGCCAGCGTCTGGAAGATGCGCAGCGTGCCGCGCGAGAAGGCGAGCGAGACGCCCGCCAGATAGGCGACCCAGATGCGGTACTTCGCCTCGCCCACGTGGCCGATCGCCTTCTCCCGCTCGGCCGTCAGCCGCTCACACCACAACCTGCACGTGCGCGCATAGTGCAGGCGCCAGGCCTCCACGTCCTGGATCTCGAAGCCCGCGCGCTCCATGGCGACGATGGAGTGGCCGATGTCGTCGAGCTCGCCTCCGGGGAAGATGTACCTGGCGATCGCCCTCTGCTCGGGCCGCATCCTGCGGCGGAACCAGCCGGGCTTGGGCGCGCGCCGCGCGATCGCGTGGTTGAGGAAGAGGCCGTCCTCGGCCAGCAGCTCCTGCATCTTCTTCATGTAGCCGGGGATGTTCTTCAGGCCGATGTGCTCGTACATGCCGATGGAGGCGATCTTGTCGAACTGCCCGCGGCCTTCCAGCGCGGAGTAGTCCTTGAGCTCGACCGTCACGCGGTCGGCGAGCCCCAGCCGCTTGATCTTCTCCTTCGCGTACTCGAGCTGCGCTTGCGACAGCGTGATGCCGTGAGCGGTGACGCCGTAGGTCTTGGCCGCGTGGCAAATAAGCCCGCCCCAGCCGCAGCCGATGTCGAGGAAGCGGTCGCCGGGCTTCAAGCGCAGCTTGCGGCAGATCATCTCGAGCTTGTCACGCTGCGCTTGCGCGATGCCGCTCTCCCAGTCCGTGTAGTAGGCGCACGAGTAGACCATCTCCGGGTCGAGGAAGAGCGCGTAGAACTCGTTCGACAGGTCGTAGTGGAACTGGATGTAGGCCTTGTTGTCGGCGATCTTGCGCTTCTTCCCCGTGATCTCGCCGGCAAAGCCCTGGTCGCCCCCGGCCTTGCCGGCGTGCGCGAAGAGAAAGGGCGCGAGCTTGCCCGCGATGCGCAGCGCGTCCCTACCCTTGAGCTTCACCGAGCGGCCGCCGCGGTTGAGCTGCGTGCCAAAATCGATCAGCGTGCCGCCGGAGAAGTCGATGTCCTTCTCCACGTAGCGGCGGATGAAGTTGTCGAGCGTCGGACGCCGCAGAAGCGCGCCGATCACGCCCGGCCCCGCGATTGAGACCTCGAACGGCCCCGTCACGTTGCGCCCGAGCGGCACGCGCGAGCCGTCCCACAGCTTCAACGAGGCGTTAAGGTCGAGCTTGTCGGCAAGCTCGCGCGCGAGCCCGCGTATCGCCTCGAGCTGCCGCGCCGCTTTGCCGTCAATGTCAGCTTTCATCCTCGAGCTCACCCCTCTGTCCTCCTCGGGCTCGTCCCGAGGATCCAGCCCTCTGCTTGTTACCAAATGCGATGTCTTGATGCGACGCCATCGAGCTTGGGCGCGTTCTGCACCGTGGATCCTCGGACCAAGTCCGAGGATGACACCTCAACCGAGATCTCAGGAAAGCAGCCGTTGCCACTCTTCGTCCGACGCAACGGCTTTCACGCCGCCTGGTGCATTTCGGCGGCGTCCATCGTCTCCATGATGGCGGCGACGCCCATGCCGCCCGCCGTGCAGATGGAGATGAGCCCGCGGCCGCCCTTCTGCGACAAGAGCTTCGCCATGTTGGCCACGATGCGGGCGCCCGTCGCCGCGAAGGGGTGCCCGAAGGCGATCGAGGAGCCGTGCACGTTGAGCTTGGAGCGATCGATGGAGCCCAGCGGCTCATTCCGCCCCAGCCGCTCCTTGCAGTAGACCGGGTCCTCCCACGCTTTGAGCGTCGCCAGCACCTGCGCGGCGAACGCCTCGTGGATCTCGTAGTAGTCGAAGTCCTGCAGCTTCAAGCCGGCACGCTCCAGCATCTTGGAGACCGCGATGGTCGGTGCCATCAGGAGCCCGTCGCCGCCGACGAAGTCGTTGGCCGCCGTCTGCGAGTAGATGAGGTAGGCGAGCACCGGCAGGCCGCGCTTTGCCGCCCACTCCTCGGAGGCGAGCAGCACCGCCGCCGCTCCGTCCGTCAAGGGCGTGGAGTTCGCCGCCGTCAGCGTCCCGCGCTCGGTCTTGTCGAAGGAGGTCTTCAAGGTCGCAAGCTTCTCCAGCGTCGCGTCCTCGCGAATATTGTTGTCGCGGTAGACGCCCGCGAACGGCACCACGAGGTCGTCCATGTAGCCGGAGCGGTAGGCCTCGACCGCCTTGCGGTGGCTTTCGAGCGCGAACGTGTCCTGGTCGGCGCGCGAGATGTCCCACACCTGCGCCATCAGCTCGCAGTGCTCGCCCATGGTGAGCCCGGTGCGCGGCTCGGCGACGGAGGGCGCCTGCGGAGCGAGCTCGCGCGGCGAGATGCCCTGGAACGCCTTGATCTTGTCGAGCGTCGACTTCTGCAGGGCGGCCTTGGTCAGCCGCTGCGCGAGCTTCTTCGACACCACGATGGGCGCATCCGACGTCGTATCGGAGCCGACCGCGATGGCGCTGTCGATGTCGCCCGCGGCGATCTTGGCCGCGCTCCCGAGCGCGCCCTGCAGGCTCGTGCCGCAGGCCTGCATCATGGTTATGCCTGGCGTGGAGGCTGCGAGCTGCGTGCCGAGCACCGCCTCGCGCGTCAGGTTGTAGTCCTTGGAATGGGTGACGATGGCGCCGCCCACCACCTCGTCGATGTGCTGACCTTTCAGGTTGTAGCGGTCGACGAGGGCGTTGAGCGTGCCCGTCATCATGTCGAGGTTGGAGAGATCGGCGTAGAACGTATTCGAGCGGCAGAAGGGGATGCGCACTCCGCCGATGATCGCCACGCGCCGCAAGAACCGCTGCATGCTTCCGTCCTTTCTGCACGAGCGTCAGAACCTGAGAGTCTGACACCCTATTGTTGTCCTCCCCTCCCCCTCGTGGGGAGGGGTTGGGGGTGGGGGGTAAGAAGAAGCGCGTCGGTCGACATTCTCACTCAACCTTCACCACCGCGCCCAATGCAGCAAGAATCTCAAGCACGACACCATCGAGCGTCTCGCTCACATCCGAGTTCGAGAGGCGCAAGACCGTGAAGCCGCGCCACCTGAGATCTGCGTCGCGTGCGGCGTCTTTCGCAGCGTCCTCCGGCGCAAGGTGCTGAAAGCCATCCACCTCGACAATCAGCCTCTGATCGAGACAGGCGAAGTCGACGATGTAGCGGTCGAGAGGCACCTGGCGCCGGAAGTGGTAACCGCGGCGCCGAAGCTTGCGCAGCTCTCCCCACAACCGCGCCTCCGCGATCGTTGGATTCCGCCGGAGATGTCGAGCGAACTCACTAGCCATTGCTCCAAGTCTTTCACCCCGCCCCTAACCCCTCCCCATCAAGGGGAGGGGAACCCGGTGCTCAAAATTTGCAACCTGCTAACCGACCAACGCCTGATCCGCACTCCTGCACCGTTCACTCCGCCGCCGCGCGCCGAGGCTCGGCCTGCGCCGCCTTGTAGTGCAGCGGGCCGCCGCGGAAGGGCGCAAATCCAGTGCCGAAGATCACGCCGCCGTCGACGAGGTCGGCGCTTTCGACGATGCGCTCGTCGAGACAGCGTTGCGCCTCCGCGATCATCGGCTCGATCAGCTCGCGCCCCAGGCGCTCCATGTCGGCCTTGTCGAACATGCGCTCCGATTTTTGCGCCTTGCCGTCCTTCCACACGTAGAACCCCTCGCCCGTCTTCTTGCCGAGCTTGCCGGCTGCGACGAGCCGCTCGAGCTGCGATCCCTGCGAGGGGAATTTCAAGATCTTCGAAACGTTGGCGCACACGTCGAGGCCGACGGCATCGGCGAGCTCGATCGGCCCCATCGGCATGCCGAAGGTGCGCGCGGCCTCGTCGATGCGCTCCTTGTCCTCGCCGTGCTCCAGCCGCTGCATGGCGCCGAACATGTAGGGGGTGAGCACGCGATTGACGAGGAAGCCCGGCACGCTCTTGGTGATGAGCGGGAATTTGTCGATGGCGGCGACAAAGGCCGCGCCGCGCTTCACCTCGTCCTCGCGGCTCTCAGCGCCGCGCACGACCTCGACCAGCGGCATCAGCGCCACCGGATTGAAGAAGTGCAGGCCGATGAGGCGCCCGGGGTCCGGGAGCCCGGCGGCGATGTCCTCGATCATGAGCGAGGAGGTGTTGGTCGCGAGCAGCGCGCCCGGCTTGAGCTTGCCCTCGACCTCGCGCAACACCTTGCGCTTGACCTCCAGGTTCTCCACGATCGCCTCGATCACGACGTCGGCGCGCTCCAGCCCTTCGCCCTTGGGATCGGCGATGAGGCGCGCCTTGGCCGCGTCGCGCTGCGGCTTTGCCTTGAACTTGCGCGAGAACAACTTGCCCTGCGCGGCGATGCCCTTCTCAATCTGCTCGGCCGAGATGTCCTGCAGCGTCACCTGCATGCCGCAGGCGACGCACCAGCCGGCGATGTCGGCGCCCATGGTGCCGGCGCCGATGACGTGCACGCGGCTCGGCTTCCAGGCGAACTTCTTCGGCGCCTGGCCCTTCAACAGCTCCGACAGCCAGAACACGCGGCGCAGGTTCTTCGACTGGTCCGAGACCATGAGCGGCGCGAACGCGCGCGTCTCGGCCGCCTTCATGGCCTCCTCGTTGCCGCCGTAGCGCTCGTAGAGGTCGATCAAGCGAAACGGCGCGGGATAGTGGTCCTCGCGCGCCTTCTCCTTGGTCTTCTGGCGCATGCGCGCGGCGATGAGGCCGCGCAGCGGCCACAGGGAGAGCACGGCCTTGGCAAAGCCTGCGGGCCTCGACTTCCTTTTGCGCAGCACCGCCTTGCGCGCGGCCCACAGCAGCGCGCCGCGGCTGTTGACCAGCTCATCGACGAGCCCGATGCCGCGCGCAGCGCTTGCCGAAAGCATCGAGCCCGTGAGCATGGCCTGCATGGCGGCGGGCGCACCCGCCTGGCGGATCGAGCGGGCGGTGCCGTTGAAACCCGGGAAGACACCGAGCTTGACCTCGGGGAAGCCGAGCTTGGTGCCGGGATCGCGCGTGGCGATGCGATAGTGGCAGGCGAGCGCCAGCTCGAGCCCGCCGCCGAGGCAGAAGCCGTTGATGGCGCAGACGACCGGAACGGGCAGCCGCTCGATGCGGTCGAACAGCCCATTGACCGCGCGCAGCTTCTCGATGACGTCCATCTCCGACGTGAAATCGGCGAACTCGCGGATGTCGGCGCCGACGATGAAGCCGCGCTCCTTGCCGGACGAGATGACGAGCCCGCGCATGGCGCCGGTGCGCGCACCCTCCTCCACCTTCTGGACAATCTCGCCGAGCTCCTCGAGCGGACGGCGCCCGAGCGAGTTCTGGCTCTCCCCCTCGCGGTCGAAGCTGGCCCAGCCGATGCCCCACTGGTCGACGGAGAACTTCCAGTCCTTCAAGCCGGGAAGCGGCGTCGATACGGCCTTGAACATACCTAAGTCCTCACGTTGCAGCTTCGGGGTTCGAGGGCCGGCGCGCGGCCGCCCCAGACGAGCACTCTACTCCGCCGCGGCGCTCTTCACGCCCCGCGAGTTGTGCCCGAGGTTGGCGTAGTTGGGTTTGAGGTCCGCCGAATCGAAATCGTCAACCGCGATCGCGCGCGCGACAAGGGCCTCGATCTCGCGCAACTGCTGGCCCTCGCTCTCGGTCACGACCCCTTTCGCCATCGCCTCGCCGATCCAATCCAAGCCGTGGTAGCGCCGGATTGTGCCGGCGCGGATGGCGCGTTCAAGCTTCTTCTCCGCCTCCTCGGCCGCGACCACCTTTTTCAGCGTCACCTCGAGCAGGCCGGTCGGGTCGTCGACGTCGTTGGAGACATAGATATGCCGCGTCAGGCGATCGCGGGCTTCCGGTGCCTCGAGCACGAGCTTGGCCACACGGTGACCCAGCGCATCGCTCGCCGGCCGGTAGGGGCGCCCGAGCGGGAAGACGACGGCGCGCATGAGCCAGCGCGCCGGCACGAGGGGGAAGTTGTCGATGACGCCGCGCAGCGCCACCTGGAAGCGGTGGAGGCCGTTGGCGGCGGCGAAGGCGACGATGTCCTGGTCGCTCATGAGGCGCCCGTCGTCCTCGAAGCGTTTGAGGACGCAAGCGAGCAGATAGAGCTCCGACAGCGCGTCGGCGAGGCGCCCGCTGATCTTCTGCTTCGTCTTCAGGTCGCCGCCGAGGGTGACGACCGTCAGGTCGGCGACGAAAGCGAAGGAGCGCGCCGCGCGTCCGAGCTGGCGGTACCAGTGCGCGATGTCGAACACGTGCTCGGGGACGGGGACGAAGGCGCCGCCGGTGACGTTGTGGAAGAAGGCTCCGGTCGCGTTGGAGACGGCAAAGGCGATGTGGCCGCAGAAGGCGTCATCGAACGCGGCTTCCCCGCGTTGGGCGTCGCCGTCCTGCGCGGCCTTGATCTCGCTGTAGAGGTAGGGGTGGGAGCGCAGCGCCCCTTGCGCGAAGGTGATGAGCGTGCGCGTCAGGACGTTGGCGCCTTCGACCGTGATCCCCACCGGCACCATCTGATAGGCCGACTGCAGGTAGTTGCTGGGGCCATCGCAGATGGCGCGGCCGCCATGCACGTCGAAGGCGTCGTTGACGGAGCGGCGCATGCGCTCGGTCGTCTGGTACTTCATCAGGGCGGAGATGACGGATGGGCGCTCGCCGCGCGAGACCATGGCGGCGGTGACGGCGCGTGCCGCCTCGCTGACGTAGGCCGCCTCGACCATGCGGGCGAGCGGCTCCTCGATGCCCTCCATGCGCCCCACGGGGAGGCCGAACTGGCGGCGGATGCGCGCGTAGGCCGAGGTGAAGCGCAGCATCGCCTTGGCGCCGCCCGTCGCCGAGGAGGGAAGCGAGATGGCGCGGCCGGCGGCGAGGCACTCCATCAGCATGCGCCAGCCCTGGCCTGCCATCTTCTCGCCGCCGATCACCCAGTCGATGGGGATCACCACGTCCTTGCCCCAGTTGGGCCCGTTGGGAAACGCGGCGCCCGAGGGCAGGTGACGGCGGCCGATGCGCACGCCGGGGTGCGTCGTCGGAATGAGCGCGACCGTGATGCCGACGGTCTCGCCCTTGCCGAGGATGTTCTGCGGATCGAATAGGCGGAAGGCGAGGCCGAGCAGCGTCGCCTGCGGCCCGAGCGTGATGTAGCGCTTGTCCCAGGAGAGCTTGATGGCGACGTTGCCCTTCTCGTCGCGCGTGACCGTGCCGATGTCGCGCATGGTCGCCGCATCCGAGCCCGAGGTCGGGCCGGTCAAGGCGAAGCACGGGATCTCCTCGCCCTTTGCGAGCCGCGGCAGGTAGTACTCCTTCTGGTGCTCGGTGCCGTACTTCTCGATGAGCTCGCCGGGGCCGAGCGAGTTCGGCACCATGACGATGGTGACGACGTCGGGCGAGCGCGAGGCGATCTTGCCGATGATGAGCGACTGCGCCTGCGCGGAGAAGCCCAGACCCCCGTGCTCCTTGGAGATGAGCATGCCGAGGAAGCCGTGCTTCTTTAAGAAGTCCCAGATCGCCTGCGGCACCTCGCGACCGGCATGGCGCACCTGCCAGTCGTCGATCATGCCGCACAGCTCTTGCGTCGGGCCGTCGAGGAACGCCTGCTCCTCGGGCGTCAGCACGATCGGCGCGATTGCGCGCAGCTTGTCCCAATCGGGCTCCCCTGAGAACAGCTCCGCGTCGAAGCCGACGGTGCCGGCCTCGAGCGCTTGGGTCTCGGTGTCGGACACCTTGGGCAGCGTCTTTTTGACGAACTTGAAGGCGGGGGCGATGAGCGCCCGGCGGCGTATGTCGGGCACCGCGAGCAGGCCGAAGACGATGGCGAAGGCCCACAACAGGAAGCCGACGAGCCCCATGGACCCGTGCACGCCCGACTGCCAGACGACCGCGGCGCCTGCGAGCGAGACGGTCCACACCCACAGCGGCGCCTTGCGCATGCCGAGCGCGATCACTGCCGCCAGTACCAGCACGCTGAAGAGGAGCTCGCCCATCTCTTAAATGCCTCCAAGAGGCCCGCACCTTCGGCGTGCGAAACCGGCCGACAACGTAGTTGTGCCACGTTTCCTTGGCGTTAAGCTCAACCGAGCCTTGCGATCGGTCCCAAGGGGGGAAAAGGGCCGATGGGACCCGGTGCGAGCTGGCGTGGGCTCTAGCCTCCCCCGTAACGAGTTACCGCGTCAATAGATGGGGTGGGGCCGATGCCGAGGGCGCTGATTTTCGGGATCATTCTCGCTGGGGTCGGCCTCCACCCAGCCGACGCCCAAGAGGCCGGGGCGAGCCTCGCCTACGGCCGCCACCTCGCCCAGGAGTGCGCCGGCTGCCACTCCGCCCAGATGGGAGGCGGCATACCCGTCATCGCCGGCAAGCCCGCCGCGGAGCTATCCGATCTCCTGCGCTCGTTTCGCGAGGGGCGGCGCACCAACCCGGTGATGGTGTCGGTGGCGAGGTCGCTCGACGAGAGGCAGATCGCGGCGCTCGCCGCCTACTTCGCCTCGCTCAAGGCTCCCGACGCCGCAAAGAGGTAGAGCAACAGCGCCGCGCCGGCGATGGCGATGCCCGATCCCAAGGCGACGATCACGACGCTGCCCGTGAGCACCTGCTGCAGCGTGCCGAGCACGATCAGGAGCGAGCCCGAGACGGCGAGCCAGAATTGCAGCGTTGCCAGCCGCGCCGCCTCGAGTTGCGGCCACAGCCGGTAGACGGCCCCGTAGACGGCAAGCGTCACGAATCCCGGCAGCAGCATGGCGACGTGAAAGTCACGGTATTGCAGGGAGTTCGTGGCTCCCATCCAGAACCCTTCGGCCATTCCGGCGACGAGGCAGAGCAAGGCGATAAGGACGTACGACCGGCTGATGGTACCCATAGGGTGCTTCCTCCCTCCAAGAGAACGCGGCGCAGCCGCGCGAGCATCGCTCTCCCGCTACGTACGCTGCCGGCCCCGTGAAGTTTCAGCGGCCCTCGGGCGGAAGGCCGCGCATCTCGGCCACGAACGCCGCGTGCGCGGCCACGTCCACGGGCCGGTGCTTGACGCGGGTGCTGGCGGGGTCCTTGCCGAGGTAGTTGTCGCCCTTCCAATTCCGCGCCGGGCGAATCGGGCGCGGTGCAAACCCGCCCCCGCAGTTGGGGCAGACGTTGCCGAGCACGCTCTCCACGCAGTCGGCGCAGAACGTGCACTCGTAGGAGCAGATGCGCGCTTCCGTCGATTGCGGCGGCAGTGGCCTGTTGCAGTGCTCGCACGTAGGTCTCAACTCGAGCATCGATCCCCCTTCAAGCGACGAGCTTCTCGACCTTGGCGAAGCGGCTGAGGCTCAGCCACGATTTGAGCTTGGACTCGAGCTGCCGGTCGCCGGTGACCGTGAGCCGCCCCTGCTCCTTGGCGCGCGCGACGGGCGTGTAGCCCATCCAGATCTCGGTCATAGTGCGCAGATCCGTCGACAGGTAGAGATCGACGTCGAAGCCGGGATCGACCGAGCACAGGTCGACCTCCTTGCCGGGCTCCACGACGAGCCAGTACTTGCGGCGCGCGGCCGGCTGGTCGGTGAAGATCACCTCGATGGTCGCGCGGCCGTTGGGCATGGGCGCGGGATCGATGTTGCGCCGCATGTCCCACATCAACAGGTTGGCGTCGAGGTTGGCGAGCGACGCTTCCGTCTTGATCCAACGATGTCCCCAAACGCCGATCGCCTCCACAACGGGCTGCAGGTCGCGGCCGGCTTTGGTCAGCCGGTACTCGAATATGCCGGGCTCGCCGCGCACGGGCGAGCGCGACACGATTCCCGCCGCCTCGAGGTCCTTCAAGCGCTTCGACAGCAGCGCCGGCGACATGCGCGGCACGCCGCGGCGCAGCTCGTTGAAGCGCGTCGAGCCGACGATGAGCTCGCGCAAGACCACGGGCGTCCAGCGCGCGCACAGGATCTCCGACGCCATGGCGACAGGGCAGAACTGATTGTAGCTGGGGTTGCCCATTGCGGTGCTCCTGCGGGGTTTGCGAGCCGGACCCTACGCCCGCCGGCCCGCGGCTGCCAGTTCAGTATCTGTACCGGGGTCGATTCAGTCCGTGAACTAGCCCGCCCCGGCTCAATGTGGGAGGTCGGCGGCACGCACGCAGCGGGCTTCCCGCAGCGGCAGACATCGAGCTTGAAAGGAGCTGTCATGCCACTCGTCGACGTTCAACTCATCGAAGGCGTTTTCGATGCCCGCCAGAAACAGGCGATGATCAGCAAGATCACCGATGCCATGCTCGAGATCGAGGGCGAAGCCATGCGCGGGGTAACCTGGGTGCGCGTGCACGAGGTCCCCAGCGGCCAATGGGGCATCGGCGGCAAGGGCCTCACCACCGCCGACGTGAAGGCGATGCTGGCGCGCAACGGCTGACACCCGCGTGCCGTAGGGTCCAGACGCGCACCCCCCCGCGCGTCTGGACCTTTCTCTTCGCGCAAAACAGTGAACAGCGCTTCCTAGCGGTGACGCCGTAGGGCTTACAGCTTTACCGCCGTGATCGTCTCGAAGGAGACCGGGAACAGCGCGCTCACCCTGAAGCGCTGGACGCCGCTCGATCGCAAATTGGCGGCAGCGAAATACCGCGGATAGTCGTAGATCGGATGCAGCGGCGTTCCGCCCAGCAGCCAGAAGCTGAACATCGAGATGTAATAGTAGCCGCGCTGCATCGCGCGCGTCGTGAACCGCCCGCGCGGATACGAGAAATCGCCGATCAGCAATTTCCCGCCCGGCTTTAGCATGGTCGCCAGGTGCGCAAGCACGGTTTCCATCATGGGCTCGGTGAAGACGTTGAGGAAGAAGTTGGCGACCACGATGTCGTAGTGACCGGGGCGCTCGTGTTTCAACACATCCGCGCAGATCAACTCGATGCAGCCCTCGGCGTCCACGGCTTGAAACTTACCCGCGGCTCGGTCGAGCATCCCCTGCGAGAGATCGAGTAGCGTCAGCGTCACCTGGCGGTTAGCGGCGAGCACCGCATCCTCGCCGTCGCCGACGCCGGCGTACAAGATCCTTTGGCCGGGCTGCAGCTCGCCGATCTGTGAGGCCTTGAGCGCTCGGATCCGGCCCCTGCTGTAGAGATGCGCCGCGGCGTCGTAGAGCTTGGTCAGGCGGTCGTAACTCTTGCCTCTGTCAACCATCGTGGTGTCCCCCATGTTTGCGATTGGTCGGAGCGGGGACGTAGCATTGGCCGCAGCAAGCAATTGTTCCCTGCGGAACAGCGCGGGGTTACCTGGGTGCGCGTGCACGAGGTCCCGAGCGGCCAATGGGGCATCGGCGGCAAAGGGCCTCACCACCGCCGACGTGAAGGCGCGACTGTCGCGCAAGGACTCACACCCGCGCGCCGCAGGTCCAGACGCGCACCCCCCGCGCGTCTGGACTGTCTCTTTGAGCGAGGAGCGACTAGCGTTTCTTCTTGGCCGCCTTCTTGGCCTTCTTCGCCGCCTTGCGCGCGACTCTGCCCGGCTTGCCCGCCGCGAACATCTTATCGCGAGCCGCTATCATCTCCTTCTCGCTCATGTCGCGCACGTGCGCGGCAAAGCACCAGCGATGGCCGAAGCGGTCGTCGACGGCGCTGAATCGGTCGCCCCAGAACATGTCCATAGGCGCCATCGTCTCGCTCATGCCGGCGGCGAGCGCGCGCTTGTGCGCGGCGTCCACGTCCTCGACGTAGACGTAAAACGCCGAGCCGATGCCCTTGGGGTTCTTCTTCTGCATCGCGACGTCGCTCAGGAACATCTTGGAATCCCCGATCGCGAGCGCGGCGTGCATGATCTTGTCTGTGCCGGGCAGCGTCATGCGCCGCAGCTCCTTGGCGCCGAGCGCCTCCTTGTAGTGCGCGATGGCTTTGTCTCCGTTCTTGACCGCGATCTGGGGTGTGAGCGTGTGGAAGCCTTCGGGGACCTTTGGCATCGGGCTGCTCCTCGTTGTCGCAATCCGCCTCCATTATCGCCGTGACGTGCGCTGCGCAATCGGCGCACGCAGCGCCGCCAGCGCTCGCCACTCGCGCCCAACCAAATTCGGTCCCCTCGGGGTTCCGCCCGCCAGGCGGCCTCCCTTCGTCATCCTCGGCTTTATGCCGAGGATCCAACCCTCCCCGCGCCGAGCACTGAAGTGTCGCGCGATCATCTAAACGGCGCAGTTGCAAGCCGTTGCACCCTGGATCCTCGGGACAAGCCCGAGGATGACATGTTGGCGGGTTCGCGCGGCTCGCTCCACACTTTGCCCTCACCCGTCATGGCGGAGCCATGCTTCGCATGGACGGGAGAGGTCGCGAGCTACGCGTCAGCGGGGCGAGCGGGTGAGGGGGTACGACCTCGATTGAGCCCACGCCCCTCACCCGGTGAAGGGCGCCTCCTCGCGGCGTGAGATACAAAACTAATCCCCGCCCTGCGAACCGCGCCTATCATCACCCCAACCCTGCCCAACTGGGACGCATCAGCTGAGCGGCCGACGCGGGGCAGGGCCGGTGCCCGGCTCGAGGCGGCGTTGCCCGTTCGTAGCGCCGTCGCGAGGCTCGCTCCCTCAGAGGGCCGGGGCAGGTGACTCGAGGCTCGCGTGACCCCAGCAATGGACGCGCGGGCAGCCCGTCGCGAGCGGCGGCGCTCTCACTTCGAGAGCTTCCCGCAGCCGCCCGATGGTCCCGCGAACGACGAGAGCCCGGACTCAGAGCAGCCGGGTGGGACCGACGGCCCGTTCGCGTATGTGTATCGCGCCCTCGGCCTGCATAGAACACCGCCGCGGGCGCCGAAAGGCTGCCGGCTTTGCAAAATCGGATGGCGGCCGCTCGGCGCCCGCGCTCCCTTTGCTCTTTGAAACCTCGGGCAGCGATGCCGCGAGGCGGCGGCGCCGTGCTCAACTGTCATCCCGGGCAAGCGAGGCGAATTCGCCGAGCGCAGACCCGGGACCCAGCAGAGGTGCGCCGCTCCTTATGTGCGGTGTGCTCTGGGTCCCGGATAGCCTCCGCTACCGCTTCGGCTTCCGGGATGACAGTGGGGTGAGCGGGACTCAACTTCTCCTCCCCCGCCTTGGCGAAGCCAAGCTTTGGGGGAGGACGACGCGGTGAAGCGAAGCTTCAACGCGTCAGGTGGGGGGTGAGGAAGGCCGACGCTTGCGCAGATGTCACCCCCGGGCTTGTCCCGAGGGCCCACGGCTCAACGGTCTGCCTACAGGGAGTGAAGGTTGCGACGCTCGCCACACCGTCACCCGCAGGGCGCCAACGGAGAGCTGGATCCTCGGACTAAATCCGAGGATGACAAGGCAGAGCGGAGGTGCTGGGTCCCGGATCGCCTCCGCTACCGCTTCGGCTTCCGGGATGACAGTGGGGTGAGCGAAGCCCTCTTCTCCTCCCCCGCCTTGGCGAAGCCAAGCTTGGGGGGAGGAAGACGTGCCGATGCGCAGCTTCGGCACGTCAGGTGGGGGACGATGGCCCCGTCCACCTCACCCGAACGCGCCCCAGTGGTGCGAGATGCCGGTGCCGATCTCGCGCACGAACT
>DATIZL010000002.1:0-6492 GCA_035517115.1 Hyphomicrobium sp.
GCCTCCGCCTCGACCGTGACCGAGCCATCTGCATTGAGAGTGAGATGCACGTGCTGCAGCCGGTGGTCGAGCCTGATCTCGCCGCGCAGAGCAGCGCGCACCCGTTCCAGGAGCTGGCTCTCGATGCTCATGTCGTGCCGTCGATCGCTGGGCGCTGCTAAATTCCGTCGCAAGGCTCTAGCGATCTTTCAACTTGCATCCATTGATTTGTCTCAAGGACGGCAAGCCCAATCGTCGCTATGCAGGCGAAAGTCCGCTTTGTGACCTGTTACGGAGAGATAGCCATGCGGAGCAAAAGCGTTGAGGCGGCCGAGCCGGTTGAGCTCGAGATCTCTCCGGAGAAGGTTTGCTTCGTCATCATCAAGGCCCGGGAGTTCGACGCCAAGGACGCCGTGACCGAGCCCGATCCCGGCTCCAACCCTTCGGACGACAGGATGACTGCGGTGCTCGAGGACCACAAGGACGATCCCGTCGTGGAAGAGCTCTCGTCATTCATAGGGGCGCTGAGCGAGGACGAGCAGATCGATCTCGTGGCGCTAGCTTGGCTCGGGCGCGGCGAGTACACTGCGGACGATTGGCCGAAGGTGCGCGAGGAGGCCGCGGCCGCCCACAACAAGAAGACCGCCTCCTATCTCCTCGGCACACCCATGCTGGGCGACTTCCTCGAGGAAGGCCTGGCGCTGCTCGGCTATTCCTGTGAGCCGTTCGAGATGAACCGGCTATGATGCGTGAAACGTCCTTAAGCGCGAAAGGTGGTTGATCATGAAGGAGCGAGATATCCATCGCGCAGAGCCGCGCCACGACACCATCAAGTCGCACTACATTCAGCCGCATCGGCACGATCCCTACAAGGCTCGTCACAAGTTGCCCGAGCCTGCCGTTTGTCCCCAGTGCGGTGCTGTCTTTCATGAGGGCCGCTGGCAATGGGTGGAGGATGTCCCCGAAGGGGCTCACAAGGAAACCTGCCCTGCCTGCCATCGGGGCAATGACAAGTTTCCTGCCGGCGAAATCACCATAGCTGGCGTGTTCGCCAAGGCGCACCATGCGGAGATCCTTGCGCTTGTGCGCAATATTCAGGAGGAGCAGAACGCTGAGCACCCGCTGTCGCGTATCATCGACATCGTCGAGTCGGGCGATAAGACCGTGGTGACGACGACGGACATACATCTACCGCGGCGCGTGGGGCACGCCCTCGAACGCGCCTTCAAGGGCAAGCTGGACGTCCACTACAACGAGGAGGAATACTTCGTCCGGGTGCAGTGGCGCCGCGACGAGTAGAGGCCGCGCCGGGCCGTCAGCGGATGCACTCCCAGAGGTGCGTTTCCTCATCCAGCCGATCGATCTCCATCCCAGTGAAATCGCCGCGGGAGACGATGCCCCAGAGCCGGCCTTCCTCTAGCACCGGCAAATGGCGAAAGCCGCCGTCACTCATAGCCCGCAGAGCGTCGATGGCACGGGCGTCGGGCGTGATTGTTATGGGGTTGGGCGTCATCGCCCGGGCAAGCGGCGTTTGCGCTGCATTGTTGCCTTCCGCCAGCAAGCGCACCGCATCGCGGCCGGTGAAAATCCCGGCGAGGCGCCGCTGATCGTCGATAACGAGCGCGGATCCGACGCGACGCTCCCGCATGTGGCGACACGCTTGCTGCACCGTCTCGCTGGCGCTGAGCACCAGCGGCTTTTGGTCCTTGATAATGTAAGCGAGCTTCCGGTTGGTCATGATTGCCTCCCCAAAGCCCCCGTCTAGCGGCGTCGAGCGCGGCGCTTGGCTCCAGTAGCGCGCTTCACTTTAGCCTTCTTGCCGGCGCGCGGCGTCTTCGACTTCTTGGCGGCCACGGCCTTTGTCGCCTTGCGCTTCGGCTTTGTTGCTTTCTTGGCCGCGCCCTTCCGCTTCGCGCGCGGCTTCGCTCTTGCCTTTTTTGTCTTGCCCCTGCCTTCCGGCGCGGAGAAATAGGCCTTCATTGGCTCGAAATAGTATTCCTCCCAGCCCCCCTGTTCGTAGCTCGTAAGCTCGTCGGGGACGTTGGCATGCACCAGCGTGAGCAAGGCACCGCCGCCGGCATCCTCGAGCGTGACCGTGATGAGCGAGTCCGGGTGGTCTTCCTCGAATTCCGCTGTGCGCCAGGACTGCACGATGCGCTCGCCGGGCACGAGCTCGAGATTGCGGCCGGAAATATATCCATCGAAGGCCGACACTGCGTCTCCGGTGGCGTCGGACATGCTTGCCTCGCTTCCCGTCATCGTGGAATGCGCCACACTGTCGAGCCAAGCGTCGTAGATCTTTTGCGGAGAGGTAGGAATGATGGTGGCGAGGGTGAATTTGTAGGGCACGGGCTCCTCCTCGAATTGAGAGAATAGGATAATGACGGCGGCAACTTGCACGCACGCTAGCCTTCTCGGAAGGGCTTGAGCCTCAATTGCCCTGAAGGTCCGAACAGGGAATCTCCCGTGGTTCTGCACGCGCTACAATGACCTGGATCAGGCGCTGCAGAGTGCTAAGAGCTAGTTTATGCCAAATCCAAACTTAACGGCCGCACTCGAGTATCTCGGCCGCGGGTGGTCGGTTGTGCCGGTCGCCGCGCACGCGAAGCGGCCCGTTGTGCGCTGGCAGAGCTTTGAGGATAAGCATGCCAGCGAGGCAGAGGTGCGCGGCTGGTTCGAGCGCTGGCCCGCGGCAAATGTCGCCGTGGTGACGGGCGCGATCTCCGGCATCGTCGTCCTCGATGTCGATGGGCAGCACGGCGGGGAAGAGTCGCTCAGCAAGCTCGCGCTGAAGTACGCCGGGCTCCCGCAGACGGTCGAGGCGGTGACCGGCGGCGCAGGGCGCCACTTCTACTTCGCGTATCCGGGCTTCGAAGTGCGAAACCGCACGGGCCTCGCCCACGGGATCGACCTCAGGGGTGATGGGGGCGTGATCATCGTGCCGCCCTCCACCCATCCCTCGGGCAAGCCATACCGCTGGGCGCCGGGCCACGCGCCCAATGAGATGGCGCTTGCGCCGTTGCCCGACTGGCTGCTTGTGAGGCGGTTCGCAGGCGCTTCGGCGGGACATCCGCTGTCTTACTGGCGCGATCTCGTGCGCGAGGGGGTCAGCGAGGGCCAGCGCAACGCATCGATTGCGTCCTTTACCGGCCACCTCCTGTGGCATGGCGTCGACGCCGATATCACTCAGGAGCTCATGCTCGCTTGGAATCGTGTGCGCTGCCGGCCCCCGCTTGAAGACGAGGAGGTTATTCGCACCGTGCGCTCGGTTGAGCGCACGCATGCCAGGGAAAATGAAGGCACCCCGCCCCACGTTCACAGCAATGACCCGAGTTAGCGCCGGCCTGCTTCTCTTTCGGCGGCGCGGCGCCCGCGAGGTCCTGCTCGCGCATCCGGGCGGCCCCTATTGGCAAAACAAGGACGACGGTGCCTGGTCGGTGCCCAAGGGCGAGATAGAGGCGGGCGAAGACGAGCTTGCGGCGGCGCGGCGCGAGTTTGCTGAGGAGACCGGCTACCGCCCGCAGGGCCATGTTCTCTCCCTGGGATCGGCGCGCCAGCCCGGGGGCAAGCTGGTGCACGTGTGGGCGATAGACGATGACTGGGACCCCGCGCAGCTGAGAAGCAACAGCTTCAGCATGGAATGGCCGCCAAAGTCGGGGCGCTTGCAAGTCTTTCCCGAGATCGATCGAGCCGGCTGGTTTGCCCTCGACGAAGCGCGCGGGAAGATTCTCAAAGGGCAGGTGGTATTTCTCGAGCGGCTGCAAGCCGCGCTCGCAACGTAAGGCATCAGCGGCTGCCGATTCGACTCCAGTGCGCCCGTTTACGATCGCCTCATTGAGCTCCAGCGTCTTGACCGCCATCAATTTCGCTGGCGACAGCCCCCGCTATCAGACTTCCCTGCAAGAGCTAACCAAGATGCTTGGCGCCCATGGACGACGTGAAGGCGATTGCAAAGCTGACAAGCCGTTTCCCCGCAAAACGCGCTTTCATTACGGGGGCCGCGAGCGGTCTCGGCCGTGGGCTGGCCCTCGAATTTGCTCGCGCGGGATGGCGGCTTGGCATCCTCGACATTTCGCAACAGGGCCTAGATCTGGCCCGCGCGGAGCTCGAGGTAGGAGGTGCACACAGCGTCTTCTCCTACCGTGGCTCCGTCGGCGTAGAGGCCTTTGTCTCGGCGTCCGTGGCGGACTTCGCGGCGCGGCAGGGTGGGCTCGATATTATGATCAACGACGCTGGCGTTGGCGTCGCTGGCAGCGTTGAGGCAACTCTGCCTGAGGACTGGCGCTGGATAGTCGACATAAACTTGCTGGGCGTAGTGTGGGGCTGCCGGGCAGCCTTGCCGGTTATGCGGCGCGCGGGCGCCGGAGTGATCTTGAACATTGCCAGCGCGGCAGGGTTTGCCGCCGCCCCCAACATGGGGGCTTACAATGTCACCAAGGCCGGCGTGATTTGCCTGAGCGAGACGCTTGCCGGAGAGGCCGCTCCGGCGGGCATCCAGGTGTCGTGCGCGATGCCGGGCTTCTTCCGCAGCAATCTTCTTGCCACGTTGCGAGCCCCGCAGGCAGAGCGCGCCATCGCTCACCAGTTCGTGGACAACTCGCCCCATGACGCGGCTGAGACTGCCGGCGCCATCCTTTCCGGCGTCGCTGACCGCAAGCTCTACATCGTTTGGCCCCGCGAGTACTGGCTCTTGTGGCGGCTCAAACGCCTGGCGCCGTCATGGTTCCTCAGCCAGACGCGGAAGGTGACCGAGGCCCAGCTCTTCGGACCTCGATGACGCGGTCAAGGGCGCCGTCGAAGCCGGGGGCCGGTCAGACGCCGTCGATCTTCACAAGCGCCCGGAAGGCGTGCCAGGTCGCATGCCCGAGAAGCGGAAAAATAGCCACCAGGCCCACGAACAGCGTCGCAAGCCCCAGCACCATGTAGCCGGCGATCAGGGTTGCCCACAGCAGCATGGTCCCGGTGTTGAGGCTCGCCGCCCGCACGCTCGTCGCCATCGCCGTGACGGCATCGACGTCCTTCACCAGCAGCAGCGGCACCGCCACGCTGGAAATGGAGAACACCATCGCCGCCAGCAAGGCTCCCGTAAAGGTGCCCGTGAAGAGGAGTCCCACACCGGCGTTGGTGAAGAGGACGGCCTGCACGAACTCGCTGGGGTCCGGCGCCCCCGCTCCGCCGAGGAAAAGGGACAGAAGAACGAAGGCGAGCTCGACCCACAAAAAGTAGGCGAAGAACAAGAGCACACCAAAGAAGCCGAGCCGGCCGATCGCTGGGACACAGGCGTTGAAGACCTCGCGCACCCTGATCTGCTCGCCCTTCTCGCGCAGGCGGCTCATCTCATAGAGGCCGGCCGCCAGCAGCGGTGCGACCAACACGAAGCCGCCCGCCAGAACAGGAATGAGCGAGACAGCGCCGAGCCGGCTCAGCACGAGGAAGATGATCCACGCCGCTAGGCAAAAGAAGGCGCCGTAGCTGAGGCTCATGAGCGGCAGCGCGCAGAGGTCGCGCCAGCCGCGGGCGAGCCAATCCCAGGGGGCGTCAAGGGGCACACGACGAACGGGAAATCCGAGCGGGCGGCCGCCCGCATCCTCTATCGGTAAAGTGCTCTCCGTCTCCATAGGCTCCACTTCCCACCCCAGGCGACATTACGCCTTGCGATAGGTCAAGACTAACCAGTGTTCAAAGGGATGGGTATCTCTCGTCGCGATCGAGAGGGGCGAAGGACGCAGGCGCCGGCTATGTCAAAGCACGACGGCGTCGAGGACGGCCGCAAAGTGGCAGGCCGAGGCCGCCAGCACGAAGGCGTGCCAGATGGCGTTGTGATAGGGCAGCCGCTCCCACAGGTGAAAGGCGACCCCGGCGGTGTAGAGAATGCCGCCCACCAGCAGCAGCGCCATGGCGGTGGCTGGTACCGCCTCGATCATCGGCTTCAACGCCGCCAGGCATGCCCACCCTTGCGCCAGATAGAGAACGTAGGCCGTGCGCACGAACTGGCCCGGCAGCAGAAGTCGGGTGAACACGCCGATCGCAGCGATCACCCACACCGCGCCGAGCAGCCCCAGGCCGGCGAGGCCGCCCATCTTCACTGCGGCGAAGGGCGTGTAGGTGGCGGCGATCTTCACGTAGATGGCGGCGTGATCGAAGCGGCGCAGGAGCGCCTTGAGCCGCGGCCGGCGCACCAGGTGGTAGGCGGCCGAGCAGACGAACACCGCGAGCAGGCCCAAGCCGTAGATGAGCACGCTCGCCACCGCGTGCGGTGGCAGCACCCCGACGGCCAACAGCGTCAGGGTAACGGCCGCAATGAGACTTGCGGCGACGCCGATGACGTGAAGGGCGCCGTCGGCGATGAGCTCGCCCTTGGTGTAAATCGGAAACGCGTGCGACATGCCGGGAGCAAAGCGCCGGCGCGTGGCGAGTTCACGGCACGCGGTGCGACACAATGACGGAGCTTGCCGCCGCTATTCCGCAGCCGCCAGAGGGGGGCCGTCCCCCTTTTGCTGCTGGGACAGCCGC
>DATIZL010000003.1:0-5756 GCA_035517115.1 Hyphomicrobium sp.
CCCGCAGCTCGGCAATCAGGCCAAGGCGCTGGCCGCCCGCCTCAATGAGCTCCTCCGCGTCATGACCGAGATGCGCGCCCAGAGCGAGCAGCTACGCACCGAAACGACGCGCCTCAACGACGCCAAAACGCGGCTCGCAGCGCTGCTCGATGCCAAGAAGACCTCGCTCGATCAGCGGCAGAGCGAGCTCAAGCGCATGCGCATGGTGTCGGCCGAGATTTCCGAGAGCGTCACTGATCTCAATGAATTGATCGCGAAACTCGATCAAGCGGTTAAAGAGAACACCGGGCTCGGCGCCTACGAGAAGGAAAGCAAGGAGAAGCAGGCGGCCGCCACGCCCCCACCGGCAGCCGTGCCGGGCGGCAAAGCCCCGCCGGGCGCGTCAACCGAGGCCGCGGCCCCCGCAGCTGAGCCGAAAGCGGAGACGCCCGCGGCGCCGTCCGCACCGGGCAAGCCTGTCGACGTCGTCGAGCTTTCCCCCGGCGCAACGCTCGGCAGCCCTGGCCGCATAAAGCCCGAGATCGCGTTCGCACAGGCGCAAGGGCGCCTGCCGCTCCCGGCCCAAGGGCGCCAGGTACTGCGGTTCGGGGAAAAGACGCAATACGGCGGCCAGTCCAAGGGCGTAGTGCTCGAAACGCGCCAAGGCGCCCAAGTCACGTCACCTTGTGATGGCTGGATCGTTTACGCTGGCGAGTTTCGCAGCTACGGCCAGCTCTTGATCATCAACGCGGGTGGTGGGTATCATGTGCTGCTTGCGGGCTTATCTCAGATTGACGTACAACCGGGCCAGTTTGTGCTCGGCGGAGAGCCGGTTGGAACGATGAGCGGCTGGACACAGCAAGCCCAGTCGGCAGCCGCAAATAATGCCCCCGTCCTATATATTGAATTTCGCAAGGATGGCACGCCCATCGACCCAGACCCATGGTGGGTTCAAGGTCATCAGAAGGTGCAAGGATGATGCGCAAGACCGAATTCGCGTTCTGGACGTTCCTGCTCATGACCGGCTTGGCGGCCGCCACCACGCTTCTGAACGTGACGCGATCCTTCTCGGCGACCTCGACTAACTCCGAGCTCTACCGCCAGCTCGATCTTTTCGGCGACGTCTTGGAGCGGGTGCGCTCCGACTATGTCGACAAGCCGGATGACTCGATGCTGATCGAGAGCGCCATCAATGGCATGCTCTCCGCACTCGACCCGCACTCCTCCTACTTGAGCCCCAAGAACTATCACGACATGCAGGTGCAGACCCGCGGCGAGTTCGGCGGGCTCGGCATCGAGGTCACCATGGAGAACGGCGTCGTCAAGGTGGTGTCGCCCATCGATGATACGCCCGCCGCCAAGGCCGGCCTGCAGGCCAACGATCTCATTACGCACCTCGACAACGAGCAGATCGTGGGCTTGACCCTCGAGCAGGCCGTCGAGAAGATGCGCGGCCCCGTCAACACGCCGATCACGCTGACGATCGTGCGCAAGGGCGTGGAGGACCCGTTCGACGTCAAGGTGATGCGCGACATCATCCGCATCAACGCGGTCAAGGCGCACAATGAAGGCGACGTCGCCTACATCAAGGTCACGACCTTCAACGAGCAGACGCACGCCAACCTGGTCAAGGCGATCGAAGAGGCCAAGAAGACGATCGGCCCCAATCTCAAGGGCTACGTCATCGACCTGCGCAACAACCCCGGCGGCTTGCTCGATCAGGCCATCGCCGTCTCCGACGACTTCCTGGAGCAGGGTGCCATCGTGCTGACCAAGGGCCGCAACAACGAGGAGACGCAGCGGGCGCAGGCCCATCCGGGCGACGAGACCGACGGCAAGAAGGTCGTCGTGCTCATCAACGGCGGGTCGGCGTCGGCCTCCGAGATCGTCGCCGGCGCCCTGCAGGACCACAAGCGCGCGACCGTCATCGGGACGCGCTCGTTCGGCAAGGGCTCGGTGCAGACGATCATCCCGCTCGGCAGCAACGGCGCAATCCGGCTCACCACCGCGCGCTACTTCACGCCCTCCAACCGCTCGATCCAGGCCAAGGGCATCGAGCCGGACATCGTCGTCGAGGAAGAGCTGCCCGACGACCTCAAGGCCAAGGTCGCCGCCGAGAAGACCCGCGGCGAGGCGAGCCTGCGCGGCCACCTCAAGAACCCGGACTCGCAGGAGAGCGCCGAGGACGAGGCCAAGGAGCTCAAGGAGAACTCCGGGTCCTCGGCCTACGTCGCCAAAGAGCCCGAGAAGGACACCCAGCTTCAGTACGCGCTTTCCTTCCTGCGCGGCACCGTCAAGGACGCCAAGACCGCCGGCGCCAGCATCGAGGCGACCCAGCCCGGCACCGATGCTGCCAAGGACGCCAAGGACAAGGCGAAGAACTGAGGGCGGTCCGTCTCGGCCCCGCCAACAGCAGACGAGATGGGCGCCCGCTGCGGCGCCCATTTCATTAGGAGGGCCGATGCGGCCCGCCCCACCCGGACGCTAGGCCATGAGCCGCAACGCCATCGATCCCAACACGCTCGGCTACCGGCCGTGCGTCGGCATTATGGTCCTCAACGCCGAGGGGTTAGTCTGGGTCGGCCGCCGCGCGGATGCGCCAGGCGAGCCCGAGGGGCGAGGCTCCTGGTGGCAGATGCCGCAAGGCGGCATCGACAAAGGCGAGGACCCGGCAAAGGCGGCACTGCGGGAGCTCGCCGAGGAAACCGGCATGCGCTCGGTCTCGGTCCTGGCCGAGACCCCCGGCTGGCTGCGCTACGATCTTCCGCCCGAGCTCGTCGGCAAGGCCTGGGGCGGCAAGTACCGCGGCCAGGAGCAGAAGTGGTTCGTGGTGCGCTTTCGAGGCCCCGAGAGCGAGATCAACATCACCCCGGCGGAAGATCACCAGGTGGAGTTCGAGGCCTGGCGGTGGGTGCCGCTTGACGAGCTCCTGGGCCTGATCGTGCCCTTCAAGCGGGAGGTCTACCGCCAAGTGGCCGAGGCCTTCCGGGCCTATGCGGTCCCGGAGCGATTTGCGACGCTTCGGTGACACGCTTTCGAACTTTAACAATTCAACGACATAGAATGGTTGAATTTTCGGCGTTATTATAGATTTGATTCTTCTGTGGATAACCTGTGAGCAAACGAGATTCAGCCCGATGACGCTGTCCGTGTCACTGACAGGAGTTCGCAGCACGCGGCTGCCGCTGCGTCCCTGTGCCGGCATCGTACTGTTCAACGCCGAGGGCCGCGTCTGGATCGGACGCCGCCGGCCGAAGTGGGCGAACTACCCGCAGGACTACATCGAGGACCACATCTGGCAGCTCCCGCAGGGCGGCATCTCCAAGGGCGAGCGGCCGCTTGCTACCGCGTTCCGCGAGCTGCGCGAGGAGACGGGCGTCTCGAGCGCCACCCTGCTTGCCGAGTTTCCCGGCTGGCTCGACTTCGAGCTGCCGCGCGATCTCGTCGGCGTCGCGCTCAAGGGCAGGTACGTCGGCCAGCGCCTGCGCTGGTTCGCCATGCGGTTTGACGGCAGCGACGACGAGATCAACATCGCGGCCGACGGGAATACGAAGCCCGAGTTCAACGACTGGCGGTGGGCCGACCTCGAGGAGGTTCCGCGCCTCGCCTTGGCGTTCAAGCGCCCCGTGTACGAAGCCGTCGTCCAACAGTTCGCCGAATACGCACGCCCCATCGCGGCGCTGACGCCGGCCTGATCTCTAGAACATCTCTCCGGGAGTATCAGGCGGTCTTCGCCTGCAGGCGCTTCAGCACGTCGACGAGCATCTCGGCCATGCGCTTGGACTGATCGTCCTTAGCTGCCGCGAGCTCCGCCTCCGCCGCCTTCTGCTCGGCCGAGAGCCGCTCGGCATCGAGGTCGTCGACGGCAACTGCGGTCTGCGCCAGCACGGTCAGCCGCTCGGGATCCGCCTCGGCCACGCCCTTCTTGACAAAGATGCGCTGCCTGCCCTGCGGCAGCGTGATCTCGATCACGCCCGGCCGCAGCGTCGAGATGACCGGCGCATGCCCGGCGAGCACGGCGAAATCGCCTTCCGAACCCGGCACCACCACCTGCTCGGCCGGCGCCGACAGCAGCAGGCGCTCAGGCGTCACAAGCTCGAAAGTGAACGTTGAAGCCATTGTCCCTTACGCCTCGTCGTCTGCGCCGTTGTCGCCGCCGGTCTTGGCCCGCACTTCCTCCACCGTCTGCTGCTGCTTGCCGCAGAAGGGGCAGAAGAACATCGGGTGGTCGACCATGCCCGGCTCGTTCTCTTCCTCGAGATCGATGAGCCCGACGGACATGTAGAGCACGCCGTCATCGCCGACCGTCAGCAGCGGCTCGAACTCCTCGCCGCTCATGGCGTCTCTCAGCTCGGCGCAGCAGGTGCCGAAGCTCGTGCCCGCGATGCCCTTGCCAGTCTGCTCCCCAGCCATCTGGGTATCCTTTCGTGGATGCGTTGACGCGGCATCCGCTCGATTGCGCTATGCCGCTTCGGCGAGCTTCTCGGCCTTGGCGACGGCCTCGTCGATGGTGCCTACCATGTAGAAGGCCTGCTCGGGCAGGTGGTCGTAGTCGCCGTTGCACAGGCCCTTGAAGCCCTTGATCGTGTCCTGCAGGCTGACGAGCTTGCCCGGCGAGCCCGTGAACACCTCCGCCACGTGGAATGGCTGCGACAGGAAGCGCTCGATCTTGCGGGCGCGCGCCACGATCAGCTTATCGTCCTCGCTGAGCTCGTCCATGCCGAGAATGGCGATGATGTCCTGCAGCGCTTTGTATCTCTGCAGGATCTGCTGCACCTGGCGGGCGACCTGGTAGTGCTCCTCGCCGACGACGCGCGGATCGAGCATGCGCGAGGTCGAATCCAAGGGATCGACCGCCGGATAGATGCCCTTTTCTGCGATCTGCCGCGACAGCACCGTCGTTGCATCGAGGTGGGCGAACGAGGTCGCCGGCGCCGGGTCGGTCAGGTCGTCGGCCGGCACGTAGATCGCCTGCACCGAGGTGATCGAGCCCTTCTGCGTCGTGGTGATGCGCTCCTGCAGGGCGCCCATGTCGGTCGCCAGCGTCGGCTGGTAGCCGACGGCCGAGGGGATGCGGCCCAGCAGCGCCGACACCTCGGAGCCCGCCTGCGTGAAGCGGAAGATGTTGTCGACGAAGAACAGCACGTCCTGGCCCTGGTCGCGGAAGTACTCGGCGACGGTGAGTCCGGAGAGGCCAACGCGGGCGCGCGCACCCGGCGGCTCGTTCATCTGGCCGTAGACGAGGGCGCACTTCGATCCGGCCGCGCTGCCGTTGTTCTTCTTGGGGTCGATGTTGACCTTGGACTCGATCATCTCGTGATAGAGGTCGTTGCCCTCGCGCGTGCGCTCGCCCACGCCGGCGAACACCGAATAGCCGCCGTGCGCTTTGGCGACGTTGTTGATGAGCTCCATGATGAGCACGGTCTTGCCGACGCCGGCGCCGCCGAAGAGGCCGATCTTGCCGCCCTTGGCATAGGGCGCGAGCAGGTCGACGACCTTGATGCCGGTGACAAGGATCTCGGCCTCCGTGGACTGGTCCTGGAACGTGGGGGCGGGCTGGTGGATGGGGTACTCCGCCGTTCCCTTGATGGGGCCCGCCTCGTCCACCGGGTCGCCGACCACGTTCATGATGCGCCCGAGCGTGGCGTCGCCCACGGGCACCATGATGGGCGCACCGGTATCGGTGACCTCCTGCCCGCGCACGAGACCTTCGGTCGAGTCCATCGCGATGCAGCGGGCGGTGTTCTCGCCGAGGTGCTGCGCCACCTCGATGACGA
>DATIZL010000004.1:0-3026 GCA_035517115.1 Hyphomicrobium sp.
CACGGCGTCACCGAGCGCCGCGTCCTCGACGTGGCGCTCCTCAAAAGCGCCGAGGCACGCCGCCTCGACGAGCGCACCGAGGAGCTGCAGGAGGTCTATTCCAAGCCCGGCAAGCTCATCGCCAAGGAGAAGGAGAGCACCGTCACCGGACCTTCCGATCTGGTCGAGGCGGTGATGGAGCTCGGCCCCAAGAAGGGCGAGATCCAGCGCTACAAAGGCCTCGGCGAGATGAACCCCGAGCAGCTCTGGGAGACGACGCTCAACCCCGATGCGCGCACGCTGCTCCAGGTCAAGGTGCCGCATGCCGATCTCGCGGAGGAGACCTTCTCGACTCTGATGGGCGACCTGGTCGAGCCGCGCCGCGACTTCATCCAGCAGAACGCGCTCGAGGTGGCGAATCTCGACGTGTGAGGGGTAGGCAGGCTTTTCACGGAGCACGCGCCGCACCATCTCATCTCCATGAGACCGGCGCGTCGCGTTCTGCCCCGCCCGTGGTTCGCGCACGCTGTCGGCGGCGTGCTGCTGGCAAGCAGTGTCATGCCGCTTGCGGCCCACGCGCAGATCTGCCGCGTTCTGCCAGATGGCAGGGTTGTTGTCGGCGACGGCACCAACCGGTGCACGATATTCGCGCCGATGACGATGCAACCCGGGCAGCCGGTCACGACCCGTCCCCTGGAGAGCTTCACGACCGGCCAGATCGGTCCCTTTACGACAGGCTCGATCGGACCTTTCACGACCGGGCCGATCGGTCCCTTCACCACCTTCTCGAACTCGATGCCGCCAACGAGCCGGCGTCGTTGACGCGCACGGCCCCCAACCTTTTCCTTCGCCGAGGCTAGCCCGCACGGTGCGGCTCCCGCGATTGCCGCGCAATCGCTGCCGCCGCCGCGGACGAACGCGCTACGCGCGTTCGCCTTGAGCCATAAGACCGCGCGCGGTCAGGATCGCTTCGGCTTCGGGGGAGAATTCGGCGGCGGGGTGGTCGCCGCCGATGACGACGAGCAGCACGCCTTTCTGACCCGGCGGCGCGCTGAGGCAGTGGAATTGGCGCTGCAGGTGCGGCGGCACCGAGATCGTGTCGAGGCGGTCGAGATCGACGGAATCATCGCCCTGATCGCCTTCCCAGGTGATGCGCCACACGCCTTCCATCGGCATGAAGGTCTCGTTGGTGTCGTGATTGTGCATCATCACGCCTTTGCCGGGCTCGGCCTCGACGAAGGCGATGCCGAAGCCGGCCTGCAGATGGCTGATGAAGGGCTTCGCCTTGTCGCCGACGGGCGAATAGGCCTTGACGTCCGCCGCCGCCTCGGGCGACGCGAAGCCGATGACGTTGACGAGGGTGCGCTCATAGCCCGGCACCTGGCAATCGGGCAGGCTGTTGTCGGCGCGGTAGAGATCGCGGAAGCGCGCAACGCATTTCATCATCGCCGCGCGCGACGGCTTGGTGACGGGGATCGGCATCGTTTCCTCCCGGGGTCGTTTGCGTCCAGTATGGCAGGCATGGAGAGCCCCGAGAAGCGGGCGCGTCGCGAAGGGTTGAGATCGGCCGGGAGACGCGCTTTCATGACCCCCAGGGAGAAACGCCATGCCGAAGCTGCTGAGCCCGTCGCAGATCGAGCAGTATCGCGACCAGGGCTTCATCCATCCGATCAGGGTCATGAGCAAAGCGGAAGCACTTGCGCTGCGCGCGCGGCTCGAGCGCTTCGAGCGCGAGACGGGCGGGCCGCTCAAAGGCAGCTTCCGCCACAAATCGCATCTGCTCTTCACCTGGCTTGCCGAGCTCGTGCGGCAGCCGCGGATTCTCGACGCGGTCGAGGACCTCTATGACGGCGATCTCCTGTGCTGGTCGAGCAATTTCTTCATCAAGGAGCGGGAGAGCCCGGCCTTCGTCTCGTGGCACCAGGACTCCACCTATTGGGGCCTCGACCGGCCTGATGTGGTCTCCGCCTGGGTCGCCTTCACGCCGGCGAGCGACGCCAATGGCGCGATGCGCGTGATCCCGGGAAGCCACAAGCTCGACCAGATCGCGCATCGCGACACCTTCGCCAAGCATAATCTGCTGACCCGCGGCCAGGAGATCGCGGTCGATGTCGATGAGCGCGAGGCGGTGAGCATCGAGCTCGAACCCGGCGAGATGTCGCTGCACCATGTCCGCCTCGTGCATGGCTCGCCGCCGAACCTGTCGGAAGATCGCCGCATCGGCTTCGCCATCCGCTATGTCCCGACCTCGGTGCGACAGATCATTGGCACGGACAGCGCGACCCTGGTGCGCGGCACGGACCGATTCGGCCATTTCGAGCCGGAGCCGGCGCCAGCGGCCGATCTCGATCCCGCCATGCTCGAGCTGCACCGGCAGATCACCGAGCGGAACGCGCAGATCCTCTATCGCGGCACCGGCGTCGAGAGCTTCAACGACCCGCGCGGGGTTGGGTTGCGGTAGGTGAGTCGCTCCTCCCCCCTTGAGGGGGAGGGTAGGGAGGGGGGTTACGCGCGGAGCGCGCCGAGACTCGGCAACACAATGTCGTGGCAGCCACGGCAAGCTTCTGTGCCCGCGGCACCCCCCACCCTTCCCTCCCCCTCAAGGGGGGAGGGGCGTCAGAGAGATGGCGTTGTTAGCAGGCGATAAATAAATCCATCGCGCCCCCGCGCGAATTTACGTAGGCTCTCCCCCATAAGCGTCCGGGCGGCGGTGCCCGCAACGGGCCGGTTTCGGGGAGGTGCGCCATGGCTCAAGATCGCGTCGTCGACGTTTCCGAGCTGATCGACCGGCACAAAGTCGGCGGCTTCCAGCGTCTCGTGGCGCTGCTCTGCGCGCTCGCGGTTTTCATGGACGGATTCGACACGCAGATGGTCGGCTATGTCCTGCCGGCGCTTGCCAAATCGCTGGCGGTGCCGCCGGCGGCGATGACGCCGATGGTGGTGAGCGGGCTGGTCGGGCTGATGCTCGGCGCGCTTGGCTTCGGCATCATCGCCGACCGTATCGGGCGCAAATCGGTGATCGTGTTTTGCCTCCTCGTTTTCGGCAT
>DATIZL010000005.1:0-4493 GCA_035517115.1 Hyphomicrobium sp.
GGCACCCTTGAGGCCGACGAGATTGCGGGCAGCCTCGAGGCAGGCCATCTGCATGCCAAAGCAGATGCCGAAATACGGCACCTTGCGCTCGCGCGCGAACTTCGCCGCCAAGATCTTGCCTTCCGAGCCGCGCTCGCCGAACCCGCCCGGCACGAGGATGCCGTTGACGCCCTCCAGATAGGGTGCGGGGTCCTCGCGCTCGAAGATCTCGCTTTCGATCCACTGCAGCTTGACGCGCACGCGGTTGGCGATGCCGCCGTGGATGAGCGCCTCGATCAGCGACTTGTAGGCGTCCTTTAGCCCAGTGTACTTGCCGACGACCGCGATCGTGACGTCGCCTTCGGGGGTCGCGATGGCGCGCGTGATCGTCTCCCAGCGCGACAGATCGGGCTTGGGCGCGCCCGAGATGTTGAACGCCTTGAGGACCTGCTCGTCGAGGCCTTCGCGATGATAGGCGAGCGGCACCTCGTAGATCGAGGGAACGTCGAGCGCCTGGATCACGGCCTCCTCGCGCACGTTGCAGAACAGCGCGATCTTGCGCCGCTCGGCCGCGGGCACCTGACGGTCGGACCGGCACAGCAGGATGTTCGGCTGGATGCCGATGGAGCGCAGCTCCTTGACCGAGTGCTGCGTCGGCTTGGTCTTGAGCTCGCCTGCTGAAGGGATGAACGGCATCAGCGTCAGATGGATGAAGATCGAGGCGCCCGCGGGCAGGTCGTTGCCGAGCTGGCGGATCGCCTCGAAGAAGGGCAGGCCCTCGATGTCGCCGACCGTGCCGCCGATCTCGACCAGCACGAAGTCGATGCCCTCGTTGCCCGAGGTCACGAACTCCTTGATGGCGTCGGTGACGTGCGGGATCACCTGCACGGTGCCGCCGAGGAAGGCGCCGCGGCGCTCCTTGGCGAGAATGTCCTGATAGATGCGTCCCGTGGTGATGTTGTCCGACTTGCGCGCGGGCACGCCGGTGAAGCGCTCGTAGTGCCCGAGGTCGAGATCCGTTTCCGCTCCGTCGTCGGTCACGAACACCTCCCCGTGCTGATAGGGGCTCATCGTGCCGGGATCGACGTTGAGGTAGGGATCGAGCTTGCGCAGGCGAACCGAATAGCCGCGCGCCTGAAGAAGTGCACCGAGGGCGGCGGATGCGAGGCCTTTGCCGAGGGAGGACACCACGCCGCCGGTAATGAAGATGTACCGCTGCATGGGCCTTGAGCCTTACACGAAGCGGTGAGCGATTCGAAGCGTCTTTATGACTAATCCCCGATTCGCTTAGGGGGGCAACGGGTTAGCGCCTGGAGCGCTCATCCCTTCGTGCAACCCTCGCGCGTCTCCTGAGTGGCGGCCGCGCGGGCCTCGGGTGCAATCTCCTCCGCGGCAAGGTCGGTCTTGAGGCTCGCCAGCACGTCGGCGGAGTTCAGGTAGGCGGGATCGGCCGCATCTTGCGCGTAGTAGACATCGAGCACGACCGACGGGTGGGCCGACGCCGGCGTGGCGGTGGATTTATACCCCTCCTGCCGCTTGCTGCAGATGATGCCGCGCTCGACGCTCGCCACCTTGAAGAACTTCAACTTCTGCTCGACGCCGATCTCGGCCGCGCGGACGCGGGCGATCTTCTCGACGCGCGCCGTCGGCGTCGCGTCGGTGCCGGACGCCTGCACCTGGAAATGCGTGTCGTCGATCCTGGTCTGCGAGTAGCCGACCGGGCTGAATGCGTTGGCGGCCGTGTAGCCGGCAACGGGCTGCGACAGCGAGGTCAGCGATGTCACTCCGGAGCAGCCGCCAATCAGCACCGACGAGCAGCAGAGGGCGATGAGGCGGGCAGACCTGCGGCGCATGCGATCCTCCTCCGGTCGAGCGGCGGAGCCGATATTTCGCCAGCCAGTTTAAGGCGAAATCGCGCGCTCGTGCGGTGCACGGCCGCCACAGGGCTGCTGCCGAACGCTCGCGTCCGGGATCAGCGCGACTGAGGAACTGTGGGCTGCGGCTGCTGCAGCTTGTCGAGAATGCCGCCGCGGGCCGGCGCGGGCGCACCCGGCTGGCCGGCGGGGGGTGTCGTGCCCGGGGCCGCGGGGGCGGTCCCTGCGGGCGGCGTAGTCGTGTCGAGGATCGAGCCCGACGGCGCCGAGGACTGGGCGAGCAGCGTCAAAAGGATGCTCGTGGTGAAAAAGGCGGCAGCCAGGGCCGCGGTGGTGCGCGTCAGCAGATTCGCGGTGCCCCGGCCGGTGAGAAAGCCGCCGGCGCCGCCACCGCCCATGCCGAGCGCGCCGCCCTCCGACCGCTGCAACAGCACGACGCCGACGAGCGCCGCCGCAATCATCAGGTGCAGAACGAGAAGGGCCGTCGCCATGGTCGCGCAAAGCTCCTTAAACCAGGGGATTGGGCAGCGTTCTATACCAGAAGACGGCAGCAGGCTAGTCGCCGGCAAATTGGCGGCCTTTCGCGGCGCCTGGCGCTAGTTGCCGGTCGGCAGGCCGTAGGTATTGACGTCGTTGGGCGACACGTAGGCGCTGTCGCGCCGCGAGGGCTTCCTCTTGGCGGCGGTCTTCTGCGCGCCCGAAGCGGCAACCTTTGGCGCCGCCGGCGTTGGCGCCGTGACGGGCGCCGCCGTCGCCGCCTTGTTGGCCTCGGACCCGGCCTGGGGTGTGGTGCTCACGGGCACGACCGGGGTCGCCTGGGGCACAGTGGCCGGCGCGGACGTCGCCGCGGTCTTCTCCGGCGCGGGCGCCTTCGGCGCTTCGGATACGGTCTTCACCGGCATGGCCGCCGTCGCCGTCGTCGCTGGAGGAACAGCGCTCGTGAGCGCCGGGGCCGCGGCAACAGGCGTCTGAGCGCCGGCGTTAGCCACTGGAGCTATCTCCGGCATGCCCGGCGTCGTTGCGGCCGAGCCGCGCCGGCGGCGCATGGTCTTGGATTTCTGCGTCGGCTTTTGCGCAGCCGCGTCCTCGTTATCTTCCGCATTCGACTTTGCCGTCGCGGCCTTCGCGGTCCCCGGCTTCTCGGCGGGCGCCTCAGGCTTGGCGTCGGGCTTTGCGATGGCGCGCGGCGGCGCGCCGCAACGGAACTCGATGATGCCCTGCAGCTCGATCACGCGATTGATGGCGGCGAGCCGCTCGGAACTCAGGTTGGCGGCCGCCCATGCAGGCCCTTTGTCCATGTCCTCCTTCAACCCGGAGGCCAAGAGGCTCGACAGCTCGGTGTTGAGGTCGGCGCAGGCGGTCTTGTCGAGCCGCGTCGCCCAGGCCGCGCCGGCACCAGCGGCAATGAGCGCCAGCGCAAGGGCATCCCGGAAGCGTTTGTTCCCGCGGGCCACCGGAATATCGAATCCTCCAAATGTGCGAGGCCGGATAGATTAATGCGCCAACTCTAGCACCAGGCCGGGTGATTCCCAGGCGCCAAGGCGCGCTTCAAGGCACGCTTAGTGTTCATAGGCTGCAACAATGGCCAAAAGGTCACTGGCCTTGAGGCTTGCGCCGCCGACCAGCGCCCCGTTCACGTTGTCGATAAGCAACAACTCGCGCGCGTTTCCGGGATTGACCGAGCCGCCGTAGAGAATGCGGATCGCATCACCCTCCGGACCGAAGCGGGCAACGAGAGCTTCGCGGATGACCCGGTGCACCTGGGCCACGTCGGCGGCGCTCGGCGTGCGCCCGGTGCCAATGGCCCAGACCGGCTCGTAGGCGACGGCGGTGTTGGCTCCATTCGCCCCATCGGGCAGCGAGCCCTGAAGCTGGCGGCGCACGACCTCGAGCGTGAGGCCGGCCGCGCGCTCCCCGGCCGTCTCCCCGATGCACACGATCGCCGTCAAGCCGGCGCGGTGGGCGGCTTGCGCTTTGCGACGAACGGAGCGGTCGAGCTCGCCGTGCCCGAAGCGGCGCTCCGAATGGCCCACGATCACGGCAACCGCGCCGGCGTCCGCCAGCATCTCGGCCGAGATGTCGCCCGTGTGGGCGCCGGCGGCGGCCGGATGGCAATCCTGCGCTCCGATGAGGAGCTTGGAGCCGCGTGCGGCCTCGGCCAACGGGGGAAGGAGCGTTGCCGGCGGGCAAATTATCACGTCGGCGGCACCGTTGGCCCCGGAGGAGGAGAGCGCATCGCGCACGCGCAAAGCCTCGGCGAGCTGCGCCCTAAGGCCGTTCATCTTCCAATTACCGGCGACCAGCGGCCGAAGATTGCGGGTAGCCTCCATCGTGGACACTCCCTCGAGCATGCCGCTCGTTAAGCTTGGGCGCCGGGCGCCCGTCCCAGCCGGCGCCGCCCCGCTTGCAATAACGGACGGGCTGCGCTTCATATCATGCCGACACCCTGCGTCACGCGCAGGATTGATGCCTGCTTCACGCGGCGGCGGCCATCAAGGGCTCCCCTGAAGGCCTCTCACGGCGCCGCTCAACCGGACGGAACGAACCTTCAATGCTCGACGCGTTAAGACGTGGCTCCACGGGTCTGGTGGCCAAGACCCTGTTCGCGATCCTGGTGATCAGCTTCGCCATCTGGGGCAT
>DATIZL010000006.1:0-22526 GCA_035517115.1 Hyphomicrobium sp.
CGACCTCAAGTTCTCGCACTGCCTGCCGATCGGCTGCACGGCCGAGACCGAGGCGACGAAAGAGGTCTCCGACCTCTTGAAGGGCAACGCCGGCATCGCCGTGCTCGCCATCTGGACCAACGGCCGCCAGTTCACGGTGCCCGTGCCGCTCGACGGTTTCGCCGACGCCCTCACAGGCAAGCCGGTCGACAGCAAGGAATACTCGGAGAACCGCCGCAAGCTGATGGAGCAGATCCGCCAGCGGCAGATCGAGCTCGCCAACAAGGCCAAGGCGGAGGAGATGAAGAACCTGCCGCCGCCGCCGGCAAGCGAGGCCGATAAGGCCCCGGCAGCGCCCGCTACTCCCGCTCCGTCGGCGAAGAAGTAGCTCTCGGCGCCGATCCGCGACAAACGAAAACCGCCCGGCTTATCGCCGGGCGGTTTTCGTTTCGAACTCACACAGGCAGCGAAGCTGGGCCGGCCTAGTGCGATTGCAAATAGAGCGCCCTGTAGCCGCCGTTCTCGTCCTCGGCAAAGAGTTCCGACAGCTGCGGATGGCGCAACGGCTTGCCGGTCTCGTCCGCGAGCAGATTCTGCTCGGAGACGTAGGCGATGTATTCGGTCTCCGCGTTCTCCGCGAGCAGGTGGTAGTAGGGCTGGTTCTTGGCGGGGCGGATGTCCTCGGGGATGGCGAGCCACCACTCCTCGGTGTTGCCGAACTCCGGATCGATGTCGAAGATGACACCGCGGAACGGGTAGAAGCGGTGGCGCACGACCTGCCCCACCGAAAATTTCGCCTCACGCATCATGCTCATCGAGGTGCCCAAGCGAGCACCCGTTCCAGTGCCTGTGCCGGTCCCCGTCCTCATGATCGTCCCCATGGCTCAGATGCGCCGCTCGCTTTCGCGCACGCAGCACGCTGTGCCCCCCGTCGACTCCCATTCCAGGGTAGCTGCGGGCGGCTGTCAATTGCCCAAGACGAAACTAGGGCTTAGCACTGCGGCGTTCTTGCCGCACTCATTAGGCTAAAGTCCGTAGGCCGCCCCCCGCTCGGGGTCCTTGGCGGCGACCAGGCGGGCGAGGTCGACGATCACCTTGGCCTGCTTCCAGGTGGCGTCGTCCTGCATCTTGCCGTCGATCATCACGGCGCCGGTGCCATCGGGCATCGCCTCGAGGATGCGCTTGGCGAAGGCGACCTCCTTCACGTCGGGGGAGAACACCCGCTTGGCAATGTCGATCTGGGTCGGGTGCAGCGACCAGGCGCCGAGGCAGCCCTGCAGGAAGGCGTTGCGGAACTGTGCCTCGCAGGCCGCGGGGTCGGAGAAATCCCCGAAGGGGCCGTAGAACGGCTTCAAGCCATAGGCGAGGCAGGCGTCGACCATCTTGCCGACCGTGTAGTGCCAGAGATCCTGCTGGAAGAAGGGGCGCGCGGCGCCAGGTTCCTTGCTTGGATCGGCGAGCACGCCGTAGTCGGGATGGCCGCCCCCCACGCGCGTCGTCTTCATGCCGCGCGAGGCCGCAAGATCGGCCGGCCCCAAGCTCATCCCGTGCATGCGCGGGGAGGCAGCCGCGATCGCCTCGACGTTGTTGACCCCTTCCGCCGTCTCCAGAATGGCGTGGATCAGGATCGGTTTCTTGACCGCGTGCTTGGCCTCGAGCTGGGCCAAGAGCTGGTCGAGGTAGTGGATGTCCCACGGCCCCTCCACCTTCGGCAGCATGATCACGTCGAGCTTGTTGCCGACGGCCGCGACGATCTCGATGACGTCGTCGAGCATCCACGGGCTGTTGAGGCAGTTGATGCGGGTCCACAGGCCGGTCGAGCCGAAATCGTTGTCGCGCGCCATCTCGATGAAGCCCTTGCGCGCGGCCTCCTTCTGATCGGCGGGGATGGCGTCCTCGAGGTTGCCGAGGATGGCGTCAACCTGGCCAGCGATGTCCTTGATCTTCGCGCGGATTTTCTCATTGTGCGGCGGCACGAAGTGGATCATGCGCTCGATGCGCACGGGAAGGGTGCGGTAGGGCTCAGGGGCGCCGATGGCGAGGGGGGAATAGAACTTCGCGGGCGTGCGCGTGCCGGCCATCGTGGGCTCCCATGTTGCGGTGCAGCGCACTTTATGGCGCCCCCGTCGGGAGTCAACGCTTGCCGCGAGCCTACATGCCCGTCGCTTTATTTGCCGTTGGCGATGATGGAGCGCAGATTGTCGATGAAGGTCTTCGCCCGCGTGGCGGGCAGCGCGGCGACGAGGGCCTCGTCGACGCCCGTGACGATCGCCTCGGACGCCTTCAGCACGTCACGGCCGTGCTCGGTGAGCGCGATGGCGTAGGCGCGCGCGTCCTCCCTCGTGCGCCGGCGCTTGAGCAGGCCCTTGCGGATCATGGTCTGCATGATCTGGGAGACGGTCGAGCGGTCGATGCCGGTCGCGTCGATGATGTCCTGCTGGCTCGCGCCGTCGTGCTGCGCCGCCGTCAGCAGAATGACGTACTGGCGTGCGGTCAGGTCGATGCCCGCCATCTTCTCTTGGAACAGCTCCGTCGCGCGCTGATGCACGCGGTGGAGCAGATGTAGGGGTGACCGGTCGAGTTGGCTTTCGCGCTGCATGAAGCTCCGGGGGTCAAACTCGGTGGAATCTCGGGCGGCCGGCCTTGGCCCCTCCCGACTCGCTCAAGCGTATTCAACGAGAGTTCGTTCCACCGCACTTGACCGAAACGGCACAATCCGTTGACTGAGGAAGCAGGCCTCCTCCCTAAGACGCGCGTGCGCGCGCTGGCCGCGCCTTACGTTTCTGTAATATCGGGGAAATTGCCTCGAAATCCGCGCTGTCTTAATTCTAGGCCCTAGCTGCCCTCGAGAAGGCTTCAGCCGATGCGCATACTGGTCGTCGAGGACGACGCCGAGACCGCCGCCTACGTGTCCAACGGGCTCGTGGAAGAAGGCCATACCGCCGAGACCGTCGCCGACGGCCGCGACGGGCTCACGCAGGCGATGGACGAGGTCTATGACATTCTCATCATCGACCGCATGCTGCCTGGTCTCGACGGCCTCTCGCTCGTGCGCGCGCTGCGCGCGGTCGGCCACAAGGTCCCCGTCATCTTCTTGACCTCGCTCGGCGGCGTCGACGACCGTGTCGACGGCCTCAACGTGGGCGGCGACGACTACCTCGTCAAACCCTTTGCGTTCTCCGAGCTGATGGCCCGCGTCAACGCGCTCGCGCGCCGGCCGCACCTGCGCGACACGGAGACCATCCTGCGCGTGGGCGACCTCGAGATGGACCTCATCGCGCGCAAGGTGACGCGCGGCTCCGACGTGATCGACTTGCAACCGCGCGAGTTTCGCCTGCTCGAGATCCTGATGCGCAACAAGGGTCGCGTGCTGACGCGTACGATGCTCTTGGAGCGTGTCTGGAGCTTCCATTTCGAGCCCAAGACCAGCGTCGTCGAGACGCACATCTCGCGGCTGCGCACCAAGATCGACCGGCCCTATGGGCGCGAGCTGATTCACACCGTGCGCGGCAGCGGCTACACCATGCATGATAACGCATGACATCCTGAAGCGTACGCCCGCGCGCCTCGCCGGGGCGTTCACGCTGTTGTTCGCGCTGACCGTGGTCGCGCTCGTTGCCGTGCTTTACCTCACGCTCGGCGCCGAGCTCGAGAGCCACATCAAGAAGCGCGTCGAGGAGACGAGCGATACGCTGCTCGCCATCGATGCCGAGCACGGCTTCGACGCGCTCGCCGTGGTCGTGGCGGACGAGGCCAAGTCCGTACGCGATTTCGACAGCATCTTCCTGTTGCGGCGCGAGGACGGCTCGTTTCAGGCCGGCAACGTGCAGAACGTGAGGGTGTTTGCCGGCTGGGGCATCCTCGATCGCGCCTGGCTGCCGATGGTCGCCGGCAAGGGCGATCCAGATGACCGCTTTTATTCGATCTGGAAGCCGGTCTCGAGCGGATATCTGCTCGTCGGCCAGAGCGATCGCGAGATCCGCGAGGTGCAGCGCATCCTGCTGCACGGGCTCGGCTGGGGCCTGTTGACGACGGTGCTGCTCGCCATCGGTTCGGCGACGCTCCTTGCCCGCCGCGCACAGGTGAAGATCGACGCCTTCGCAACGACCCTGTCGAAGGTGAGCCACGGCGACATCGCCAATCGCGTCCCGCTGACGGGCTCGGGCGACGACCTCGACGACGTTGCCGTGCAGATCAACGCCACGCTCGCGCACCTGCAGAAGCTCATCGAGAACGTCAACCAGGCATCCTCCGACATCGCCCACGACTTGAAGAAGCCCATCGGGCGCCTGCGCCGGCGGCTCGAGGAGGCGCTGAGCGCCAAGGGCGACGCGCAGGAGTTCCGCGCCCGCGTCGAGGAATCGCTGGAGGAGCTCGACTCCATCGTCGAGACCTTCGAGGCGCTCTTGCGCATCACGCAACTCGAGGCGGGCGCGCGCAAGGCGCGGTTCTGCGACGTGGAGCTCGGCACCATCCTGGCGGAGGTGGCCGACATCTACGAGCCCGTCGTCGAGGAGGCGGGCGACCGGCTGGAGATCGCGGTGCCCGCGAACGTGAAGGGCACGATCTGGGGGGACCGCGAGCTCTTGACCCAGCTCTTCGCCAACCTCATCGAGAATTCGATCCGCCACTCGCCGAAGGGCATCCGCATCGGCGTCAGCCTCTTGAGCCAGGGCGACAGATACGTGGCGGTCGTGTGGGACACCGGTCCCGGCATCCCGGCGGAGGAGCGCGACAATGTGTTCCGCCGCCTCTACCGCTTGGAGCGCGCGCGCTCGACGCCGGGAAGCGGCCTGGGCTTGAGCCTCGTTGCGGCCATCGCCGATCTGCACGGCGCCAGCATCAAGCTCGCCGACAACAAGCCGGGCTTGCGCATCAGCGTGAGCTTCCCCAAGGAGACGGTGCCGCGGACGGGTCCCACGGGCGCGAAAAAAAGTGCAGCGCGCGCTTAGGCGGCTGCACCAGGTCGTTGGGAAGAACGGGTAGCGACTTCGAGCTTCGCTTAGGACTTACCACCAATGGCGGCAGTGTCGGTGATGGTGCCGCCACCAGCAGCGCCAATACACCTGCTGCACGAGCGCGGTCGGGTGCGACACGGTGAGGCCGGAGCCCGACACGGCTGCCTGGCCGGCGCCGGCGCTGAGGCAGAGGAACGCAACGCCGCTCAACAGCGACAAGGAAACAAAACGCTTCATGGTCTTCTCCCCGATTTCGAGAGCACCCTCGAGCGAAGGCGCTGGTTTCTAGTCTAGCTATCGGCCGCGATCCTTAGCGGCCGCCGCGAGAGCGGCAGGCGTGAAGCGGCCTGCCGCTGATCTGACGCGCTTACTTCTTGATGCACTTCTTGGCGGCGTCGTCCCACTTCATGTTCGTTATCTTGTCGCACTCCTCCTTCGTCTTGGGAGCGTTCTTGGCCTGAGCGATGGGAGCGGCAAGGCCGAACAGGAGGCCGGCGAGGATGGCGGTGCTCACAATCTTTTTCGACATTGGGACTCTCCGTTTGCTGTGGGTGATCTTTGCAACCACCCGCCCGCACCGTGCCCTGCGTTGATTGCCACGAGCTGGCAGCGGCCATACCATTCCGTAAGGTCGCGCTTCACAAAAATGCCACGTATTTTCAAGCGCCTGCACGCTTTCCCGCGCAGTTGCGTAGAGGCAGAAAAGTTCCGCGCAATCAGTGCTGGGATTCGAAATAATCGGCGCGGTCGATGTGTGGAAAATCGATGATGGTGGGCGTGCACGTGCCCTGCGTGATGATCTTCAGCGTGCACTCGAACGACTTGCCGGCGGCGATACCGTAGCGCTCGAGGAAGCGCGGACCCGGGTACCAACTGTTCATGAGACGCAGCTCATGGCGTCCTTCGATCGCTTGTTGCACGAGCGTGTCGCCGCCGCCCGCATCCGCGCCCGCATAGGTGAACGTCACTGCAAGCCCCTCGTAGCCTGGGCCGCCGCTCAGCGAAGCCTGCGCCGTCGAATCGGGTGTCTTCTCTACACTGAGGATGGTGCAGGTCCCCGGATGCTCCGCGTAAGCGCACTGGCCGCCAAGCTTGCGCCCGTGCGGCGCCTCCGGATCGGCGTAAACGACACCGGCCACAAAGGCACTGGCCGCCATCACGGCGGCGGCCGTGGCCATCAGGATCCGCACTGCGCCCATCTCTATCTCGGATTTTCGCAGCTCAGCCGTCACCGGGCGGCCCTTCGGCGACGGTCAACGTGTAGTCGCCGGAGGCGCTGCTGTAGGTATCGCGCACGCGCAGGTAATAGGTCGCGTTTGGCGCCACCTTGAACGTATAGCTTACGTCGCCGCCGGGCGTCGTGTTCGTTTGCGTGCCGACGAGCGCCTTGTCGGCACGAAAGAGGGCGATTTCCGGCTGCAGCGTGGTGGACCGGTTCTTCACGCTGGCGATGAGGCTTGCCCCAGACTTCCCCGCGGTGATCGCAAAATAGTCGACGTCGTATTTGTCCATGATGTTGGCGGCGATGGGAGCCGATAGGGCGATGGGCCTTGCGTGCAGGATGTCGTCGTTGGGCTCCTGCGCGTCGTAGGACTTGGTCGCCACCACGCGCATGAGGTACACGCCGGTGCTTGAGCCGTAGGTATTGCTCGCGCGCACGACGTAGCGGGTCGCCGGCTCGGCGACGAACGAATAGGTGAGATCCGCGCCGGGCGTCGGCTTATAGCTCGACCCGAGGCTGGCCTTCTCCGCATCGAACAGCTCGAGCCGCGGCTCGAGCGTGGTTGAGCGGTTCTGCAACTCGATGCGCAGCCAGTCGCGATGCGTCTCCGGCGAGGTGAACGTGAAGTAGTCGGCATCCTTCCCGGAGTCGATGGAGGCCGTGATCCATGTTCCGAGCTTGATCTCGTTGGTGCTGAGCGCGTCGTCGTTGGGCTCGCGCTCCTGGGCCTCGACCGGCACGCTCTGCGGCGGCGTCGTCTCGAGCGTAGCGAGCGCCTGCTCGTGGCGAACGGCGACGACCTTCTGGTTGAGATCGCGCGAGACCTGTTGCGCGCTCTTGACCTCGGTGTCGATCTGCTGCTTGAGGCTTGCCGGCACCGCCGGGGGCGCCGCGCTTGCCGCAATCGAGCTCGTGCTGATGCCGTCCTTGACGGCCTGGCGCACGAGGTTGGCGATATCCGACAGGCTCGCCTCGTAAGCGCGTGCGCTGCCCTTGCACTGCAGGAACTGCTCGGGATCGAGGCGCCCGGCATCGAGCACGGTGCAGCAGGTCTTGAGGCTGAGGGCCGTCATCTGCGCGCGCTCGTCGAGGTCGGTCAACTGCTCGCGGCCGATCTCGAGTTCGCCCGCGGTCTTCAGGAAGCTGATCTTGGCCTTGAGCCCGAGAGAGGTCTCCTGGAAGATCGCCTCGCACGGCGACGCCCGTCCCTTGGCGAGGTCATAGCCGAGATAGAGAAGGGCAATGAGGGCAAAGGTGGTCGCGATGGCGCCGACGGGGAGCAGGTGGCGCGTCATGCTCCCGCGTTTCGCTTGCGGGCTCCGCTCGGTCTTGCGGGATGAACGCCATGACCGCGCCGCGTTTGTCCCGGCTCGGCGCAGCTTCCGCCACGACGCGCGTCCGTGCGCTAGCACCGTTCCGATTGGGTCGCTCATGAGCCGCCTCCCCGTTCCGCGTGCTGGTGCTCAAGGGAGGGTTCAGGACGCGGCGCATGTCAACGCCGGCCGCGAATTGGCGCACAGTAATCTGTGATAACTCGGGGACGCCGCGGTCAGGGTTGGAAGCGTTGACGGTAGTCGCGCGGCGAGCAGCCGTACTCGCGCTTGAAGCGGCGATCGAAGTGCGACAGGTCCGAGAAGCCCCACGCAAAGGCGATCTCGGTGATCGTGCGATGCGATTGGCCGGGATCCTCCAGCGCGCGCCGGCAGTGCGCGAGCCGCCGTGACACGATGAGGCGCTCAACCGAGGTGCCTTGCTGCGAGAGCAGCGCATTGGCGTAGCGTACGCTCATGCCGGCGGCGGCCGCCGCCGCCTTGGGGTCGAGCCGGGGGTCGCCGAGCCGGCTTTCGATCGCCGTGCGCAGGCGCAAGAGGGCGAGCGCGCGTCCCGATGAGAGGGCCGGCTTGTCCTTGCCGCCCATGTTCGACAACGACAGCGCGATGAGGTCGAGCACGTGCTCGGCGATTTGGGCCTTGGCGGCGGTGTGCAGGGCATCGATGCGCGGGGGGATCATGGACATGTAGCCCGAGGCGAGGCCGCCGATGCCGTCGACGTTGCGCACTGCGCAGACGGTCAGCTCCGAGCTCGCAGAGAGGCGTGCCTTCAACGAGCGGTGCGGGATCTTGATGATGATCTGCTTCCATTCCCCCGGGTAGTTGCAGGAATAGGGCCGCTGCGCGTCGAGCAGCGCGAAGTCGCCGGGCAGGATCGTCGTCTCGCGGCCGTCCTGATGGAAGGTCGCCGAGCCGCTCACCTGCAGGCAGAGGAAGAAGACGTCGTCCTCCGCGTTGGTGATCGTCCGCGAGGTGACGGCGGCGAAGTTGAGCCCGGTGCTGTCGAGTTTCACGATGCCGAGATCGCCCAGCGGCGCGTGGTGCATCGTCACGTCGAACCGCGACGGCGTCTGCACGCGGCATTCGTGATCGACGAACACCTCGCAGGCAACGTCGTACCAGAACGCGAGGCGGTCGCGCGGATGAATGTCGGCCAGCGTCAGGACGGTGTCCATCGGCGCCTCGCCCGTGTTCGGCCCCAGGTGTCGGGCTCAACCCGAACGCCCCCTTTGCGTCGCGCGAAGTCTAACAAGCCCGTGCGCGCTCAACCAGGGGTGGAACGCGAGTCGTCCCCACAAAGGCACATTGCGATGACGCTGTGATTATGAAGCCTGGCACCTAGCTCCAGCGACGGTTGCTCCACATCCATTGCTCGGGAGCCTCCCGTATCCACGCCTCGAACTGCTCTTGCATGTGCGCCATCGCCCAGCGGATGTCCTCGGCCTGATTGGCCGTGCGCGGCACCCGCAGCTCTTTGAGCTCGATCTCAAAGCGGCTCCGCTTGCCGATGCGCTTCACGCGCGACAGCCACATGCGCGCCCCCACCCGCCGTGCGATCATCGCCGCAATCGCCTGCGTCTTGGCCTCCTTGCCGAAGAACAGCACCGGCATGCCGGTGCGGTCATAGAGGTCGCAGACGAGGCCCAGGCGGCCGCCGCGGCGCACGAAGTCCATGATGGCGCGCGCGGTCTTCTGGTCGTCGCCGTGCTCGCCGACGTTGCCGCGCCCGAACAGCCCGTCGGGGTAAAGGTCCTTGCGCTGTGCGCGCAAGTAGCGGTCGACATAGGGGTTGGTGACCGAGCGATAGACCGCGGCTGGGTTCGCGCCGGCCCAGGTGAAGGGGAGGATCGCCAGCTCCCAATTGCCCATGTGCAGGCTCACGCCGACCGCGGCGCCGAGCTTGTCCTTGTAGCGGGAAAAGATGTTCTGGCTCACGATGTCGATGCGCTCGGGCTCGGAGAGGAAACGGTCGATGCGCATGGTCTCGACCATGACGCGGCCGAGGTTCTCCCAGTGCTTGAGGGCGATCTCCTGGCGCTCCGCTTGGGTCTTCTCGGGAAACGCGATGGCGAGATTGTCGAGCGCGCGCTTGTGGCGTTTGGGGTTGATGATGGGCGCCAGCCTGCGCCAGGCGATGGCCGAGGCGTTGGTGGCGAAATTCAACGGCAGCGAGCGGAAGATAGCGGCGACCGATCGGAGCACCGCGTACTCGATGCGCCACTGTAGATCCTGCAGTCGCGGGCTGAGTATCATCGGCAAATCTCTGTGGTGGTGAGACCGAGGAATGCCAACCGCGGGCCCAAAGCGTCAAGGGGCCTCGCGCATCAGGCTCGGCGCCACGTAGGATGGGGCAAGCCCTTCGCGAATGGCGAGGCGGCGCAGCGGGCCGATGGCCTTCAGGGCGTGCAGTCCGAGCCCGCGCAGCAATTGAACGGGCAAGAATCCGGAAATGAGGCTGCGGTTGAGCACGTCGATCGACCACGCGCGCGTGACGATGTCCAATCGCCGCGCCCGCGCGTACCGCTCAAGCGTTTGCGGGGAGCCGATGTCGCCGCCGAGGCGCAACGCCTCCCCCACGCAGTCGGCGATCAGCGCCGCGTCGCGCAGGCCGAGGTTCAAGCCCTGTGCCCCAATGGGCGGAATGACGTGGGCCGCTTCACCGACGAGGGCGACGCGGTTGCGCGCGGCGGACAAAGCGACGAGACCCGAAAGCGGGAAGACGGCGCGTGGCCGGATCTCTCCGACGGGACCGAGCAAGCCCTGCAGGCGCGTCTCGAGCGCGCCGCGGAACGCGGTCTCGTCGAGGCTGGCGAGGCGCTGTGCGATCGCGGTCCGGTCGACCCAGACGAGGCTCGAGGTCCGTCCGGGCGAAGGGACCACCGTCAGCGGCCCGGCGGGGCGGTGGAACTCCGTCGAAATGCCCGCGTGCGGCCGCTGGTGCGCAAACGTGCAGGTGAGCGCGCTCTGCTCATAGGCCCAGGCGCGCGTCCCGATGCCTGCGGCGGAGCGGCAGAGAGACTTGCGGCCATCGGCGCCGATCAGCAGGCGCGCGTTGAGGCTCGAGCCGTCAGCGAGACGCAAGTCGACGCTCGCCGGCCCGATGTCGATGTTCGTGACAGAGGTCTCGAGCAAGGTGAGGGAGGCGCGCGCGGCAGCCCGGCGGCGCAACGCTTGGGTGAGCACCACGTTGGGAATGTTGCTGCCGAAGGCGTCGAGCCCGACCTCGGCGGCCGTGAACAAAACCTCCGGCGCGCGCAGAAGTGCACCCATATCGTCGATGATGCGGATGGCAAGCAGGGGAGTGCCCGCGCCGCTGCACTCCTCCCAAGCGCCGAGGTTGCGCAAGAGCTGCAGCGAGCCGGTAAAAAGGGCGGCGGTGCGGTTGTCCGAGGGGTCGGCTTGCGGACCGATGACGGCCACTTTCGCACCCTCGCGCGAGATGCCGAGCGCGGCGGCCAAGCCCGCAGGACCGGCTCCGACGACCGCTACGTCGTAGATTCCGTCATTTTTCATGACAGACCCTACAGGGCATATTTGACGCGCTACGGAGAATTTTCATCATAGGACTTCGCGCTGATCGTTCGCAAGAGCAACTGGTACATCAAGAGCAGCCGGCTCGGTCAGATCGCGATCGGTCTGAACGGCACGGCCACCTACCACCTGCTCGATGACGCCGACTTGGCCAATACGCGCAACTTTGCGGACGCCCAAGGGCCAGCGGTGGCGTTGGGCGCCTTCCAGCTGCGCAGCGGCGGCAAAGTGGTCGGCGCCACGCTCAAGTGGACCGACATCATGCGCGGCTTCGACAACTCCACGCCTGGCCAGAGCGGCCGTCGTGACGTTGTGCGCTACGACTCCCCCGCCTGGGAGGGCTTTACCGCATCCTGGGCTTGGGGTGAGGACGACCTCTGGGACGCCGCTCTGACCTACAAGGGCAGCTGGAACGGCATCAGCGTGCTCGCGAAGGTCGGCTACGGCGAGAGCACCGACCCCGGCGAGACGCTCGGGCCTGCGGGCTTTACGTTTGTGACCGGCGGCACGAACTGCGGTACCGGCCCGGCAGAGTTCAAGTGTAAGTGGGGCGGCGCGGCAGGCACGGTCAAGCACGACGCGACCGGCCTCTATGTCTACGGCGGCTGGGGCAAGCAGGTCATCGACACGCCAGGGCTGGCTGCGACGTTCGATCGGGACAGCACGACCTGGTTCATCCAGCCCGGCATCGAGCAGAAGTGGACCGCGCTCGGCAAGACCACCATCTTCGGCGAGTATCGCAAGGACGACGCGGGCTCCAATCCTGGAAAGACCATCAACTCGTCTATCCAGTTCTGGCAGGCGGGCGTCGTGCAGAACATCGAGGCGGCGGCTATGGATCTCTACGTGATCTATCAGCACACCGATGGCGATGTGACCCTCACGGCAACTCCGGGTGTCGTGACCGATCTCGACGCCTTCAGTCAGGTCACGGCTGGTGCTTTGATCCAGTTCTGATCCACTCCTCCACCTACCTACCCCGGACCCGAAGGAGCCACCCCGCAAGGGGTGGCTCTTTTATGTGTATTTTGGGGATACTTCGCGCCCTCCAGCGGTTTGCCCTTCGATGTTGCTGCTCTGCAACATGGCGCTTCAACCACACCACTGGCACAAACTTTTATTCGGACTTAACTGTGCCTAAAACATCCTTGTCTTCATGGATGCGAGCCAGCATTTTTGCGAAGGGGCAAATGCGAAGGGTTGCACTGCGGGGTTGGTCGCGATGAGGAACGGTTTAGCCGTCGTGGCGTTGGCGCTGGCGTTGCTCGCCAGCCCGCGCGTGTACGCGTTCCAAGAGCAGTCGACCGGCGCCGCGAGTCCGCCGGCTCAGGCGGAGCAGCCGGCACCTGAAGGGCAGCCGCCGGCCGAGGGCAAGCCCCTCGGTCTCTCCACCGAAACCGCGGCCAAGCCCGATTCGGGTACCGAGATCCGCATTCCGGGGCTCGGCAAGCTCGGCGTGCTGCCGAAGATGGACTTCGGGCTTGAGCTCCTCTACGGCGCAGCCGACCAGAAGCCGGTGGGGCAGCCCGAGGGCGTGCCCGATCCCAACGAGGATCTAACCGTCCGCGGCACGGTCAAGCACCGGTTCTAAGCTTTAACACCGTCCCCTTTCGACCGCGCGGTCTGAAAGCTGCCGGCGGTTTTGTCGTTGGCCTAGGGCGCCATTCGCGTAAGCTTGCGCGGGTACGACCAAGAACAGATTCCTCCTTCCACACCGGCGCAAGACACGTGGCCAAGATCAGGTTCGTGCGGCTCGCCGCCGCGGGCGTGCACCTCTTCACCGCGCTCGGCGCCGTATGCGGGCTCCTCGCGGCGCTCGCCGTTTTCGACGCGGCGTGGGAGCGCATGTTCGGCTGGCTCGGGCTTGCGCTCATCATCGACGGCATCGACGGCACCTTCGCCCGTCTCGCGCAGGTGGAGGAGCGGCTGCCCCGCTTCAGCGGCGAGCGGCTCGACCTCGTCGTCGACTACGTGACCTACGTGTTCGTGCCGGCTCTGGCGCTGGTGCGGGCCGGGTTTCTCGGTGTGGAGCTGGCACCCCTTCTCGCGGCCGCCATCCTTCTTTCCTCCCTCTATCATTTTTCCGATCTCGCCAGCAAAGGCGACGACTACAGCTTCATCGGCTTTCCCGCGGTATGGAACCTCGTCGCCTTCTACCTATTCGCGCTCGCGGTGCCGCAGTGGCTCGCGTGCACGGTCGTGGTGGTCTGCGTCGCGCTGACGTTCGTGCCGATGCACTGGGTGCACCCCTTGCGCGTCGTGAGGTTGCGCGTCGTGACGCTGGGGATCACGCTCGCGTGGGCCGTAGCCGCGATCGCCGCCGTGCTGAGCGGCTTTCCGCCGGGCGGGTGGGTGAAAGTTGTGCTGGCGGTCGCGGCCGTCTACGTCGTGGGCTTGACCGTGCAGCGGTATGCAAGATGGCGGCGCGGAGATTAGCTGCGCGGGCGCGACCCGTCTGGCTCAGGCGTCCTCGACCTCGGACACGTCAACGATCTGCGCGGGCAGCGGCGCGCTCGCATCCTCGAGCGGCCATGTCCCCTCGGCAAACCGCGTCGCGCCTGCGCCCTCGACCGTCACATCGGTGAAGCCCGCTTCCTGCAGCGCGTCCGCGATGGCGCCGTTCCCGGCCAGCTGCTCGAGGAGCCCGAGCCGGATCGTCGCGCGGTAGCGCTTGTTGCGGTGAACGGCGAATTTGGTCATGGCGAGCTCCAGATCCGCGCGCGCTCGGCGGCGCAGGCAAACCGAATACTAGCCGCCGCCGAATTGCCGGGGGCAAAGCGTGGACGGGAGGCGCGCCACCCACTAATTTGCGCCCGGCTGGGCTCCATGGACGACGAGCAAACTTATGTCAAAGAAAACCGCGGTCATCGTCGGCGCCACGGGCTCGATCGGGCGGGAGCTCGTGCCGCTCGTGGCGTCCTCCCCCCACTATGAGAAAGTCGTCATCCTGCACCGGCGCCCCACGCAGTTTGCCAAGCTCGCCAAGGTCGAGGAGCGCATCATCGACTTTACCAAGCTCGCGTCGCTTCCCTCCGCGGGCGCCGCGACCGTCTTTTGCTGCATCGGCACGACGCAAAAGAAGGCGGGCTCCACGGAAGCCTTCCAGAAGGTCGATCGCGATATTCCGGTGGCGCTCGCCAAATGGGCGGCCACGGGCGGAGCTGCGACCTTCGTCACCATCAGCTCGCTCGGCGCCGACGCCCACTCCAAGAGCGTCTACCTGCACACCAAGGGCGAGATGGAGGAGGGGGTCGCCAGCGCCGCGGTGCCCTCGACCTACTTTCTGCGGCCCTCGCTGCTCGATGGAAAGCGGGAGGAGTTTCGCCTTGCGGAGGAGATCGGCAACCGGGCCTTGGGTCTCATCAACCCCTTGATGATCGGCCCCTTGCGGCGCTACCGCTCCGTGCGCACTCAGACCGTGGCCGCGGCCATGCTGGCGTGCGGGGAGAGGGGCGAGCCGGGCGTCCATATCATCGAATCGGAAACCATCCAGGACCTCGGATCCTGAGGCCTGCCGGGAAGCCATCCGAGCCCCGCAGGGCCCGTTCCTTAACCCGCCTCTGCTAGGCCTGGGTCCGGGGGGCAACCGTCCGCCGGCAAAAGTGGGACGCCGCGACAGAGTGCGGCCTTCTCCCGCATTTTCGTGCAAACTAGCAGTCCAAGGCACAAGCCCTGCGTCCCGAGAAGAAACTACCAATGAAGATCGTCATTGCCCCGGACTCCTTCAAAGAGAACCTGACGTCGCTCGAGGTCGCAAGCGAGCTCGAAAAGGGCCTCAAGCGCGTTTGGCCCGATGCGACCTACATCAAGATTCCGATGGCCGACGGCGGGGAGGGGACGGTCCAGTCCCTCGTCGACGCCACCGGCGGCACCATCGTCAAGACCGAGGTGACGGCACCGCTCGGAGACCGCGTGATGGCCTCCTACGGGTTGCTCGGCAACGGCCGCACGGCGGTGATCGAGATGGCGGAGGCCTCTGGCCTGCCGCTCGTGCCCAAAGACAAACGCGATCCCTCACGCGCGACGACGTACGGCACCGGCGAGCTCATCGCAGACGCGATTGCGCGCGGCGTCGAGGAGATCATCCTCGGCATCGGCGGCTCGGCGACCAACGACGCCGGCGCCGGGCTGGCGCAGGCGCTCGGCGTGCGCTTTATCAATTTCGGCGGCGCGCCCTTCACGACGCGTATTGCCGGCGGCGATCTCGGCAAGGTCGAGGCGCTCGACCTGTCGGGCATCAACCCGGGGCTTGCGCGCGTGCGCATCAGCGTCGCTTGCGACGTGACCAATCCCTTGTGCGGGGAGAAGGGCGCCTCGCGCGTCTACGGCCCGCAGAAGGGCGCGACGCCTGAGATGGTCGAGCAGCTCGACAAGAACCTCGCGCACTTTGCCCACATAGTGAAACGCTCGACCGGGCGCGACGTGGCCGACCGGCCCGGTGCCGGTGCCGGCGGCGGCATTGCCGCGGGCCTCATGGCCTTCGCGAACGCCACGCTGAAGCGCGGCGTGGAGCTCGTCGTCGAGGCGACGAAGCTCGAGCAGCACATGCAGGGCGCGGACTTGGCGATCACCGGCGAAGGCCGCGTCGATTTCCAAACCGCCTTCGGCAAGACGCCCTCCGGTGTCGCGGCGGCCGCGCGCAAATACAACGTACCCGTGGTCGCCATCGGCGGCGGGCTCGCGGATGACGCGGGCGGCGTGTTCGGCCACGGCATCGACGGGCTCGAGTCGGCGACGCCCAACGCCATGGCGCTCGAGACCGCGATCAAGAAGTCGCGCCAGTATCTGCAGGACGCCGCCGAGAGGGTCGCGCGGCTGATCGTGATCGGGCAGCGCATGGGGGCATAGCCAACTGGGAGTGCCGCCGAGGGACAGATGGGAGGGCAAGCTTAAGCATCTGGCCAAAGCGCACGAGGCCGTAAACCGAGTGAAGGACGAAGTGCGCTAAGCAGCGAGCAGCGGGGAAGGGCAACGGGTGGGTCGGGCAATGAGCCCGAGAAGTCGCGATGAAGTTGATCTCGCACGTGTTATTGGGACCGCAGCTCGCGTCTCTGTTGAAGATCGCCAGTGCCGCGGCCTTGGTCGCCGAGAAGCCGCACGACGCGCCCGCATCATCCTCACCAGCCGGCACTGGCACCGTCGGCACCGACATCACCAATTGGGAAGGCGGCGTGACCTACCACCCCGTCGCGGTCGTCAAGCCGCAGACGATCGACGATGTCGTCCGCGTCGTGACCGACACGGTGCGCTACCCTTCGCCGGTGCGGGCGGTGGGCAAGCTGCACTCTCCCGCGCCCTGCTCGGCCGACGACGGCGGCACCATGCTCGATATGACTGGCATGACGCGCATCCTCGAGATCGGGGACGATTTCGTCACGGCGGAGGCCGGTGCGCTCTATATCGATATCGCCGAGGAGCTCGCCCGGCGCGGCAAGCAGCTGCACATCAACACCGAGATCGGCAACGTCACGTTGGGCGCGGTTGCCTGCGCGGCGACCAAGGACAGCTCGCTCATCGGCACCTCGCACTGGGGGCAGGTGAGCTCGTTCGTATCGGGCGTCAAGCTCGTACGCACCGACGGCACGATCGTCACCTACACCGAGACCGAAAATCCCGCGGAGATGCGGCTCATTCGCTCGAGCTACGGTCTGCTCGGCGTGATCGTCGAGGTGACGCTCAAGACCAAGCCGATGACGGCCGTTTCCTGCGTGCACCGCGTCTACACGCTCGCCGGCTTCCGCGCCGCGGTGCCGGAGCTCGTTGCGCAGAACTACGCGCTGATGATGTACTTCTATCCCTTCATCGACCGCGTCATGGTGGAGCTGCGCCGCGAGCTGCCGGGCGTGGCGCCCACGTCGTCCGGCGGCTGGTGGCTGCGCAACGCCTTCTGGCGCACGCTCGGGCCGATGTGCACGATCTTCATCACGCGCGTCTCACCCAACGCAAGGGCCGCGACGGCGCTGCGCGGGCTCTTTGATCGCTTCATCACGCGGGCGACATGCATCACGGTGCGGGGCAAGCGCACGCGGCCGCATCGGCAGATCATCCGCCATCGCGACAAGCCGGGGCGCATCAAGTTCGTATTCTCCATGTGGTCGTTCGAGGAGGCCCGCTTCTTCGACGTGCTCGAGGCCTATTTCCGCTTCTGCTGCGAGTACGCGGACAAGACGGGCTTCCGCTGCGACCTCCCCGCCGTCGGCTACCGCCTGGTCAAGGACCAAAACTCGCTGCTGTCCTACGCGCACGACGCCGACGCCATGAGCATCGATCCCGCCTGCACCGGGGGCCCCGGTTGGGACGACTTCCTCAAGGCCTTCAACGTGTTCTCGAGCGAGTACGGCGGCCATCCGTTGTTCAACCAGACGAAGCACCTAACGCCGGCGCAGGCCGACAAGGCCTACGGCGCGCGCTGGGAGGAGTTTGCACGCGCGCGCCGCGCGTGGGACCCGCACAACCGGCTCCTGAGCCATTATTTCGCGACGCTCCTCGGCCACAACGCGTAAGCGCTGGCGCTCCTAGCGTAAGGCGCGAGGCAGAGTGCAGATTACCGAAAAATGCGTGTGACGGCGGCCGTTGCAACGCGAGCCGGTTCGATGCGGCGAATTCTGCGGTCCCCTTTGCCGCAGTAAACGTGCCGGATGAGGCGTGCGTGCACCTCCTTGGATGGAGCAAACTGCACGGCAAATCCATCCTCGAAGCTGCGCACGATCTTGGCATCTATGTCGATACCATCGAATTGAACGCGGACCTGTTCTCCGATTGGTCGCGGCTGTCGACCTGCTAGGCGAATTCCACTCACCGAGATATCCCGAATGGGAAATTGATACCGGCAATCGCCCGCCACCACGGTAGCCTGACCCTCTCCCGCAAAGCGCTCGCCGCGGCGGCGCTGCGAAGCCTCGATGCAGACGAAGCAGGCCAGCGTGAGGATGACGATATTGTACCAACTCCAATAGAGCGCGATGGCGCTCGCATCCGCGAGCGAGCGGGTGTCGTCGATCGTGAAGGCCCACAACACGCCCGCGACCGTGATGGCGAGATAGACGAGGAAGATGCGCAGCATGGGCCACTGCACCAGCCGCTTACTGCGGTCGCCGCCCTTCGCCGTCACCTTGAACTTGTGCCCCTGCGGTCGGATCAGGCCGACGATGACCGATTTGGCGATGTCGGTCGCCACGAGGAGCTGGCTCAAGTCGGCCATGATGGGGAGCACCCGACCGCGTGTCATCCAGGTCATCACGACGCACTGCATCACGAAGAAAGGAACAAGGTGCGAGATGGCGTCGGGTACGGTGGCGTAAACGGCCTGGATGTCGAGAAGCAGATAGGCGGCGGGGACCACGAGCGCGAGCAGGCGGAAGAAGTGCGTTGCCGACCAGTGCAGGAACGTCTCGGACAGCATAATGCGCTCGATAAGCGGGGTATTTGTTTCAAGGCTCAAGGGACCGCTGCGGCCCCGGCAAATCTGCATGAACCCGAGAGCCCAACGGCTGCGCTGGGAGATGTATTCCTTGAGCCCTTCCGGCGCGAGGCCGAGCGAGAGCGGCTCGTTGAGATAGACGGTGCGGTAGCCGATCTCATTGAGCCGCAGCGTGACGAGATAGTCCTCGGTGACGGAATCTGTCGGAAACCCGCCGATCTGCATCAGCGGTTTGAAACGCAGCACTGAGGAGGTGCCGCAGCAGAAGGCGCCGCCCCAGGCATCCTTGGAGGCCATGACCACGTCGAAGAAAAAGCGCTGCTCGTCCGGCCACACGCGCGTCAGGGCGAGATTGGTCTGGATGGGGTCAGGATTGAAGAAGTGCTGCGGCGTCTGCACCACGCCGATGTCCGGCTCCTGCGTGAGCGCGAGCGTGCGGGTGAGAAACTGAGGTTTTGGCACGAAGTCGGCGTCGAGAATTGCGATGAAATCCGGGGGCTGCGGCAGCTTTGCCAGATGCCGCAGCGCATTGTTGATATTGCCCGCTTTCGCATGCGCGTTGTCGGCGCGGGTGATGTAGCCGCAGCCGTTCTCGGCGCAGAGCTGCTTCAGCCACTGACGGCGGCCGTCGTCGCAGACCCACAGCCGAAAGTTCGGATAGTCGAGCCCAAGGGCGCCAATGATGGTGCGCTCGAGGATCTCTTCTTCCTCATTGTAGGTGCAGATGAGGACATCGACCAAAGGCTGCTGCGGCAGGGACTTGAGCCAAGCCACCTTGCTGTCGGCTTCTGCAGTGCGGTCGCGGGTACGCGTCAGGAAGATGAGAGCGACCGTGGTTCCCAGCATCGACAGCATCTCGACTGTGGTGAAGACCACGCCGAGTGCGAAATCCGCGGTCAAGCCGACTGGCGGCAGCGTCTCAATGATGCGCCAGAGCATGTAGCGCCAGCCGAGAAGGATACACACCCCGAGCGCAACCGTGCGCGCAGTTGTGTTATCGCGGTTGAGCCACGGAAGGATGGCAATGGCGAGCAGTCCGAGGACGATGCCGGGCTGAAACGCCTCCCAATAGCTGATGCCGGAGGCGACGGTCATCGCAGGTTCGTAGGCTTCGCCGGCGCCTCAGCGGCGACGGCTCGCGTGCCGGGTAAATTGGCTGCGGCTGTCGCAGACGCGTCGAACGTCACCTGACCGGTACGGCCGACGTTGCACTCATCGCGCGCGGCAAGCCCAGGTATGGCGATCGTGACGTGGTAAGGCTCGCGCGTCATCGCGGTCTGTTCGATCGCGAAATTGGAACCGGCGGCAGCGAGCCCGGTAAGGCTGGCCACGGCCCCAGTGTACTCCTGGCTTTCACCGCGGAGATGGAAGTGCGCGGGCTGCCCGACGTAGAGCTTGTTATAAACCGCCTCGCTGACCGTGGCCGTCACCACGGCGCCACCACAATCGAGAACGCGGAGAAGGTCTTGGCCGACGCGAACCTCCTCGCTGTTGGCGGTGAGGACCTCCCAGATGCGGCCGCGAACCGTGGCATTCACCTCGGCGGTCGAGTGCGACTCGAAAAGCCTCGTCTCCGCATCGAGCTCGGTCTTGAGGTAAGCAAGCCGCGACTTGCGCTCGTCGAGCTGACTCGATGCCTCCACGATCTGCTGGCCGATCTCGTCGAGCCGCTGCGCGGAGCGGGGGAGGTCGTTGTAGCTGTCGCCGACGAAGAGGCCTTTGCGCGCGGCTTCCAGCTCGATCTGGTTGCCCTGTAGTCGAAGCTTGGCCGCATCGATGGCGAACTTCGTAACTTTGGAATCGCGTTCGGCGTGCAGCAAGGTCGCGGTCGTCTGCGCCCCGGTGGCGTTGAGCTTCTTGGAGCGGTCGAGCGCTTCCTCGGCGTCCGCGTGTTGGGCCTCCGCTGATGTGATCTGAACCTGCAACTCGGCAGCCCGCGCCTCAAGCTGGCGGATGCGGCCTTCTTGAAATGCATCACGCTGGGCACGCAAGTCGGCCTGCAGCGTGCGCAGCTGTTCAAGCCGCGTCGTCAAAGCCGCGGCTTCGGACGTGAGCGCGCTCACCGTACGGCGCAGGTCATCGAGGCGCCCGCGGTCCGCGCGCGAATTGCTAATTTTGAGCAGCTGCTCGCCCGGCTCGACCGCGGTGCCGACAGCGAGAGTAGGCGCTTGGATTTGAACGGTGCCATCGATAGGTGCACGCAGGTTGATGACGCGTGCGTTGACGGTGGCTTCCGTGCTGGTGGTGGCCAGCAAGCGTTGAACTGGGATCCAGCCGATCGCGATAGCGACGGCGATCGCGAGCAGGGATTTGATGCCCTTGCGCGCCGGTGCGAGCTTGGGAATGCGAGCGGTCGCCGCCTCGGCTGCGGGCTCAGGCGCAGGTGCATCTTGATGCGGCGCGCCGCGAAACTCCTCTTGCAGCCGCGCCAGACGCTCGAGCGCGTCGCCTTCGGGCGTGCTCGGTACTTCGTGGGTGGCGTCAGCGGACTGATCCGCACGCTTAAACGAGATTTCCTGCGCCGACATCGCCTATGGGTCCGCATGGGCTTGGATCACGCGGGGTGGGCCGATGCCATGCCGGTCGCCGGCCCACCTCGATAGGGGCCGATGCTAGCGATATCGCCTTAATTTCGCGCGGAGATGCCGACGTGCATTTACCGCATTATTTACAACCTAAATGGAGCTTTTGACCGTCCGAGCGCGTAAATGCGGGACGGGGGTAAAACATCATCAATATTTAGACATGCTCCGGCTCTTTGAGCGTGCGCTGGCTTTCCCGTCAAGGCGCCTTGTTGATGGGTGGTCTCATCACCCCCACGCGGCCATGCACTCTGGCATTTGCTGCCAGTGGCTCCCGGGGGAGACGGGAGCGATGTCGCGGCGTCGCAAGCGGGACGCCCGTTCCCTGGCGCACACGTGCGTAAGCCCCCATATTCGGGAGGCAACTCCCGGAGATATGCATGGCGGCATCCGGCGTCGAACGCTGGCTCTATCCGACCGAGAAGGGGCTCTATTGCGAGCCCGGCGACTTCTTCATCGATCCCTCGCGTGCCGTTCCCCGCGCCATCATCACGCACGGCCACGGCGACCATGCGCGGCCCGGTCACGCGGCGGTGCTCGCAACGCCCGAGACCATCGAGATCATGAAGGTGCGCATGGGGCCGGATTGTGCGCGCTCATTCAACGCCTTTGCGCCCGGCACCGCGCAGCGGATCGGGGACGTCGACGTGCGCCTGGCGCCCGCCGGCCACATCCTCGGCTCGGCCCAGGTCGTGCTCGAGCACGATGGGCAGCGCGCGGTCGTCTCCGGCGACTACAAGCGCCAGCCCGATCCGACGTGCCAGCCCTTCGAGCTCGTGCCCTGCGACGTGTTCGTGACCGAGGCGACGTTTGCACTGCCCGTGTTCCGCCACGAGCCCCCCGACAGCGAGGTCAAGCGCCTGCTCGACTCCATGCGCCTCAACCCCGAGCGCACGCACCTCGTCGGCGTCTACGGCCTCGGCAAGTGCCAGCGCCTGATCAAGCTGTGCCGGCAGGCGGGCTACGATGCCCCGATCTATCTGCATGGCGCGCTGGCGGAGCTTACGGGTCTCTATCAACGCCTCGGCGTCGGCCTCGGGGAGGTGCGCCCTATCGACCCGGCCAGCCGCGGCAAACGCGACGACTATGCAGGCGCGCTCGTGCTCTGCCCGCCGTCCGCCGTGGACGACCGCTGGTCGCGCCGCTTCAATGATCCCGTGAGCGCGTTTGCCTCGGGCTGGATGCGCATCCGCGGCCGCATCCGCCAGACCGGCGTCGAGCTTCCGCTCGTCATCTCCGACCACGCCGACTGGCCCGAGCTGCTCGACACCATCGTCGCGACAGGCGCCGGGGAGGTGTGGGTAACGCACGGCCGCGAGGACGCGCTCGTCTATCAGCTCAGCCTCATGGGGAGAAAGGCGCGCGCGCTGGCGCTCGTCGGCTACGAAGACGAGGACGAGTGAGGGCCGTGGAACGCTTCGCCAACGTGCTGGACCGCCTGACCACGACGCCGTCGCGCAACGGCAAGCTGGCGCTGCTCGTCGAATATTTCCGCTCCGCTCC
>DATIZL010000007.1:0-5367 GCA_035517115.1 Hyphomicrobium sp.
CTGGCGGCGCCGGGGTCGATCACGCCGCACACGAATTTCCAGGCGGAGGCGTACATCCTGACCAAGGAGGAGGGTGGCCGCCACACGCCGTTCTTCACCAATTACCGGCCGCAATTCTATTTCCGGACGACGGATGTGACCGGGACGGTGAAGCTGAAGGAAGGCACGGAGATGGTGATGCCGGGCGACAACGTGCAGATGGAGGTGGAGCTGATCGCGCCCATCGCCATGGACGAGGGCCTGCGCTTCGCCATCCGCGAAGGCGGCCGCACGGTGGGCGCCGGCGTGGTTGCCAAGATACTGAAGTAAAAGGAAAATACCCAGCCGCCGCGAGCCGCCAGGTCGGCGCGGCGGCTGGCGGCACGCGGCGAACGTAGGAGTGTAGCTCAATTGGTAGAGCACCGGTCTCCAAAACCGGGGGTTGGGGGTTCGAGCCCCTCCACTCCTGCCATCGCCACGACACTCTTTCCTTCGGCGTCGCCGGACGCTATATAGGGCGTTTCCAACGGAACATCATGGCAATCGGCAGTCCGGTAGAATTTCTGCGGCAGGTCCGCCAGGAGGTGGGCAAGGTCACCTGGCCGACGCGGAAAGAGACAGGCGTTACCACGAGCATGGTCCTGCTCATGGTGGTGGCGTCTGCGCTTTTCTTTTTCCTCGTCGATCTCGGCCTTGGTCATCTCGTGCGCCTTGTTCTCGGCATCGGAGCCTGACGTCATGGCGGCGAAGTGGTACGTGATTCACGTTTATTCCGGCTTCGAAAAGAAGGTCGCCCAGTCGATCCGCGAGCAGTCGGAGCAGAAGGGCCTGGCCGAGAAATTCGAAGAAGTGCTGGTGCCGACCGAAGAGGTCGTCGAGGTGAAGCGCGGCGCCAAGGTGAGCGCCGAGCGCAAGTTCTTCCCGGGCTACGTCCTGGTGAAGATGGATATGACGGACGAGACCTGGCACCTGGTGAAGAACACGCCGAAGGTGACGGGTTTCCTGGGCGGCGGCGGCCGCGGCAAGCCGGTGCCGATCAGCGAGGCCGAGGCGTCGCGGATCATGCGCCAGGTGCAAGAGGGGATCGAGCGCCCGAAGCCGTCGATCACCTTCGAGGTGGGCGAGCAGGTGCGCGTCAGCGACGGCCCCTTCACCTCGTTCAATGGTTTCGTCGAGGAGGTCGACGAGGAAAAAGCGCGGCTCAAAGTGGCGGTGTCGATCTTCGGCCGCGCCACCCCGGTCGAGCTGGAGTACTCGCAAGTAGAAAAGATTTAGGTCCCGTTTCAAATCACGAGTGCGGGAGGCGAGCCAAAGCCGTTACCGCGCGCCCGAGCTTGAGGGAAGAAGAATGGCGAAGAAGGTCGTAGGCTATATCAAACTGCAAGTGCCCGCCGGCAAGGCGAATCCGTCGCCGCCGATCGGGCCGGCGCTCGGCCAGCGCGGGCTCAACATCATGGAGTTCTGCAAGGCGTTCAACGCCCAGACCCAGGGCCTGGAGCCGGGAATGCCGATTCCCGTCACCGTCACCGCCTATGGCGACCGCACCTTCACCTTCATCATGAAGTCGCCGCCCAACTCCTACTTCCTGCTGAAGGCGGCAGGCGTCGAGAAGGGCTCGCAGACCCCCGGCAAAGGCACGGTGGGCAAGGTGACGATGGCGCAGATCCGCGACATCGCCGCGAAGAAGATGAAGGATTTGAACGCCAAGGACCTCGACGGCGCCTGCCGGATGATCGCCGGCTCGGCCCGCTCCATGGGCCTCGAGGTGGTGGAGTAAGCCATGGCACACAAAGGCAAGCGCATCAGCAAGGCGGCCGACGGCGTCGACCGCAACCGCTTCTATCCGCTGGCCGAGGCGGTGAAGATGGTGAAGAGCCGCGCCACGGCGAAGTTCGACGAGACCATCGAGGTGTCGCTGAACCTCAACATCGATGTGCGCAAGGCGGAGCAGAATCTGCGCGGCACGGTGATGCTGCCCCATGGCACCGGCAAATCGCTGCGCGTCGCCGTCTTCGCCAAGGGGCCGCGGGCGGAGGAGGCCAAAGCGGCGGGCGCCGATATCGTCGGCGCGGAGGATCTCGCCGAGAAGGTGCAGGGGGGCACGATCGAGTTCGACCGCTGCATCGCCACCCCGGACATGATGGCGCTGGTCGGCCGCTTGGGCCGGGTGCTGGGTCCGCGCGGGCTGATGCCGAACCCGAAGCTGGGCACGGTCACCGCCAATGTGACCGAGGCGGTCAAGGCGGCCAAAGGCGGTCAGGTCGAGTTCCGCGCCGAGAAGGCCGGCATCGTCCAGGCCGGCGTCGGCAAGGCGAGCTTCAGCGAGACGGCGATCCTCGAGAACGTGCAGGCCTTCGTCGGCGCGATCAGCCGGGCGAAGCCGACCGGCGTCAAAGGCACCTTCATCAAGAAGGTGAGCCTGAGCTCCACCATGGGGCCGGGCCTCAAATTGGAGATTCCAGGCCTCGCCGGGTGAGCGGCGGGGAATGAGAGATCGCCTTTGCGCCAGCGCTGGCGGGAAGGCGTAGGGGTGGTTGGGCTCCTTTCGGGGAGCAGGATCATCCCGGCCCTGTCCGAGATTGCAGGTGCCGGCTTCGCCGCCGGCTTAAGGCCCAGAGGGGCGCCGGCATGAGACGGGAGTTCGAGACCGCGGGGATCTCCTCGCGGGTCGACTTCTGGGACAGGCGAACCCGGGCATTTCGGTGCCCTCGTGCAACCGGTCCCCGCAAGGGGACCATAGTGGAGACGGAGAGTGGACCGGTCACAAAAACAGGATCTGGTCACCTCGCTGCAGCAGGCTCTGTCGGATACCGCTTGCGTCGTCATCACCCATCAGACCGGCATGACGGTCGAGGAGGTGACGGACTTGCGCCGCCAGATGCGGGCAGCCGGTGCCAGCTTCAAAGTGACGAAGAACCGGCTCGCGCGCCGCGCTCTCGCAGGCACGAAATTCGAGCGACTCTCGCCGATGTTCACCGGACCGACCGCGATTGCTTTTTCGCGCGATCCGGTGGCCGCGGCGAAGGTAGCCGTCGAGTTCGCCAACAAGAACGACAAGTTGCGGATCGTGGGCGGTGGCCTCAACGAACAGCAGCTCGACGCCGAGGGGGTCAAATCCCTCGCTACCTTGCCGTCACTCGATCAGCTCCGGGCGATGCTGCTCGGCTTGCTGCAGACCCCGGCGACACGGATCGCCGCGGTGCTGCAGGCGCCGGGCGGGCAGATCGCCCGCGTGCTCCAGGCTCATGCGAAGAAGGGCGAGGCCGCCTGACGCGTTGAAAACCCTTGTAAAGTTCCCGGGAGTACAAACATCATGGCAAATCTGGATAAACTGGTCGACGAGCTCTCGGCGCTCACCGTCATCGAGGCGGCGGAGCTGTCGAAGAAGCTTGAGGAGAAGTGGGGCGTATCGGCGGCGGCGCCGGTCGCGGTGGCCGCAGCAGGCGGTGCCGCGGCGGCGGGCGGCGCCCCGGCGGCAGCGGCCGAGAAGACGGAGTTCACCGTCGTCCTGGCCGCCGCCGGCGAGAAAAAGATCAACGTCATCAAGGAGGTGCGCGCAATCACCGGTCTTGGCCTCAAGGAGGCGAAAGACCTGGTCGAGGGCGCGCCCAAGCCGGTCAAAGAGGGCGTCAATAAGGACGAGGCGGCGAAGCTCAGGAAGCAACTCGAAGAGGCGGGTGCGACTGTCGAGGTCAAGTAAGCTGCCGATGGTTGGGCTGTCGGACGCGCCGGGCGCTTGCGCTCGAGGCGCGTCCGACCGCCGGTTTTTCAGCCGGGGCGCGCAGGCGCGCCTGCCGGCTCGTGGTCTTGCGCGATGCGTCGCCGGTGCGGCGCGTCGACGCAGCGGTTTGTCGTTCCGGTTTTGTCGTGCCGCCGCCGCGGCGGTGCGCTCAGGTGCAAAGGTGAGGGTCATCCATGGCTAAGTCGTTCACGGGTCGCAAGCGCATCCGCAAAAGCTTCGGGCGCATTCCCGAGGTGGCGCCGATGCCCAACCTCATCGAGGTGCAGAAGAGCTCGTACGACCATTTCCTGCAGATGGACGGGGTGGCGGAGCAGCGCCACAGCGTCGGGCTGCAGGAAGTCTTCAAATCGGTCTTCCCCATCCGCGACTTCTCCGACCGGGCGCGGCTCGAATTCGTCCGCTACGAGCTCGAGCAGCCGAAGTATGACGTCGAAGAGTGTCAACAGCGTGGCATCACCTTCGCAGCGCCGCTCAAGGTGACCCTGCGCCTCGTGGTCTGGGACGTCGACGAGGATACCGGCTCGCGCTCGATCCGCGACATCAAGGAGCAGGACGTCTACATGGGCGATATGCCGCTCATGACCAAGAACGGCACCTTCATCATCAACGGCACCGAGCGCGTCATCGTCTCGCAGATGCATCGCTCGCCCGGCGTGTTCTTCGATCACGACAAGGGCAAGACGCACAGCTCCGGCAAGTACCTGTTTGCGGCGCGCGTCATCCCCTATCGCGGCTCCTGGCTCGATTTCGAGTTCGACGCCAAGGACCACCTCTATGTCCGCATCGACCGGCGCCGCAAGCTGCCGGTGACGACGCTGCTCTTCGCGCTCGACGGCGTCGCGACCGAGAAGCTGCGCGCCCAGCGCGCCGCCGACGGCAAGACGGTGCAGCCGGCCGAGGCGCAGGGCATGTCGAAGGAGGAGATCCTCGCCTATTTCTACACCACGACCGTCTTCACCCACGGCAAGAAGGGCTGGAAGGCGCCGTTCGATCCCAACCGCTTCCGCGGCGTCAAGCTCGCCCATGACCTGGTCGACGCCAAGACCGGGAAGGTGAGGGCCGAGGCCGGCGAGAAGATCACGCCGCGCCAGGCGCGCAAGCTCGCCGAAGAGGGGCTCGAGGAGATCGTCGTCACCAAGGACGATCTGATCGGGCGCTACCTCGCCGTCGACATCGTCAACGAGGAGACCGGCGAGATCTACGCCGAGGCCGGCGACGAGATCACCGAGACGCTGATCGGCCAGGTCGAGGGCGGGCAGGTCAGCGAGCTGCCGGTGCTGTCGATCGACCATGTCTCGGTCGGCCCCTATATCCGCAACACGCTGCTCATCGACAAGAATGCGACGCGCGAGGACGCGCTCATCGACATTTACCGCGTCATGCGCCCGGGCGAGCCGCCGACCTTGGAGACGGCGGAAGCGCTCTTCAACAGCCTGTTCTTCGACAGCGAGCGCTATGACCTCTCGGCGGTGGGCCGGGTCAAGATGAACTCGCGCCTCGGCCTGCAGACCGCCGACACGGTGCGGGTGCTGCGCAAGGAGGACATCCTCGCCATCCTCAAGGTGCTGGTCGAGCTGAAGGACGGCCGCGGCGAGATCGACGACATCGACCATCTCGGCAACCGCCGGGTGCGCTCGGTCGGCGAG
>DATIZL010000008.1:0-24070 GCA_035517115.1 Hyphomicrobium sp.
TGGCAGCGAGATCCCGATTGATAAGGTCGCGGGATCCGTAAGCACATTGCCCGCTGCCGATTTCGAGCGGCCAAGCGCGTCATTGAACGTCGCCGATACCCTGCTGCAACGCGTGCCGGGCATCACCATCACCGATGTCCAAGGCGGCCCCTACCAGCCGGAGGTCGAATTCCACGGGTTCGCAGCAACGTCGGTCAACGGCACGCCGCAGGGCCTTGCCGTTTATCAGAACGGCGTGCGTATCAACGAGTTGTTCGGCGACACGGTCAATTGGGATTTCATCGCGACGCACGCAATAAATAACTTGGCCGTCATCACCAACAATCCCGCCTTCGGCCTCAATGCCATCGGCGGCGCGATCAGCATCACAATGAAGGATGGCTTTAGCTATCACGGCTTTGAGTCGGATACCCGTGGCGGCTCGTTCGGGCGTGTGCAGGAAGCCCTGCAATACGGTGTGAGGTCCGGCCCCGTTGGAGCCTACATCGCGCTCGAAGGCATCCATGACGATGGCTGGCGCAACTATTCGACCGCCACCATCCAGCGTATGTACGCCGACCTTGGATTCAAAGGGGATGGCAGCGAGTTCCACGTCAACTTCACGGGCGCACATAACAACATCAATTCATTCGGCCCGACGCCGTTGGAGGAACTGCAAACGGCCGGCTACGACTCCGTTTTTACGCGCCCGCAAAATGCGCTGAATGAACTGTCGATGGTGAGTGCGAATGGCTCGGTTGCGGTCACCGATACGCTCAGCCTGCAAGCGATCGCATATGATCGTCGCTATACGCAGCATGTTCTGAATGGCAATACTTCGGACGCCGGAGACTGCAAGGGTCCTCCCGGCCCAGGTTTCCTTTGTCTCGACGGAGGAAACGGTGATCCGCTGACCGACACCCAGGGCAATTTCATTCCGACTCCGCCCGGCATCGTCGGCTCACTCGACCGAACGTCGGTCGACGCCGAGGGTATGGGCGGTTCGCTGCAAGCGACCAGCAGCGAGAAGATTGGGGGTCATGGCAACCACTTCATCGTCGGCGGCAGCTATGATCACGGCGATCTGATAACAACGTCGTCGAGCGAGATCGGGTTTATCGATTCGACTCTGAATACAATTGGCCTTGGCCAAATCGTGCAGCAGGCAAACGGCGAGATAGCACCCGTCGATCTTGCCGTGACGACGAACTACTACGGCCTCTATTTCTCTGACACGTTTGATGTCACACCTGACTTCGCCGTGACCGCGGGCGGCCGCTATAATGTCGCGGTCCAGAGCCTGCAAGATTTAACCGGACTTGCTCCCGATCTCACTGGCAACCACAGTTACCGGCGCTTCAACCCGCTTGCGGGCGCGACCTACAAAGTCTTCCCAAATCTCACGGTTTATGCCGGCTACTCGGAAGCCAATCGCGCGCCCACGCCCGTTGAGTTGGGCTGCTCCGACCAGAACAAACCCTGCCTCCTCGATCTCTTCGTTGTGTCCGACCCTTCGCTCCAGCAAGTGGTCGCGCGCACGCGCGAAGTGGGCGTGCGCGGTACAATCAAAAACAGCGATGATGGCAAGCTTGATTGGAGTATCGGCCTCTATCACACGTTAAATCAAAACGACATCATCAACGTCGCCAGCGTGATCACGGGCCGCGGCTTCTTTCAGAATGCCGGTTCGACAGTGCGTCAAGGCATAGATGCGAGCCTTAATTACAAGTCGAGCAAGTACTCGTTCTACGTCAACTACGCCTTTCTCGATGCGACGTTCCAAAGCCAGATACTCTTGCAGTCCCCCAACAACCCCAACGCCGATGCCAACGGCAATATCCAGGTGGAGCCGGGTGACCACATCCCGTCACTGCCGCAACATAAGGTGACGGCGGGATTTGACTATTACCTCACACCGGAGTGGGGCATCGGTGCCGACGCCATTGTGGCGAGCAGCCAATACCTGCGGGGAGACGAGAATAATACCTTCGCGAAGCTTGCAGGCTACGGCGTCGTCAACATGCACACCACCTATCAGCTGACCAAGTACGCACAGCTCTATGGCGTCTTCGAGAACATTCTCGACAACAAGTACTATACGTTTGGAACTTTCTTCGACCCGACGCAGATTGGACTGCCGAATTCGACCGACCACCGCACCATCGTCCCCGGGCAACCGTTTGCCGCGTACGGGGGTTTGAAGGTCCGGTTCTGACGCCGCGGACGGATAGGCCTGCCGGCTAGTGAGAGACCCTCGCCGAAAGCACTTCTCCCTCGGCGAGATCCAGCTGGGCCGCGAGCGCACCTGCCGGGATCGCAGGCACGTCCAGCGCGGCCACGCGCTCACGTCGCCCCTCGGCCGGGGGAGCTGCGCCAGCCTCCGCCACCATCCGCCTTTGCTCGACGAGCGGGGGCAGGCAAGGGCAGTGCTCCAGGAAATACGGCTGTGAGAGAGCGATCGCTTGCGTGGCCAAGACCGACGACAGCTTCAGGGTCAGCAGGCAAGCGCCGCCGATGGTGAGGGCGTAGGCAAAGACGCCCACGCACCGATTGATGGGTACTCGCATGGCACTACTCGCCGTTTGGGTTAGGCCGGGGGTCGAGTGTCCGATGGCTGGCAGCGGCCGCCCGCGGGGAGCGCTTGCCCGTCCGGACAGCGGACAACGGTCTGCCAGGCGCCCAGTTCCTCCGTCGCCACGTGCGCGTACCAATTCTCCGATGGCGCAAACGAGCGCACGAGGTCAGATCCGGCCGGCTGAGCCACGACTCGAGCTTGTGAGTATGCGAGCGGCTGGCCGCCGGCAGAGCTGTTTGCCAGGAAAAACATTGCGACGCCCAGGGCCGGGCCAAGCAACGCCGCAGCCACCGACACAGCGAGTGACTTTAAAAGCATGACACCAATCCAAGAAACCAGGGGGGCGGTCCGTTGTTTTTTGGGTAGGGGCGGACCGTTGCATAAACCATATCGCTCATAGGAGTAGAGCGCAGTCCCCCGAATGGGGGATCAACAACGCGAGTGCGAAAACGCCGCGGAGCTCCGGTCATGGCCCGCGCCGTAAGCGTGTCGCACCCTCCAGGCACGGGCGATGTCCCCCATTTAGGGGACAGATATTCGCATCTCTCCCGGTTAGAAGTGCAGCGTAGCGGCCATCGATATTGGGCCGCGGGTGGTTTTGCGTTCGGGGAAATAAAATGGCTTGGCTGTCTGTTGAGGACTCTCGGATCGAGCCGTCGTTGTTAGGCGCGGCAGGACCCGATGCTGCAGCCCGCACCGTGCGTGCCAACGAGTTCCTGTTCCGGCCCGGCGATCTGCGCACGCATGTCTTCCGGCTGGAGAGCGGAGCCCTCTGCCTCTACGAGGGCGGCCAAACGGACCGCAAGTCTGTCGTCGAGTTCCTATTCCCAGGCGATTTCGCCGGCCTCGGCTTCCTGGAGAAGCATTGTCTGAGCGCGAGGGCGTTGCTCGACAGCTCGGTCACCTGTCTGACCCTGGACGAGGCCGCCGAGGTCATCCGCGACGATCCGAAGGCCAAGGCCAAGCTCGCCACCGCCATCGAGCGCGAGTTCGAGATCCGCCGCGAGGAGCTGCGCGGGGCGGGCCAGCGGCAGCCGATCGAGCGCGTCGCGGCGCTGCTCGTCACCTCGGCGCGCACCAACGTCCAGCAGGGCCGTGCCGCCGATCTCATCGAGAGCTCGTGGCGCTGCGGCGTGATCGCCGATCTGTTGCGGCTGAGCCTCGATGGGCTGACGGCAATCCTCGTCGAGCTGCAACGGCGCGGATTGGTCGAGTCAACGGCCGAGGGCCTGCGGCTCACCGATATTCCCGCGCTCGAGGCGCTCGCTGACGGGGTGCCCCCGGCGGACGAGGAGGGCGGGCGGCGCACACAGGCAAAGCCGGCGCGGCAGCCGAGCCCCGCGCACGCCTACATTGCGGCCTGAGCCGGACCCGATTTCAGCATGCCGAGGCTTTGCGCCCGCACGACGGCCTGCGCGCGCGATTCCGCCGACAGCTTCTGGAAGATGCGCTTCAGGTGCGTCTTGATCGTTTCGGGCGCGACGCCGAGCTCGCGGGCGATCTCCTTGTTGGATCGCCCTTTGGCGATGAACTCGACGATTGTGCGCTCGCGCGCGGTGAGCTCCTCGCGCGACCGCTCGGCCGAGGGTTTGCTCGCGGAGCGCGTGCGCTCGCGCAGCTGATCGAGCAGCCGGTTGACAAATTTCAAACAGCCCGCGTTGTCGTTGAACACGCCGGCGTCCCTGGCCTTCGACAAGATCGGCACGATGCGCTGGTCGTGATCGAGAATGAAGCCCGGCATATTTGCCTCCGCCCCCCACGCCATGAGCCGTCTGAGGAGATCGTAGGCCTTGGTTGGGGCACCGAGGCGCGCGTGCAGCACGGCAAGGTCGACCCCGACCCGTAAGGCAATAAACCGGTCGTCCGTGGTGAGGAGGCCCTCGAACGCGGCGCTCAGCGATTGCGCCGCCAGCTCCAGATTTCCCGAGGCCGCATCGATCAGCCCCTTGCACACCATGTTCCAGGTGCGAATAGGCGTGCTCGAGCAGGAGCTGTCGGGGGGATGCTTTGCGTGCAGCTCCTCGAAGGCGGGCAGCAACGCTCGCGCCTCGCCGATATGGCCGTCGGCCAGGAGCACGCGCGTGCGCTCCACGAGCAGCATGGCGATCACCACGCTCCATCCGCGCTCCCAGCTCAGCCGTTCGGCGCGATTGAGCAGGCTCATGGCGCGGACGCGGTCGCCGCGACGGGCGGCGGCGCGCACGAGCACGAAGTAGGCGTTGCGGAAGCTTTCGTGGAACGCCGTGGCCTCGATGAGGTCGAGGGCATCGAGCACGGCGACCTCGGCGCCGGCCACGTCGCCGCGCTCGTATTGCAGCCGCGCAATGAGCCCGGTGACCATCGAGGCGGAGACGGATTTCGCGCCCACGTACTTTTCGGCGAGCTCCCGCGCCGCCGCGTAGAACTCGAACGCCTCGTCGAATTTGAGCTGCTTGACGGCCGCGAGCCCATAGAGGCAGAGCCGGTAGTTCTCGGGAAGCACGTAGGAGGCCTCGCCGGCGGAGGCGTCGGGCCGCGGCACGTCGTAGAACGCGGTCCAGTCGCCCAATTTCAGGTAGGCGTAGCGCGCCACGTTGCAGAGCGCGTTGAAATTGAAGGCATCGAACTTGTGCCCGGCGAGGCATTCGAGAGCGAGGTCGCGGCCACGTGCGCTGTTGTCGCTCAGGGCGCAGTACACCGCACGCGCCGCGCGGCACCTCCACCATAGATCGCTGCCGGGGCTTTCCTCGGTCCCAGCCTCGACTTGCGACATCAGCGCATCGGCCTCCTTGAAGCGCATGACGAGGCTGAGGCCCCAGGCAAGGGCCAGCTTGACCTCGAGCTGACTGCTCATGAGCTCCTTGGGCAGTTGCCGTTCCCAATTGAGGAGCGTCAGGAGGTCGCCCTTGGCGACCAGGGTCATGCCGCAGTTCTCGATGTACTCGAGCGCGAGCGGATAGTCCTCGGCCGCAATCGCATACTGAACCGCCTCGCTCCAAAGCTCGCGCGCGCTGTACCAGCGGCAGGCCCGGCGATAGGTCTCCTGGACCTGCTCCGGCATCGTTGCGCGCATGCGATCCAAGAGAAACCCGCGCAGCAGGTGATGGTAGCGGTACCAATTGCCGTTCTCGTCCAAGGGAACGAGCAGGAACTGATCCCGCTCCAGGGTCTCCAGCATCGCCGCCCCGTGGGGCATGCCGGCCACAGCGCTGCACAAGGAGCCGTTCATCTGGTCGAGAATGGACGTCTTCAAAAGGAAGTCGACGACGGGCTTCGGCTCGGTGGCGAGCGTATCCTCGAAATACTCGGAGATCGTGCGCGTCGTGCCCGAGATGGTGCCCACGTGGGCAAGCGGATCGGGCGAGTTGACGAGCGATATCCGCGCGAGCTGCAGGGCCGCCGGCCAGCCCTCCGTCGCCGCATGCAGCTTGGCGAGACCGGCCGAGCCAAGCCGGCTGAAAAGGGCCTCGCCCAGGAACTCTCTCGTTTCCTGCAGCGTGAACTTCAGAAGCGAGACGTCCACCTCGACCAGCTCATCGTCGAGGCGCAGGCGCGACAGCGAGAAGCGCGGCTCGCTGCGCGACACGAGCACCAGGTGCAAATTCGACGGCGCGTAGCGCAAGAAGAGCGTCATCAGCTCCTGGCACCGCCGATCGGAGATCACGTGGAAATCTTCCAGGAACAAGTACGCCTCGGCATCGATCTCCGACACCGCGTTGAGCAGCGACGAGACGACGTTGCGCGCGGGGATCAAGCTCGAGGCCTGAAGCAGCTCGATCGCTTCGCGGCTGAGGCTCGGAGCGGCGCTCTCGATGGCGCGCGCGATATGATACGCGAACGCGCTCGGCTCGTTGTCGTCGGCGTCGAGGCTGAGCCAGGCCACGATGGCGCCGGCGTCGCGAAGGCGTTGGCACCAGTCCGCAGCGAGCGTCGATTTACCATAGCCGGCGGGCGCGCCGATCAGCACCAGGCGGCGCGCAGCAGCGTTGTCGAGGAACCGAAGCAGCCCCGGTCTCTGAACCGCGAACTTGCGGACAGCAGGAGGCACTGTCTTGGCCAGAGCAATACGCGGAAGCTCAACCAAGACGGGATGACCAGTCTCCTGCGCCAAACCCATCTGACCCATCTGCGCGCGCTCCCCACGCACAGAGCTTGTGCCCTCCCCGAGCAATGCTAAGCCAGGGCTAGAGGGGGTTCAATAAGAATGAATGCTGACAGCGGTTTAGGATGAAGGTTTTAAGGACGTGTGGCGCGGCGACCCTTGGTTGCCAGCCATTTGCAAGTTGCGATCCCCGGCCTGCCTGCCTGTCTCATCATAATGGCCCAACGGGACAGCCTTCACCGTTGGCATGGGCCATTCCCCACCGGCAAGGGCATACGCGCGTGATGTCACCTTCTCGAGCGAGCGCTGCACCTTGCGCCGCAGCTCATCGAGCGTCCGCGCGTCCGCATTTTCCGGCACGAACAGCGGTTGGCCCGCGACAAACGCCAGCCTGGAGAACGGCAGGTTGATCGTCATGCGGCTCCACGTGTTGAGCGCAACAAATCGCGAGCTGGCCGCCGCGACCGGGATGATCGGGCGCCCGGAAAGCCGCGCGAGCATGACGATGCCCGGACCAACGGTGCGCGGCTCGTCGGTGGGCATGTCAGCGGTCATCGCGACGATGGAGCCGCGCTCAAGCGCCGATAGTGCGGCGCGAAATGCGAACGTTCCGCCGCGGTCCCTCTTTCGCCGCCCAGCTCCAGCGCCGCGGATGAGATCGATGTTGAAGCGCTTGAGCGTCGCCGCGATGAGCTCGCCATCGGCATGGCGCGAGACGATGGCCGCTACTTTCCAGCCAGGCTTGTTGAGGGCCGCCAGCATCATGAACTGGCCATGCCACATGGCCAAGATAAAGGGCTGATACGCCGCGATCTCCGAGTGGAAGTCGCCCGGGAAAAAGACGACCGAGGACGTGCCTCTGACCAAACGCACGAAGCTCCCGACCATCGCGCCGATGAGCGCTACGACCATTGGCTTCTTCGCGACCACTTGAAACTTCATGACCTGACTTGGGACGCCATCCAACCGACCGCCGAGGCTCCGCAACTGCAACTAAAGGGCGAGAGGCTTGTCCGGTCGCGCAACGCAACCGGCGATCTGATCGCCGGCGCTGCTCCTCGCGCGGCGCGACGGAATGCCCGCAGGGAAGGCGTGCAATCGCAAAGGTCTACTAGGCCCCCCTAGCGCCTCCGCAGGTTAATACTTAGAGCACTGAGCTTACGTAAGGCTTTCGTCTTGAAACCAAAAATGGGCAGAAATCTGATCTGTTCACGCTCCCTCTGTAAGCTTCGCGTAAGCCCCCCAAACGTGTATTAAGGCGCGCGACTTCGGCTCAACGATTGCGCCTTTCGCGCGCCTGCCTGCGGGCGCTACGGTAGTCTGCCCGCACCCTTAGTGGCGGCGGGCGGGGTTGGGGGATGACTTGAATTTTCAGTCACGACTAGAGGCTTGCCGACAAGCGGTCGATGCAGAGATTGCCGCCCTTCTCGATAGGGGCAGCACCGGGGCACCATCAAAACTACTCGCCGACGCGATGCGTTATGCCACCCTTGGCGGTGGCAAGCGTTTTCGCCCGTTCCTGGTCGTCGAAACGGCCGCTCTGTTCGGGGTGCCCAAAGCCAAGGCACTCCCCGTCGCGGCCGCGGTCGAATGCGTTCATTGCTACTCGCTCGCGCACGACGACCTGCCGGCGATGGACGATGATGATTTGCGCCGCGGCCGGCCCACCGTGCACAAGGCGTTCGACGAAGCGACGGCGATCCTTGCGGGAGACGCGCTGCTGACGTTTGCATTTGAAATCTTGGGTCGTCCCGATACAGACCCCGATCCGGCAATTCGCAGCGAGCTCGTGCTCGGGCTGGCGTCGGCCTCAGGCAAGGACGGCATGGTTGGCGGGCAAATGCTCGATCTGATGGCTGAGGGCAAGCCGGTTGATATGCGCGCCGTCGCCGATATTCAAAGGCTCAAAACTGGCGCCCTCATCGAGTTCTCGGTGATCGCGGGTGCCATTCTCGGCCGCGCCGCTTCCGATCAGCGGCAATCGCTTGCGCGCTATGCGCGTGCATTGGGTCTCGCATTTCAAATTGCCGACGATCTTTTGGACGCGGAAGGCGATGCTGCCGAGGTCGGCAAGGCGACCCTCAAGGATGCGGCCGCCGGTAAGGCTACCTTCGTTTCTTTGCTTGGCATCGAGGCGAGCCGGAGCAAGCTTAGGGAGCTTGAGCGCGAGGCTGCCGACGCTCTTCATGCTTGGAACGGCCGAGCCGACGTGCTGCGCGAGGCGGCGCGGTTCGTTAGCCTCAGGCGCAGCTAAAAGCCGATCGCCGAGCAACCCGCGCAAGAAAGGCACCACGTGTCCAACAAGGACGTCGCGCTCGTCACTGGGGCGTCGGGTTTCATCGGCTCGGCGGTGGCCAGGGCCCTGATCCGCTCCGGCTATGCCGTGCGTGCGCTCGTGCGCCCGAGCAGCCCTCGCGTCAACTTGGAGGGCGTGAACCTGCAGATTGTCGAAGGGGATATGCGCGACCTTGCGACCGCCGCCGCTGCAGCGAAGGGGACGCGCTATGCTTTCCACGTCGCCGCCGACTACCGCCTCTGGGCCCCGGACCCGCGCGAGATCGTCCGCAACAACCTCGAGGGCACGCGCGCCGTGATGTCGGCCGCGCAGGCCGCCGGTGTCGAGCGGATCGTCTACACGTCGAGTGTTGCGACGCTGAGGTTGCGCCCAGGCGGTTTGCCGGCAGACGAGAGCGGCGCGCTATCTGCGGAAGAGGCGATCGGAGCTTATAAGCGCAGCAAGGTCGCGGCCGAACGTCTCGTAGAGGATATGGTTGCGCACCACGGCCTGCCGGCCGTCATCATCAATCCCTCGACCCCGATCGGCCCACGCGACGTGCGCCCCACGCCGACCGGGCGCCTCATCGTCGAAGCCGCCTGCGGCCGCATGCCCGCCTTCGTCGATACGGGCCTCAACTTGGTGCACGTGGACGACGTCGCCGCAGGGCACGTCGCAGCGCTTAAGCGGGGCAAAATCGGCGAGCGCTATATCCTCGGAGGCGAGAACCTGACGCTTGCCGAGCTGCTCGGCAAAATTGCCGCGCTGACGCAGCGCCCTCCGCCGCGCCTACGGTTGCCGCGCGCGCTGGTCTATCCGTTGGCGCTTGCCGCCGAAGGCCTCGCGCGCGTCACGCAGCGGGAGCCCTTCGTCACGCTCGATGGCTTGCGGATGGCGAAGTACAAGATGTTCTTCACGTCCGCCAAGGCGGAGCGCGAGCTCGAATATAGCTGGCGCCCGGTCGAGGAAGCGCTTCGGGATGCGGTGCAGTGGTTCCGCGCCATGGGGCGCGTGCCATGAGCTTTGAGCTCCTAGTCGCGCTCCTCGTGCTGGCAATCTGGATCTACCTCTTGCTCTTTCGCGGGTGGTTCTGGCGCGGGCGCGAGAGCGATGCCATTGATGCGCCGTCGATGCTGCAAGGCGGGCCTTGGCCGCGCGTAGCCGCCGTGGTTCCGGCCCGCGACGAGGCGGCCGTGCTGCCGCAGAGCCTCCCTTCCTTGCTCGCGCAAGATTATACCCCGCCACTCACCGTCATCGTGGTCGACGATCAAAGCGAGGACGGCACGTTCGCCGTTGCGCGGCACATCGGGAGCGCCGCGGGGCGCGAGGTCGTGGTGTTGCGAGGGGCGCCCCGTCCGCCCGGGTGGACGGGCAAGGTGTGGGCGATGCAGCAGGGCATCGCGCACGCCGCCGCCATGCCCGACCCGCCTCACTATCTGCTGTTGACCGACGCGGACATCAGCTACTCGCCGGACGCTCTGAGGCACCTCGTTGCGCGAGCGCGCTCCGGGGGGCTCGTATTGACCTCGCTCATGGCCAAGCTCAATTGCGCGAGCCTCGCGGAGCGGGCGCTGATCCCTGCCTTCATCTTCTTCTTTCAAATGCTGTACCCCTTCGCGTGGGTTGGCCGAACGTCGAAACGCACGGCGGCGGCGGCGGGCGGCTGCATGCTGGTTGAGCGCCGGGCCCTCGAAAGGGCCGGCGGGATGGCCACTATTCGCGATGCGCTGATCGACGACTGCGCGCTCGCGGCGGTTCTGAAAGCCGAGGGCCCGATCTGGCTCGGGCTGACCGAGCGCGTCGTCAGCCTCAGGCCCTACCCGCGCGTCGACGACATTCGCCGCATGGTCTCGCGCTCCGCTTATGCGCAGCTTCGTTACTCGCCGCTCATGCTGGCGGGCACCGTCGCGGGCCTTGCCTTAACTTTCCTTGCGGCACCTTTGCTTGCCATTTTTGCGGGTTATCCGTCCTGGGGATTTGGCGTTGCCGCCTGGGGCCTTATGACGATAGCGTTTCAGCCGACGCTGCGCTTCTATCGCTTGTCGCCGCTTTGGGGGCCGGTGTTGCCGCTCATCGCGGCGGCATACCTGGCGTTCACGGTCGATTCCGCCTACCAGCATTGGCGGGGGCGCGGCGGCATGTGGAAAGGGCGCGCCCAGGCCCAGCCGGAGAAGCGATGAGCATCGGCGTCGAGTACAAGTCCGGCAAGGGGGAGCGTGACGAGAATTTCCCCGTCGCATCGCTGCTGATCGCGCGGCAGTATCGGGCGCCCATCCTGTCCTTCTACCGCTTTGCGAGAGCGGCCGACGACGCTGCCGATCACCCGAGCCTGAGCGAGGGCGACAAGCTCGCGATCCTCGATTCGCTCGAGCAGACGCTGCTGGGGAAGTCCGATGCCGCGCCCGATGCGATCCCCTTGCGGCACGCGCTCGCTGAAACAGGCCTAGCCGCGCGCCATCCTCTCGACCTGCTGATCGCCTTTCGCCAGGACGTCACCAAGCGCCGCTACCGCGACTGGGACGATCTGATGCAGTACTGCCGCTATTCGGCGATGCCCGTCGGCCGCTTCGTCCTCGACGTGCACGGCGAGGCCGAGGACACCTGGGCCTCCTCGGATGCGCTGTGCTCGGCGTTGCAGGTGATCAACCACCTGCAGGATTGCGCCAAGGACTTCCGCTCGCTTGATCGCGTCTACGTGCCGCTCGACGTGCTTGACGCTCACGGCGTTGCCGTAGAGGCGCTCGCCGCATCCGCCGCGTCGCCCGCGCTGCGCGCGTGCCTCGCCTCCGTGGTCGACCTCACCGCATCGCTGATGCCGGAGGCGACGGAGCTGCCCGAGCGTGTCCGCAACGCGCGGCTCGGTCTCGAGACTGCGGCGATCGTCCGGCTCGCGAACGTGCTCCTATCGCTGCTCCGGCTCCGCGACCCCTTGAGCGAGCGGGTGCATCTCTCGCGCGGGTCCGCCCTCTTTACCGTGGCCGCGGCCGCGGGAGGCGAGGCCTACCGGCGCATGGCGCGGCAATGGCTGCCCTACCCTGCGGCAAGAGGCGGTGCGCGATGAGCCTACCGCAGCACTCGGGCACCAGCTCCGCTTCCGTCGCCTCCGGCAGCTCGTTCTATGCGGCCATGCGCATACTTCCGCCTGCGCAGCGTCAGGCCATGTATGCCGTCTACGCCTTCTGCCGGGCGGTCGACGATATCGCCGACGAGGAGGGCCCGACCGAGGGGCGGCTCGCCCGGCTCGACCGCTGGAGGGGGGATATCGAGCGCCTCTATGCTGGTGGCGGCGAGACGGAGCTGACAGAGGGGCTGCAGCCGCTGATCGCGGCATTCGGATTTGCGAAGGCCGATTTCCTCGCCGTCATCGATGGCATGGAAATGGATGTTACCGGCGTAACAAGAGCGCCCGATTGGGCCATGTTAGATCTCTATTGCGACCGCGTGGCCTCTGCCGTCGGCCGGCTCTGCGTGCGTATTTTCGGCCTCGCCGATAAGGACGGGCTGCCGCTCTCCCACCACCTGGGCCGTGCTCTGCAAATGACCAACATCCTGCGCGACCTCGACGAGGATGCCGCCATGGGGCGTCTCTATCTGCCCCGCGAAGCGCTCGCCGAAGCCGGCATCGCCAGCCAAGACCCATTCGAGGTGCTGTCTCATCCGGCGCTCAACGACGCGTGCCGCGTCCTCGCCGCGCGCGCGCGTTCTCACTTCGACGCCGCGGAAGCCGTCATGGCGCGCTGCGGACGCGGCAGCGTCCGCTCGCCCCGCCTCATGGCCGCCGTCTATCGCGCCATGCTGGACAGGCTGATATCGCGCGGGTGGCGTCCGCCGCGGCACAAGCTCCGCCACTCGGTGCCCACGGTCATCTGGGCGGTGTTCCGCCACGGCCTGCTTTGATGGCGCGCGGAACCGTCCACATCATCGGCGCCGGTCTTGCCGGCTTGTCGGCCGCCGTCAGCCTCTCGGGCTCCGGCCGCAAGGTCGTCGTGCACGAGCTCGCCCGCCATGCCGGCGGCCGCTGCCGCTCGTATTTCGAGCCGGCCCTCGGCCTGACCATCGACAACGGCAACCACCTCGTGCTCTCGGGCAACCAGTCCGCGCTCGCCTTCCTAAAGACGGTCGGCGCTCCGGGCGGCCTCGTCGGGCCCGACGCGACGGAGTTTCCGTTCGCCGATCTCGCCTCCGGCGAGCGGTGGGCGGTGCGCCCCAACGCTGGCCCGCTCCCGTGGTGGATTTTTGCGAGCGGACGCCGCGTCCCGGGTACCAGCGCTCTCGATTACGTGGCGCTGGCGCGGCTACTGGCGGTCAGAGGCGACCAGACACTCGGGGAAGTAATCTCCTGCGATGGAACGCTCTATAAGCGCCTGCTGCGCCCGGTCTTTCTAGCCGCCCTCAATACCGATCCCGTCGTCGGTTCCGCCGCTCTCGCCGGGGCCGTCGTGCGCGAGACGCTGGCCAAGGGGGGACAGGCGTGCCGCCCGCTCATTGCCGCAGGCGGGCTCGGGGCAGCGTTCATCGATCCGGCGCTTGCCTATCTTCAACGCAAGGGAGCGGAAGTCCGCTTCGATCATCAGCTGCGCGCGGTCGACCTTGCGGACGACCATGTCCGCACGCTCGATTTCGGCGAGGACAAGATCGCCCTTGGCAAGGACGACGCAGTCGTCTTGGCCGTGCCGGGCTGGGTCGCGCCGCTGCTGATCAGGGGCCTGCCGGCTCCCAAGGAATTCAACGCCATCCTCAATGCGCATTTCAAGATCGCGCCGCCTCCCGGGTTCCCGAAGATCCTCGGCGTGCTCAATGCGACGACGGAGTGGGTGTTCGCATTCCCCGACCGCATCTCGGTGACCGTCAGCGCCGCCGACCGCTTCGTGGAGGCCGAGCGCGAGCCGTTGGCTCGCCAGATCTGGAGCGAGGTCGCCGCCCTGACCGGGCAAAAGGGCGGCATGCCGCCATGGCAGCTGGTCAAGGAGCGCAAGGCGACGTTTGCCGCGCTGCCGCGGGAAAACGCCAAGCGCCCGGCCGCGCGGACGCGCTGGCGTAACCTGGTTCTCGCCGGCGACTGGACAGCGACCGGCCTGCCTGCAACCATCGAAGGCGCGATCCGATCCGGCACGCGGGCAGCCGGTCTCGTGCGGGCGACACCCGCATGAGCAAGTCGCAAGGCTATAGGGCAAATCAGAAGAGGGTCGAGGGATGACGACAGCTCGCGCAAGATTGGCCGAACAGGCCGTTTCGGCGTCAGTTCCCATCCAGAGACTCAATGCGTCGATCGGAGCGGCCACCCGCGCGCTCATGGGCCTGCAGCACGCGGACGGCCACTTCGTGTTCGAGCTCGAAGCCGATGCCACCATCCCCGCCGAGTACGTGCTCACCCGCCACTATCTCGGCGAGCCGGTCGATGCAGCGCTGGAGGCGAAGATTGCCGCGTATCTGCGCCGTATTCAGTCGAGCGACGGAGGATGGCCCCTCTTCCATGACGGGCCCTCCCACGTCAGCGCAAGCGTCAAGGGCTATTTCGCGCTGAAGATGATCGGCGACCCCATCGATGCCCCGCACATGGTGCGCGCGCGCCAATGGATCCTCGCCCAGGGCGGCGCCGCCAACAGCAACGTGTTCACGCGCAACCTGCTCGCACTGTACGGCGCCATTCCCTGGCGCGGGGTCCCCGTGATGCCGGTCGAGATCACGCTGCTGCCGCGCTGGTTCCCGTTCCACCTCGACAAGATCTCCTATTGGGCGCGCACGGTGCTGGTGCCGCTCACCGTGCTCAATGCGCTGAAGCCGCGGGCGCGCAACCCGAAGGGCGTCGGCATCGCCGAATTGTTCGTCACGCCGCCGGAGGACGTGCGGCATTGGCCCAAGGGCCCGCACCAGACCTGGCCGTGGTCGGGAATCTTCGGCGCCATCGACCACATCCTGCGCGCGCTCGAGCCCTATTTTCCGAAGACGACGCGCAAGCTCGCCATCGAGAGGGCGCGCCGCTTCGTCACCGAGCGGCTTAACGGCGATGACGGGCTCGGTGCGATCTTCCCCGCCATGGCCAACTCGGTCCTGATGTTCGATGCGATCGGCTATCCGGCCGATCACCCGCACCGGGCGATTGCGCGCTCATCGCTCGAGAAGCTCCTGGTCGTCAAAGACGACGAGGCCTACTGCCAGCCTTGCCTGTCGCCCGTGTGGGACACTGCGCTGGCGGCGCACACGCTCCTCGAGGTGGGCGGCGTGGAGGCCGAAACCAGCGCGCGGCACGGCCTCGACTGGTTGCAGCCCCTGCAAGTCCTCGACACGGCCGGCGACTGGGCGGCGACGCGGCCCAACGTGCGGCCCGGCGGCTGGGCGTTCCAATACGCCAATCCGCACTACCCCGATCTCGACGACACCGCAGTCGTGGTCATGGCCATGGACCGCGCCATGAAGCACATCCCCGAGGCGCGCCGTGCCGAATACCGGGAGGCCATGGCGCGCGGCCGCGAATGGGTCGAGGGCATGCAAAGCAAGAACGGCGGCTGGGGCGCCTTCGATGCCGACAATACCTATCACTACCTCAATCAGATCCCATTCTCCGACCACGGCGCGCTGCTCGATCCGCCGACTGCGGATGTCACGGCGCGCTGCCTCTCCATGTTCGCGCAGCTCGGCGACACGCCTGGGAAGAGCGTCGCGCTCGACCGTGCCGTCGCCTACTTGAAGCGTACGCAAGAGAAGGAAGGCAGCTGGTACGGCCGCTGGGGCATGAACTACATCTACGGGACCTGGTCGGTGCTGTGCGCCTTCAACGCCGCCGGCATCGACCCCAACTCACCGGAAGTGCAAAAGGCGGTGCGGTGGCTGCTGTCCATTCAAAACGAGGATGGCGGCTGGGGCGAGGATGGCGACAGCTACAAGCTCGACTATAGAGGCTACGAGCCGGCGCCGAGCACGGCGTCGCAGACCGCATGGGCGCTGCTCGGGCTGATGGCCGCGGGCGAGATCGACCATCCGGCGGTCGAGCGCGGCATCGGCTATCTGCTCGCGAACCAGGGTGCTGACGGCTTCTGGAAGGAGAAGCGGTTTACCGCCACCGGCTTCCCGCGCGTCTTCTATTTGCGCTACCACGGATATCCCAAGTTCTTCCCGCTTTGGGCGCTCGCTCGCTTCGCCAACTTGAAGGCGGCCAACGCCACGTCCGTTGCGGTCGGGATGTGAGTGCCGGACCGCAAACGGGCGGCTATGTCCTCGCCGTAACCGGCCTCAAGGCGGAAGCGCGCGTCGCCGAGCGCTCGCCGCGCACGAGGGCCATTGCCGGGGGCGGGCATGCGGGGCGCCTTGAGAGGCTGATCGAGGAGGCGATCACCAAGGATTGCCGCGGCGTCATCAGCTTCGGCGTTGCCGCCGGCCTCGAGCGCGAGCTGCGCCCCGGCGCAGTTCTGATTGGCCGCGAGGTCGTGGACGAGAACGGCCGCCACCTTGCGGACGATGTGTGGACCGCGCGCCTGCAGGCGCGGCTTGGGCGAGCCGCGGTGGTCGGCATCGCCGGCGTCGACCGGCCGCTCGTCACGCCAGCACAGAAGCAAGCGCTGCTCGAGGCGACGGGGGCCGCGGGGGCCGACATGGAAAGTCACGTGGCCGCGCGCGTGGCGGCAGAGCTCGGTTTGCCATTCGCCGTGCTCCGCGTCGTTTCCGATCCTGCTGAGCGAGCGCTTCCCAGCGCCGCCCTCGCCGGCATGCGCGACGATGGGAGCACGGATGCCGGGGCGGTGTTGCGCCCCTTGAGGCGGGAGCCGGGCCAGATCCCGCAGCTCCTACGCGTTGCCGCCGATGCGGGGTGCGCCTATTACGCCCTATTCCGCTGCCACCGGCGGCTGGGGGGCGGCCTCGGCCTGCTCGATCTCGGCTAGCTTGCGCTCGACGTGGCGCGAGAACACGTATTCGGCCGGCCGCTGGCGGTCGAGCGGGATTTCGGGCGCCATCGGCCCCTCGGTCTTGACGCCCATCAAGGTGACCGCCGCGAGCTTCCACGGCCGCTTCACCGCGTCGAGCACGGCGGACGCCTCAAAGCCGCTGTGCACCATGCAATCTGCGCACTTCTCGTAGTTGCCGGTGCCGTAGGCGTCCCAGTTGGTCTCCTCCATCAGCTCCTTGAAGGTCTTGGCGTAGCCTTCGCCGAGCAGGTAGCAGGGACGCTGCCAGCCAAATACCGTGCGCGTCGGATTTCCCCACGGCGTGCAATGGTACTGCTGGTTCCCGGCCAGAAAGTCGAGGAACAGCGCGGATTGGAAGAACGGCCATGCCTTGCCGCCGCGCCCCAAGCGGAAGATGTCGCGGAACAGCTGCTTGGTCTTCGTGCGGTTGAGGAAGTGCTGCTGATCAGGGGCGCGCTCATAGGCATAGCCCGGCGAGATCGTCATGCCGCCGACGCCGAGCGCCTTCACCGTGTCGAAGAAGCGCGCCACGCGGTCCGCTTGCGCGTCGCTGAAGAGCGTGCAGTTGATGTTGACCCGGAAACCCTTCGCTTTCGCATTCTTTATCGCGGCGACCGCGCGCGTGTAGACGCCCTTCTGACACACGGATTTGTCGTGCATCTCCTCGTCGCCGTCGAGGTGCACCGACCAGTTGAAGCGGCTGTGCGGCCGGTACTGATCGAGCTTCTTGTCCATGAGCAGCGCGTTGGTGCAGACGGTGACGAACTTGCCCTTGGCAAGCGCAGCTTCGACGATCTGCGGGAGCTCCTTGTGGAGCAGCGGCTCGCCGCCGGCGAGCACGACCACCGGCGCTCCGCACTCGTCGATCGCGCCCATGCACTCGTCGACCGACAGCCGCTGGTTCAGGATCTTGTCGGGATAATCGATCTTGCCGCAACCGGCACAGGCGAGGTTGCAGCGGAACAGCGGCTCGAGCATCAGCACGAGCGGGTAGCGCCGGCGCCCCCGCAAGTGCTGCCCGATGATGTAGGCTCCGATGGTGACAACCTGATTTAGTGGAATACCCACTCCGGGCTCCTTGCGTGTGTTGAGCAGGCAGACGTCAGCCTGCGGTCAAGCATCGGCGAGCTCTTGCGGCAGGCGGAACTCGACGCTTTCCTGTACGCCCGCCAGCGCCTCGACCTGCACCGGACCGATGGCGCGAAGGGCATCGATCACATCCTCCACCAGAACCTCCGGGGCGGATGCCCCCGCGGTGATGCCGATCGTCGACTTGCCGACGAACCAGCTCGGGTCGAGCTCGCTGCCGTCGGCTACGAGGTAGCTCGGAATTCCCGCCTCGGCACCGATCTCGCGCAACCGGTTGGAGTTGGAGCTGTTGCTGGCGCCGACGACGAGAATGAGGTCGACCCGTTTGCTCAGCTCGCGCACGGCGGTCTGGCGATTTTGCGTGGCATAGCAGATGTCGCGGGTGTCGGGACCGACGACATTGGTGAACCGCTTCTTGATCGCCAGGATCGTCGAGCGGGTGTCGTCCACGCTGAGCGTGGTCTGCGTGATGTAGGCGAGAGGGGTATCGGCCGGGATGTCGAGTGCCGCCACATCGGCCTGATTTTGCACGAGATAAACGGGCCCGCTGAGCTGCCCGAGCGTGCCTTCGACCTCGGGGTGTCCCGCATGCCCGATGAGGATCACCACGCGACCGTGATCGACGTAGCGCTGTCCTTCTTTGTGGACTTTCGCCACGAGCGGGCAGGTTGCGTCGAGCACCGAGAGGCCGCGCGTTCGCGCGTCATCCTCCACCGCCCGCGACACGCCATGCGCGCTGAAGATCGTGATTGCGCCCGCAGGCACCTCGGAGAGATCCTCGACGAAACGCGCACCCTTCGCCTTGAGGCTCTCGACAACATGACGGTTGTGCACGATTTCGTGGCGCACGTAGACAGGAGGCCCATGGATCTCGAGCGCCCGTTCCACGATATCAATGGCGCGCACGACGCCCGCACAATACCCGCGAGGTTGAGCGAGTATGACCTTGATGCGCTCCGCCATTTACCTGTCCCCCCAGCCGCTCACCAATAATAACGCTTTGTGGCGGATGTGGCTCCCATTGCGGCTATCATGGCAAACACTACCATAGGCGGGACCGCAGGGACCCATCGCCGTCAGTGCCGCTCCCCTCATCAGCCCAGTAGCCGCCCACACATGCTCAAGTCGGTCGTGGTAACAGTCGTAACGGCCTGCTGCCGCTTCCCTTGGCTCGTCGTCGCCCTCGCCGTGATCTTCACGGCGGGTGCCGCGGAGTACGTCCGCGAGAACTTCGCAATCAGCACGGACACAAGCCAGCTCATCTCCGCAAGATTGCCTTGGCGCCAACGCGAAATCCAATTCGATGCGGCATTTCCGCAACAGTCGGATACGATCATCGTCGTGCTGGACGCAGCGACCCCGGAGCTTGCCGACACCGCGTCCCGAACCCTTGCACAAGCGCTCGCGGGAAAACCCGAACACATCGAATCGGTGCGCCAACCCGATGCCAGTCCCTTCTTCGAGCGCAACGGCCTGCTGTTCCTTTCCGCCGCGGAGGTTGCGCGGACCACGGAGCAATTGATCCGGGCTCAGCCCTTCCTCGCCACGCTCGCCGCCGATCCGAGCTTGCGCGGCTTCGCTCACGCGTTGTCGTTCATTCCCACAGGCGTGAAGGCCGGCCGCATCGAGTTTGCCGAGTTCCAGAAGCCGCTGACGAAGATTGCCGACACGTTGGAAGCCCTCCTCGCCGGGCGCGAGACCGCGTTCTCGTGGAGCGTGCTGATGACGGGCGAGGAGCCAACGGCGCGGGAGCTGCGAAGGTTCATCTACGTCAAGCCGGTGCTCGATTACGGCGCGCTCGAGCCCGGCGCGGCGGCCACGGACGTCATCCGCACGACGGTTCAGAGCCTCGGGCTCGTCCCCGATCACGGGATCTCCGTGCGCTTAACCGGGCCCGTCCCGATGGCGGATGAGGAATTCGCCACCGTCGCCGAAGGCGCGGCGCTCAATGCCACTCTCACGATTGCCGCCGTCATCCTCATCCTGTGGCTTGCCCTACGCTCCGCCCGGATCATCCTCGCCGTCATGCTGAGCCTCATCGTCGGGCTCACCTTAACCGCGGCGGCCGGCCTCGCGATGGTGGGCGCACTGAACCTCATCTCCGTCGCGTTCGCGGTTCTGTTCGTCGGCATCGGCGTTGATTTCGGGATCCAATTCTCCGTCCGCTACCGCCAGGAGCGGCACGTCAATGACGATCTCGGCGCTGCGTTGCGCGCCGCCGCCGCCGAAGTCGGCACCCCGCTCGCTCTCGCCGCGGCCGCCACGGCAGCCGGATTCTACGCTTTCGTGCCTACCGACTACCGCGGCGTGTCCGAGCTCGGTCTCATTGCCGGCACCGGAATGCTCATCGCGTTTGCGACGAGCATCACCCTGCTTCCCGCGCTGTTGATGATCTTGAAGCCGCCGGGCGAGGCGGCCGAGGTCGGGTACCGCACGCTCATCCCCGTCGACCGCTTTCTCGCACGCCACCGGCACGCGATCCTCGTTCTCACCGGCCTCGCGGTGGCAGCGGGCCTGCCGCTGCTGCAGCACGTAAGGTTCGATTTCAATCCGCTCAACTTGCGCAGCAAGAAGGTCGAGTCGGTGGCGACCATGTTGGACCTGATGAAGGACCCAACCACCTCGCCCGACACCATCGACATCCTTACGCCGTCGCTCACCGACGCCATTGTGCTCGCGCGCCGCCTCGAGCAATTGCCGGAAGTTGCGCGCGCGACGACGCTCAAGTCCTTCATTCCGGAAGCGCAGAGCGAAAAGCTCGCGACCATCGCCGACGCAGCAGCCCTGCTCGGCCCGGCCCTCGATCCCATCGAGACGAAAGCGCCGCCCACGGACGCCGATACCGTGCAAGCACTGACAGAGGCGAGCGACGCGTTCGTGGACGCGCGCGGCAGCGGCCCATCTGCCGCGCTCTCCCTGCGCGTGGCGGCCGCGCTCATGTCTCTCGCAACCACCGACCCGAGCCGCCGAGCGACCATTGAGCACGCCTTGATGACGCCCTTTGAGACTCACCTGCGCCAGATCCGAAGCGCGCTCAACCCCGAGCCTGTGTCGATCGGCTCGCTCCCTCAAGACCTCGTACGCGACTGGCTGACCCCGGACGGCAGAGCACGCGTGGAGGTGGCACCCAAGGGCGACGTCACCGACAACAAGAGGATGGAACGCTTCGTCTCGGCGGTGTTGGCGGTCGCACCCGACAGCACGGGCAGCCCGGTTCTCATTCAGCAATCGGCGAATACCGTCGTCCGCGCCTTTCTCGTGGCGGGCGGTTTGGCGCTCGTCTCGATCACCTTCATTCTGCTCGTCGTCCTTCGCCGCACAAGCGACGTGCTGGTCACGCTGGTGCCGCTGCTGCTCGCCGGCGTGGTGACGATGGAGCTGACGGTCTGGGTGGGGCTGCCGCTGAACTTCGCCAATATCATCGCGCTGCCCCTGCTCTTGGGCGTCGGCGTGGCGTTCAAGATCTATTACGTGCTCGCCTGGCGCGGCGGCGAGACGAGCCTCCTTGCCTCGCCGCTGACGCGCGCGGTCATGTTCAGCGCCACGGCGACCGCGACGGCCTTCGGCAGCTTATGGTTCTCCAGCCACCCGGGAACGTCGAGCATGGGGGAGCTGTTGGCGCTCTCCCTCCTCACTACGCTCGCGGCGGCGGTGTTCTTCCAGCCCATCCTGATGGGCCCTCCGCGGGAACCTACGCCGCCGAAGGCTTAAGCGCTCACGCCCGGTCGCCGCGAGACTCGATTCTTGTGCCCGCGGCTTCCGTACGATCTGAGCGTGCATGGCGACGTTCAGCATGCGCCGGCACAACTTCCGCGGGGCCGCGGACGAGCCGAATTAGCTTGCTGGCGCGCGGCGTTTGCGCGTGCTGCTCGCCGAGCGTGCATAGTCTCCGCTGCGCTCTAAGTGTGGTCTTGCTCCGACACGACGCGAGGAGGAGTGGCTCTGTAAGGCTCAGGTCACATTCACGTCCCACTTGAGGTTCTGAAGGTAGTCATGCAACGGAGCAAAGGAGAAGCCATGCAAAAGATTTATCTCGTTGCCGCCGCCGCCGGATTGTTGCTGGCGTTTGGCAGCGTGGCAGAGGCGAAAGGTCCGGGCGCCAGCCCCGGTCTCGGCGGTGGCGGCGGGCAGCCCTCAGCTCCTCCCGGCTTGAGCAACACGACGGGCGGCCACAACGGCTTTGACGACGGGCAGCCCAAGGGCTGGGATCAAGGCAAGGCGACTTGGAAGGACCCGTCGGACGCGACCCAGCCGTTGCCGCCCGGATTTGGCGACCCGAAGCACTAACATCCATCAGAAGCGCCGGACTGGCAGTCCGGCGCTTCTTCTTTTTTCCACGAGGGAACGTGAGCACCTCTGGCCTCGTTTTAGTGAGGCACTCTTGACGGCAGACCTCAGGGAGGACGCAACGATGAGAAGCTCCCGCTGGCTCCAACCGCTCGTTGCTCTTTTCGCTTTATTGTATTCGACGTCGTCCCACGCGGGCGTCTTCGTCGGCGTATCCGTCGGCTTTGCGCCGCCCCCGCTGCCGGTCTACGTGCAGCCCTTCTGCCCCGGTCCCGACTTCATCTGGACGCCCGGCTATTGGGCCTATGACCCCGACATCGACGACTACTACTGGGTGCCGGGGACGTGGGTGCGTGCTCCGGTCGTCGGCTATTTATGGACGCCCGGCTACTGGGGCTGGAGCGACGGTTATTATGCTTGGCACGCGGGCTATTGGGGCCCGCACGTCGGCTTCTACGGCGGGATCAATTACGGCTTCGGCTATATCGGCGAGGGTTATCACGGCGGCTACTGGAACCACGGCGCCTTCGTCTACAACACCGCCGTGACCAACGTGAACACGACCATCATTCACAACACCTACAATAAGACGGTGGTGGTCAATCGGACGACCGTGAACAACGTCAGCTTCAACGGCGGGCAAGGAGGAGTGACGGCCCAGCCCACGGCGCAAGAGAAGCTGGCGGCAGCCGAGCAGCATGCTGGCCTCACCCAACAGCAGACAGAGCACGAGCACGGGGCGAGCCAAAACCGCGAGCTCAGGGCCTCCTTCAATCACGGCAAGCCGACGATTGCTGCAACGAGCCACGCGGCGATGTTCACCGGCCAAGGTGTGGTGCCGGCGAAGGGCATCACGACCGGCCCGAAGAACCTCGGCACAGCGGTGAACCCGGCGATTGGGGCTACGCCGCCCGGATCGTTACATCCTGAATCGTCGCATCACGATAATAAGCCCGCCAACACCTTCGCGAACGTGCCGTCCAATGGGTTCACCAAAGGACCAAAGAGCACCGGCTCATTGGCGAATCCCGGGCTCGGGCTCGCGTCGCCAGGACCGGCGCACGCGGGGCATCCGGACCATGGGCCGAAGACCTTCGCACGTCTGCCGCCGGGTAAGATTGTCGGCGCCAATGGTCATGCACCTGGTGCGCCGCACGCGCATAAAGCCCCGCACGAAGATAAGAAGCCGAAGGACGAGCATTAGTTCGCGGCGGGTGTCCGAGAGGGCCCACAGCCAACGTCGACGCTAACCGCAAAAACGCAAGGCCTCGGAAGCAACGAGCCATGCGGCGGCTGGGTGCGTGAGCGGCCTGAGAGCTCAGGAGCTTATCGACATTCCTCGCACCCTCCTGTCGACCAATCCGCATGCGATCACCGACGAGATCCAGGTTTACAACGCACCGAAATTGCTAAAGTCGACCAGTGGACACTAGAGCAGCATCTCAACTACGCCATCGACGGCCTCAAGCAAGCCGATTTCCCGGGCGGCATTGTCCCAAATCACGCCCTCAACGGGACTCCAGAACTGGCCTACGGCATCACCGATTGGTGGGCAATGGGATTCTATGCGCCATTTGCGGTTGATTATAGCGGAACATTCTATTCCAACGCTGCCAAACTCCGCGAGCTCTTCGTTACGCCTAACGCAGCGCAGAAGGAATTCTTTTACGGTGCGAATTTCGAGCTCAGCTACGCGATGCCGCAGTTCTCTCAGACCAGATGGGATTTGGAGATCCGGCCTATCATCGGATTTCGGAGGGAAGGTTATGAGTTTATCGTCAATCCCATCGTCGACACCGGTTTCGGCAAGTACGGCGAGACGTCCTTCGCGCCCTGTGCCCGGTTTGCACGGAAGCTCGGCGAGGATCTCTCCATCGGGATTG
>DATIZL010000009.1:0-3968 GCA_035517115.1 Hyphomicrobium sp.
TCTGGGTCCCGGATAGCCTCCGCTACCGCTTCGGCTTCCGGGATGACAGTGGGGCGAGCGGGACTCCCTTTCTCCTCCCCCGCCTTGGCGAAGCCAAGCTTTGGGGGAGGACGACGCGGTGAAGCGAAGCTTCAGCGCGTCAGGTGGGGGGAGGTGAGGAGGGCGGCCGCTCGGCGCCCCCGCTCCCTCGCTCCTTGAAGCCCTCGGGCAGCGATGCCGCGGGGCGACCGCGCCATGCTCACACTGCAAGGCGCTTACTTCCCCCTGAAGCCCGTCGCCAACACGTAGAGCTCGGCCGAATCGGCGCGTGACGCCGGCGGCTTGACGTGGCGTACGGTCTTGAAGGAGCGCTTCAGCAAATCAAGCAGCTCCCGCTCGCTGCCGCCCTGCAGCACCTTGGCGAGGAACGCGCCGCCAGGGGAAAGCACGTCACAGGCAAAGTGCGCGGCGGCCTCGGCGAGCCCCATGATGCGCAAGTGATCCGTGCGCGTATGCCCGGTGGTCGGCGCGGCCATGTCGGAAAGGACGACATCGGCGCCGCCGCCCCGCAAAAGCGCCTTCAAGGCGTCCTCGGCACCGGCGCTCGTAAAGTCGAGCTGTACGAAGGTGACGCCGGGCAAAGGATCGATAGCAGTCACATCGATGGCGACGACCTGGCCCTGGCCGGAGACGGCGGCGACGCGCTCCGCCGCGATCTGGCTCCAGCCCCCCGGCGCCGCACCGAGATCGACGACGCGCATTCCCGGCTTCAAGAGCCTGTGCTTGTCGTCGATTTCGGCAAGCTTGTAGGCCGCGCGCGAGCGGAAGCCCTCGCGTTTTGCCGCCGCGACATAGGGATCGTTGAGCTGGCGCTGCAGCCAGCGCTGCGAGGAGGGCGTGTGGCGGCGCGCGTCCTTGAGGCGCACGTGCATTTGCCGGGCCCCGCCCCCGGGTCCCGTCACACTCGCGCCCTTAGGCCCGCTCTTGCCGCCGCCTTTGCGTCTCGCCATCCCGATGCCTTCAGCGGCGGCGGCGGCGCCGGCCGGTGCGCAAGACGCCGTCCTCGGCCATCAGCGTCGTCAGAATGCCCTCGCGCAATCCCCGGTCGGCAACTCGCAAGCGCTCGCACGGCCACAGCCGCAGCACCGCCTCGAGGATGGCGCAGCCGGCGAGGACGAGGTCAGCACGGTCGCGGCCAATGCAGGGCTCCGCCACGCGCTGCTCGTAGGCGCGGCCAAGGAGATCGTAGGTGACCGCGCGAACGTCCCGCAAGCTGAGCCAGCAGCCATCGACGCGGTTGCGATCGTAGCGGGGGAGGCCGAGGTGCACGCCCGCAACCGTGGTCACCGTACCCGAGGTGCCGAGCATGTGCACGCGCTTGCCCTGCAGGCGCTTTGCCAGCTCGTGCGCCGCTTCGAAAGGCTCGAGCATGCGTCTCGTCTCGGCGACCATGGCCTCGAAGTCGTCCGGCCCCACGTGGCGGCCGCCGAAGCGCTCGGCGAGCGTGACGACGCCGATCGGCAGCGAGGTCCATGCCAGCATCAAGTTTTGCGCGTCCATCCGGTCGGCGCGGCGCTCGCGGCGTCCGCTGCGGCGCGACAGGTCGAGCAGGATCAGCTCCGAGGAGCCGCCGCCGATGTCGAACACCAGCACGTAGTCGCAGCTCGAATCGATGAGCGCCGCCGACCCCGAGACGGCGAGGCGTGCCTCGGCCTCGGGCGTGAGGATCTCGATGTTAAGACCAAGCCGGTCGTGCACCTCGGCTAGGAACTCGGCGCTATTCTTAGCGATGCGGCAGGCCTCGGTGGCGACGAGGCGCGAGCGGCGCACATTCGCGCGGTCGAGCTTGGCGGCGCAGACCTTCAGCGCCTCGTGCGTGCGCGCCATGGCGGCAGGCGATAGTCGTCCGGTCTGTCCTACGCCCTCACCCAGCCGGATAATGCGCGAGAACGCATCGACGACGCGAAACCCGCGGCGCGAGGGCCGCGCGAGCAAGAGGCGGCAATTGTTGGTGCCGAGGTCGAGCGCGCCGTAGATGGCATCGCGATTGGGATCCTCCGCAAGCTCACGGTTGCGCTGCGTGTGCTTAGGTCGGATGGGAGAGACGGGGCTAGGGGCCGGGGTCATCCCCTCGGCCGCGGCGCCGGCGTCGGGCGCGTCCGTCGCGCCGCCGTCATCAGGGTAACCCTGCAAGGCCCAAACTCCAGCGCCTGGCATCTGGACTACCCACTGGCGGGGAGCCCGTTATCATCAGGCGTCTCCTGGAAGACACTTGCGTGTCACTTTATCAGCAAACGCCGCTGCGTAAAGCCTCGGCGCGCGTAAGTGGCATCGTGACTTATCAATGGCTACCGCGCTTTTGAGCAGTCCTGCAACGCGCTTTTCCACAAGACCCGCCCAATTCCTTCTGGCGCCATGGGCCTCGCTTGCGCTCCGGTGTCCCCGCGGCAGTTGCGCGTGCTAGGTTGCCGGCGCCGAAAATCCAAACAAGCTCCTTGGCTTCAATGCGTGCGAAGTGCCTTTTCATTGCCGCGCTGCTGCTGCCGCTTGGAGCGGCGGCGGGCGAGCTATCGCAAGAGGCGCAGCACCGGCTACTCGCCGCCTATCCCAACGAGCTCGAGCGCATCGAGGGGGGCACCCTCGTCTGGCGCGACGGCACGCGCATGGCCCTCGACGACGGCAAGGGCGAGAAGTCGTTTGCGGAATGGCTCGATCACCCCGACATCGAGGACATGCTCGCCGTGCCTTACCGGGCGGGTGAACTTGCGGCACCACCGGCGAAGGACGTCGACCCGGGGCGCGCGCGCAACGAGGCGTTCTTCAACAAGGTTTATGGCGACTGCCGCAAGGGCGAGGTCGAAAAGAACCTCGCAACAGTGGTCTGGCTACCCAAGAAGTCGGGCCAGAAGCTTCCCTTCAGCAGGATCAACGGCGCGGCAAAGCACCTCGAGGCCGTGAGCCGCGAGCTCGACGAGCTGCCGGCTAAGTTCGATGCGTATCTCTTTCCCTCGGCCGGCACCTACAATTGCCGCGTCATTGCCGGCACCAACCGCGTCTCCGCGCACGGGCAGGGCATCGCTATCGACGTTGCGCTGAAGCACTCCGACTACTGGCGCAACGCCGCGCCGGGAAAGGACGGCGCCTACGCCTACAGGAACGCGATCCCCATGGACATCGTGCGCATCTTCGAGAAGCACGGCTTCATCTGGGGCGGCAAATGGCACCACTACGATACCATGCACTTCGAGTACCGGCCGGAGCTGCTGGGGGTGGGCGGTGGCTGAGGGCGCACTGCGCGCTTCTCGCCGCGCGGAGGACATCGTGCTGTAGCGGGCGAGATCGCAGGAGCTTGAGGTGGCGGGTTGCGAGCCCAAAGGCTAGCTGTTATATGCGCCGGACCGGCGCTGAGCGCGCCGCGGTCCCGGCATTGGGGGATCGTCTAATGGTAGGACTGCAGACTCTGACTCTGCCTGTCTAGGTTCGAATCCTAGTCCCCCAGCCAGCCAGTCACGTGCTCTCGGGTGTCTCCAGCTCCCTGTACGACACCCCAGAGAATAGTGCGCGGTTCCGGTCGGTTACAGTTACGCCGCCTGCGAGAGCGCCCGGACCTCGGTCTCCAGCCGCAGGTTTTGGCGCTCCATCTGGCGCCTAGTCTCCGAAGGCCCAAAGCGGGCTGGCAGTTTGTGAGGATCGAACAGACGGGCGCCAGTAATTCAGGGGTCGAAGCCCAGCTGCTGGCTCCCGGCGGATGTTCGAAAGGTATTCCAAACTTGCGCAATGACTTCAGGTACTCGTAGAAGGTCTCCTCCGAGACCTCGCCTCGAAACCCTAGCTCCGTCATCACCCACACGGCTTGGCCGTGGTGGAGCTCGATCTGTGACAGCCTCTTCGGCAAACTCTTACACAGCTCTTCGTCAGCTGTACTCGGCGCGCGTTTTGTCATGGCGTCATCACAAATTTGTTTCGGGGTCGCAGGAATTGAACAAGCG
>DATIZL010000010.1:0-90992 GCA_035517115.1 Hyphomicrobium sp.
GCTGGCCGTTTACGGGTCGCGTGGCGGGCCTACGTCCAAAACTCGAGCAATGGCGGCCCAAAGCGGCGATTGCGGCCGCCTCGTTAATTAATGGCTTTCGATTTGGTTTCTAAGCAATTTACCTCGGCGCGAGCGAGCGCATCGGCCGGGATCGGCGGCGGCTCCTTCGAGCACGCGGCTTCGAGGATCAGGCGGTTCGATGCGGCCTCGATGCGCCGCTGCAGCTCGTCCTTGAACTTACCGCGCGGCAGTCCTGCAGGCAGCGGGTCGAGGATCTCCACAATGATCGTGCCCGGATAGCGCATCAAGCTGCGCCGCGGCCAGTAGAGGCCAGAGTTGAGCGCTACCGGCACGCAGGGCAGTTCGAGACCTTCGTAGATCGCCACCACGCCAGGCTTGTAGTCGGGCTCGGCGCCGGGCGGCCTCCGGGTGCCCTCGGGAAAGATCACGATCTCGCGCCCGGCGGCGGCGCGCGCCTTGGCGTCGCGCAAAAGCTGACGCAGTGCACCGGGCCCGCGCTCGCGTGCAACAAACACATGCTCGAATTTGCGCGAGAACCAGCCGTGGAAGGGAATGTGGCGCAGCTCCGCCTTCATGACCATGGCGGGGTCGGAGAAGATCGGGATGAGCGCGAACGTGTCCCACGCCGACTGGTGCTTGCAGGCGACGAGATAGGGCGGCTTCGGGAGCTTCTCGCGGCCGCGCACCTCCATGCGCGTGCCGACGATCCATTTCAGGAGCCAAAGCGAGACGATGGCGTGGGTCTTTAGGCCGGCCATGGCGTAGCGGCGCGGGCCCAGCAGCAGGAACGACCCGCCGACGACGAAGATCGCCGTCGTGAGATAGAACACCGGCACGTAGATCAATGAGCGAAGCCTGACGAGCCACACGGCGGGTCAAATCCCGGCCGGCCGGTCGACCGGCATCTCGGCGAGCGAGCTCGGCTGACCGCCGCCGAGCGCGCGCGCCACCGTCAGGTGAGCCGCGGCCGGCAGGAACTTGATGTATTCGGAGAACAGCTTGCGCGCCACCGCAGGGCTGAGCCACCAGCGGCTGTCCGGGAAGCCCGCGGGCGTAACCGGATGCGGGATGAGCCGGGCGGCGGGCAGGGCCAGCGAAAGCTCGGCGAGAGAGCGTGGCATGTGGTAGGTCGCGGTCACGATTATGAGGCTGCCATAGCGCCGCTCCGTCGCCCACGAGCGCGCTTCATCGGCGTTGCCGGCGGTGTCATGGGCGGCATAGCCGACATCGACGCAGCAGTCGAACTTCTGCTCGGGCAGCCCCGAGATCTTGATGAGGGCCCGCCTCCCTGTATGGCGGAAGACACCCGAAATCAGCATGCGTTCGGCGCGGCCCTCTTTCAGGAGACGGGCCCCCTCGGCGATGCGGCGGGACTCGCCCGTGAGAACGACGATGCCGTCCGCGCGCGGGTCGGCGACGGCCGGCGGTCGCGTCACCACCGTGGCAAACAGGACAAAGCCGAGCGTGAACAGCAAAAGCGCTGCCCCCGTTGCCAGCACTAGCGCTCGACGCAGGTTCTTCATCGTCTGGAAATCTGTTGCCGCCGGAAGCGCCGGTACCCGGCATCGGTCACTAGCGCCGCCGCGAGCACACTATCCGATTTGGCCGCGCTTGTGACAGTGGCGGGCCCGTAATTTGGACGACAGGCTTATGGCGACCTATGCCGTGGAATCGCTTCGCGGATTTGAAAAGCTTACGGCGCTCAGGCCGGCGTCCGGGGTCAGCTCTTGGAATTCAGGATGCGGAACACCCCGAATCGCGAGGTCAGCATGCACAGGGCCGCGATGATGATCACGACCCCGCCCAGAAGCATGTAGCCCATTGCATCGAGGCTGCCGCTCCCGATGAGGCGATGCACCTCGTTGACCGTAAGGTCGCCTCCGCCGAGCACCTGCATTACGGCGGTCATGCTGAGGAACACCACCGCCGCGCAAGTCGCGCCCACGAGACCGGCGCGAATGCCGAGCCGCAGGAAGTGCCTCTCGAACTCGCGCGCGATGTAGCGGTCCGTCGCGCCGACGAAGTGCAGGACCTCCACGATCTCGCGGTTGGACGCGAGCGCGCTCCGGGTCGCAGAGACGATAATCGCCGTGGTGGCGGCGGCGACGAGCAGCAGAATGGCGACGCCACCGAGCGCGAACGAGCGCGTCACCGTCACGATCTGGCGCTGCCAATGGCGATGGTCGTCGAGCGAGGCGCCGGGGAACTCCTTGCTGAGGTCTGCACGCAGGCTCTCGATGTTGGGCGGCGCTTGGCGGTCGATCTCGATGGCGATCAGGCGCGGTACCGGCAGCGCGCCGAGCACGTCTGCCGCCTGGCCGAGCCAAGGCTCGAGCAACTTGGAGGATTCGCTCAGGCTCAGCGCGCTTGCGCGCGCGATGCCGGGGCGCCGCTCGAGGAACGCCGTCGCGTCCTTTACCGTCTTCTCGGTGTCGACGTTGTCGCGCGGCTCGATCTGCACCGTGACCTCGCTGGCGATGTCCTTGAGCCAGGCGCTGGCAGATTCGTTGATCATGTAGACCGCACCCGCCGTTAGACAGGCGAGGAAGCACATGATCGAGATGACGAGCGTCAGTGATCGTCCCGTCACCGAGGTCGGCGGTACTACGGGCGTGTTCGTGCGCTCGACTTGCGCTTGGCGCGCGCGGCCCGGCGCGTGATCGTCGTGGCGGCGCGTCGGCTCGAGAGTGGGATCATAGGTGTAACCGTGCGTGCCGGTCAGCACGTCGTCGAGCGGGTCGAAGTCGGGGACGGCCGGCAAGGCATCGCGGCGGCCGCCGGGTCTGTCATACGATCCGGACATGGCCGTCGTGCAGCTCCAGCCGCGGCGCTTTGAACTGCCGCATCAGTTGATGGTCGTGGGTGGCGATCAGCACCGAGGTGCCGAGACGGTTGAGCTCGATGAAGAGACGCAGGAGGCGGCGCGCCATCTGCGGGTCGACGTTGCCGGTCGGCTCGTCTGCGAGCAGGAGCTCCGGCTTGCCGATAACAGCCCGCGCGATCGCTGCGCGCTGCTTCTCTCCGCCCGAGAGCACCGACGGATAAGCGTGCATACGGTCGCCGAGGCCGACCCACTGCAAGAGATCCGTCACATCCTCCTTGTAGTCCTCGAGCCGCCTGCCGACGACGCGGAGCGGAAGCGCGACGTTCTCCCACGTGGTCAGGTGATCGAGCAGACGGAAGTCCTGGAACACGATGCCGATGCGGCGCCGCAGCTGCGCGCGCTTGGCGGTGGAGATGCGGCTCACATCCTGGTTGAAAAGGTAAATGTGCCCGCTCGTGGGGTGCCGCGACATGAAGAGGAGGCGCAGAAGCGAGGTCTTGCCCGCTCCGGAGGGTCCGGTGAGGAAGTGGAATGAGCCGGGACGCAAGTGAAAGCTGACTTGCGAAAGGACGTCATGCCCCTGCTCGTAGGCAAGCGCGATGTTCGTTAATCGGATCACGAGTGTCGGCCGGCAGTTTGCAACATAAAGTCAGGGGTCCCCCGATACCCTTGCGCGGAACGCGTGACGAGCGATCAATCGTTCAGGAATGTGGCGGGTTCGTGTGCGTGAATCCTGCGGCACGCCGGGGAGAGTTATGGCCGCATTGCATGGGAGATGCAATGTCCTGCTATCCTTGCGCACTTGCAAGGCGGTTAACCGCAATTGGACAGCGGATATGAGCGGATTGAACGACGATAGGACGGCCGGCCCCGAGCTCGAGATCATATTTTCGCCGGAGGCCATCGCGCAGCGCCTCGGCGAGCTCGCCCGCGAGATCGCTAACGAGCGGGCCGACAACCTGATGGTGGTAGCGATCCTAAAGGGCAGCTTCGTGTTCGCGGCCGACCTCATCCGTGCCCTGCACGGCGTGGGGCTGGCGCCGGAGGTCGACTTCATGACGCTGTCGAGCTACCGCAAGGCGCGCACCTCGGCGGGGCAGGTGACGATCCTGCGCGACATGGATCTCGACGTGCGCGGCCGCAACGTGCTCATTGTCGACGACGTCCTCGATTCGGGGCGCACGCTTGCCTTCGCCAAGGATCTGATCGCGGCGCGCGGCGCGAAATCCATCAAGACGTGCGTGCTGCTGGACAAGCGCGTTAAACGCGCCGTCAATCTCGAACCAGACTACTGCGCATTCGAATGTCCCGATACGTTCGTCTTAGGCTACGGCATGGACGTGGCGCACCGCTACCGCGAGCTGCCGTTCGTCGGGCGGGTCGTGCGGGAGTAGGCTCACTTGCGGAGGGGGTAGGATGGCGCGGATACTGCTGGCGGACGACGATGCGGCGACCCGCGATCTCGTGAAGCGGGCGCTCGAGGGCGACGGGCATACGGTCGAGGTCACCCAGGACGGCGGCGAGGCGCTCGAGCGCGTCAAGGACGCGGGCGCGAAGGGGTTCGAGCTTCTGGTGAGCGACGTGGACATGCCGCTGCTCGACGGCATCAAGCTCGCCGAGCGTGCGTCCTCCTTGCAGCCGGGCATCCGCGTTCTCCTGATGTCTGGGTTCGCCGACCAGCTCGAGCGAGCAAAGACGCTCAAGGGGCCCAACGTGGCCGTGATCTCCAAGCCCTTCACGCTCGACCAGGTGCGGGCGACGGTGCGCAAGCTCTTGGGCTGACTTCGCTCACGGCGCTGGATTTGGTGCTGCGGGTGCCGGCGGAGCCTGCGAGGCGGGCTGAGGTGCTGCAGCCGCGGGCGTGGAGCCCGGCGCCGTCGTCGCTGCGGGTGTGGCGGGGGTCACCGCCGGCGCCGTCACTGTGCCGGTGAGCGGAGGCGCCTCTGGGACGCGCGTGCAGTTCGCGTTGATGTTCACTTCGGCGAGGCGCTTGCGCTCTTCCAGCGCGTGTGAAAAGGGCACGAAGCTGATGCGCGTGAGCTTGTAGAGCTCGTCGGTGAAGGTGGCGCCGCAGTCGAGCACGAACTGGTGCATCGTCGCCATGTGGCAGGCGTCGAGCATCGGGATGACATCCTCGCCCTTGAGCTTGTGGTCGTAAGCCTGGGTGAGGCAGCGGTCGACATCGGCCATGGAGGCGACGAGCTCGTCCTCGAAGGCTTTGACGAGCGTCGCAAATTGCAGATCGCCCGCCACCTCGCGGATGGCGAACAGGTTCAAGAGGATGTTCTTGTTCCAGTCGACGTAGGCCTCGTCGTAGGCGCGCTTGCGGTACTCGATCTCCTCAATCGGCGCGTTGCGGCGCAAGGACGACACCACCATGCCGGCGCGCGTGCGCCGGTCGTAGATGAGGTGCGCGAGCGTCTCGACCGATTTGCGGCGCGACTGCTGGGTCGCGTAGGTCTGCGCGAGCCATGTGCCGACGCAGGCGGTGACGATGCCGTTGAGGACGGCGGAGACGAGCGCGAAGGCGATGAGCTGGCGCCGCGTCAGCCGCGCCGATCGCAAGAGCCCCATCCCGTACTTCGACATCGGGTCCCCGTCGCCTCGATCCCCGCCCTGCTGGGCGGCGCCAAGGCAACTACCCTCCTGTGACGCTCATATGGCGGGAGACGGCCGGCTTGCGCGTGCGGCGGTCGATGATGAAGTCGTGCCCCTTGGGCTTGACGGCGATGGCCCCGTCGATCGCCGCGTTGAGGAGAAGATCGTCGTTGCTGGCCCGCAGCGGCGCGCGCAGATCGACGCTGTCCTCCTGGCCGAGGCACATGAAGAGCGTACCGGTGCACGTGAGGCGCACGCGGTTGCAGCTTTCGCAGAAATTGTGCGTCATCGGGGTGATGAAGCCGAGCCGGCCGCCGGTCTCGCGCACACGGACGTAGCGCGCCGGGCCGCCGGTGCGATGGTCGATCTCTTCCAGTGTCCAGCGGTCCATGAGCCGCGCCCGCACGATCGACAGCGGCAGGTATTGATCGGTGCGGTCGGCATCGATCTCGCCCAGCGGCATCGTCTCGATGAGCGTCAGGTCGTAGCCGCGCCCGTGCGCGAAGCGGATAAGCTCGTCAAGCTCGTCCTCGTTGGTGCCCTTGAGCGCCACCGCGTTGATCTTGACGGCCAGACCGGCGGCATCCGCCGCCTCAAGGCCGTCCAGGACGGCCGGGAGATCGCCCCACCGGGTGATGGCGCGGTAGCGGTCCGCGTTCAGCGTGTCGAGCGAGACGTTGATGCGCTCCACCCCCGCGGCCTTCAACGCGCCGGCAAAGCGCTTGAGCTGGCTGCCGTTGGTCGTGAGCGTCAGCTCCTCGAGCCCACCCCCGTCAAGGTGCCGGCCGAGCGCCTCGAACAGCCACAGGATGTTGCGGCGCACGAGCGGCTCGCCGCCGGTAATGCGCAGCTTCTTGACGCCGCGCCGTACGAACGCCGAGCAGATGCGGTCGAGTTCCTCGAGCGTGAGCAGGTCGCGCCGCGGCAGGAACGTCATGTGCTCGGACATGCAGTAGACACACCTAAGGTCGCAGCGGTCGGTGACGGACACCCGCAGGTAGGTAATGTCGCGGCCATAGCGGTCGCGCAGAGCTTGCTGCGGCGGCATTTCTATCCGGTCACCCATCGAAGGGTCCTGCTCCAGGTCGAGATCGAGATACAATTAGCGCGGGCGAAGCCTCGAACAACGCGCATGCCCCGCCCGCCGCTAAGCTAGCGACGGCTGACGATCGTTCAAGGCCTTTTGTGAGCCATTGGGCATCGCGCGCCAGAACAAGAACCCGGGGATGACGGGATGTAACAATGCGCGCGCTCGTTGGGCTGCTCACGTGGCTTGCGATCAAGGCCGGGGCCGACATCGGGCGGGGGGCTTCCCTCGTCAGCAGTGGCTCGCGCGTTGCAGAGCTTGGTCCTGCGGTCCACCCCGACAGGGCCGGGCGTCTCGTCCCCATCCCCGAAAAGGCGCTGGAGCCCAATCGTCCCGTGCTCGCCCATTGGGCCCTGCTCGCAGCGGTCGCCCTCGTGGTCCTGATCGTCGCCGGAGGCTACCTGCGCCGCCGTTGGAAGGCACAAGCCGGTGGACGCGGGGCGCGGCCTTCGAGGCCCGCGTGGGGACGTGGCTCGCAGCACAAGGGCTGAGTTGCGGGTCAGGTGCGTTGAAGGCCAGCCGCCTTAAGGACGAAAGCCGCGATGCCTTCGATGTCGTCGAGGGCGAACACCGGCAATGCATTGCCTTCGATCACATGATCGGCCGCGATGGCGATGATGCGCTCATCGCCCGGCGCGAGCCCTTCCCGCGTCGTGGGCGCCCGCCGCCGGACCTCGATCTTCGCAATAGCCGCGCTCTTATATCCCTCGACGAGAACGAGATCGGTTGGACCGAGGGGCTGCGCGAGCTCCTCGAGGGGCGGCGGGGGCATAGCCTGTACCTCGCCGGCGAGCTCCCACTGCGACGGCGCGATCACCGCGGTTTGAATGGCGCCTGCACGCGCGTGGCGCTCGCCATCGGTTGAGCCATCGTGCGCGCGCAGCTCGTGGTGGGTGTGCTTGACCGTCGCGACCTTGAGCCCGTGCCGCGTGAGGGCTGCGACAAGCCGCTCGATCAGCGTCGTCTTGCCGGAGTTCTTCCATCCGACGATGCCGATGAGCGGCGGCGCGCTAGCCACGCGCCGGCTCCGCGGCCTGGGCGAGGAGTGCCCGCGCCTTGGCGAGATCGTCCGGCGTATTGACGTTGAAGAAGGGATCGACGCTTTCGCCCCCGACATCGATGAACGGGAAATCCACGACGGCGCTTCCCTGCGCGGCGGCGAAGCTGTGCACGGCGCGCACGCCATCCTCTAAAGCCTCGGCCAGCGCGTCCGCCAGCGCGATGCTCCATACGCCAATTATCGGAGTTGCCTCGCCCGCAGACGCCGCGATGGCGCAGAATGCTTCCGCCTCCTCGAGCGCCGCCCGCAGCCGGGCAACGAGATCGTCCGGAATGAAGGGGGTGTCGGCTGCGACGCTGGCGACGAAACGGGCGTTGGGGGTTTCGCGCCGCGCCCATGCCAGGCCGGCCTGCAGGCCGGCGAGCGGCCCTTCGCGGCCCTCCATCTGATCGGCGACGACGGGAAGCCCGAACGGCGCGAAGCGCTGAGGCCCACCGTTGGCATTGATGATGAGGTGCCCCACCTGCGGCCGCAGCCGCGTAATGATGCGACCGATCATCGGCTCGCCCCCAAGGTCGACGAGTGCTTTCTCGCGATGGTCCATGCGGGAGGAGCGCCCCCCGGCGATCACCACGCCGGTTACATCGCTGGCTCGGTCGCTGCTTGGCATGCTGCGGTTTAGGCTCGAGGGCCTGCGCCCGCAAGCAATTGTGGGCCCTAAGGCCCGCGTCTATAAGTGGCCGAGGGCGGATCCGCAGGACCGCCATGGGTTCGGGGGACGACAGGTGGCGGCGGTCAAGCTCAATCGGCGCAAATTCCTAACTGTAGCGACGGCCGGAGCCGCAACCGCGGGCATTGCCGCGCCGGCGCTCGCGCAGGGGGCGCCTTCCATCGACTGGCGCCTGGTGTCGAGCTTCCCCAAGTCGCTCGACACCATCTACGGCACCGCGGAAGTGTTCGCCAAGGTGCTCGCGGAGATGACCGACGGCCGCTTCCAGATCCGCGTCTTCGCGCCGACCGAGATCGTGCCGGGCCTCTCCGCCGCCGACGCCGTGTCGAACGGCAGCGTGGAAGCCTGCCACACCGCCTCCTACTACTACTGGGGCAAGGATCCGACCTTCGCCTTCGGCACCGCGGTGCCGTTCGGCCTCGACTACCGCATGCAGAACGCGTGGATGTACGAGGGCGGCGGCATCGACTTGATGAACGCGTTCTATGCCCGCTTCGGCATTTTCGGTCTGCCCGGCGGCAACACCGGCACGCAGATGGGCGGCTGGTACCGCAAGGAGATCAACAAGCCGGAGGACTGGAAGGGCCTCAAGATCCGCATCGGCGGCCTCGCCGGCGCGGTCATGTCGCGCATCGGTGCGGTGCCGCAGCAAATCGCGGGCGGCGACATCTACCCGGCGCTCGAGAAGGGGACGATCGACGCGGCCGAGTGGGTCGGTCCCTACGACGACGAGAAGCTCGGCTTCTCCAAGGTCGCCAAGTACTACTACTACCCGGGCTGGTGGGAAGGGCAGGCGATGCTGCACTTCTTCTTCAACCTGGAGAAATGGAATAGCCTGCCGAAGAGCTATCAGGCGTCTGCGAAGGCGGCGGCCGCGCTTGCCAACACCGCGATGATGGCGCGCTACGATATCGAGAACCCGCAGGCGCTGCAGCGCCTTGCCATCGGCGGTGCGGAGCTGCGGCCGTTCTCGGAGGCCGTGCTCGATGCCTGCTTTGCCGCCTCGAACCAGGTATTCGACGAGATCGCCGCCAAGAACGCCGACTTCAAGAAAGTCTACGAGGCCATGAAGGCGGTGCGCGGGCCCGACTATCTATGGTTCCAGGTCGCGGAGGCGACCTACGACACGTACATGATGATCCAGCAGAGGAAGGGGCTGGTTTGAGATCCTACGCCCGGCTCTGTGGTGGCGGGCGCCATTGGCACCGCAAGCTCAGAAGAAAACTTACACCTTTCACGGCACTCGCTTCCAGGTCTGGCTCTGACCGAAAAGCGGGATGCCGACGTAGCCGCGCACCGTGAGCGTGTTGCCGTCGGGGCTGAGCTGCATGCTCGCGTTGTAGAATGTCCCGCTATCGGGGTCCAAGATCGTGCCGCCGCCGTAGTCCAGTCCGGTGCGTTTCATGCCCTCAATGAAGAGGAGGCCCAGGATAGGTTTGTTCTGGCGGTCCCCGGGGCACTTGCGGCAGAGCGGATTTGTCTCGTCGCCGGGCTCGGGAAACAGCTTCGAGATCCGGCCTTCGAAAATGCCGCGGCGCTCGGCGAAGGTGACGAGGGCGCCGACCTTGCCGGTATCGGGATCGATCTGCTGCCAGATCCCGCTGACGGTCGGAGCGTCGGCCCATGCGGGTTGAGCCGCAAGGAGCACCGCGACAACGCCGGCGAAAAGCTTCATGCCCGAGGTCCCAAGTCCCTGACGCAAGTCAGCTGCGAGGCTGCCTCGACACCGCGGCAGATTTTTGCCGATTAGCGCTCCCGCAAGATGACGGGCGGCACGGAGAGGTCGAGGGTGGGCGCGCCGGGGCCCGCGCTCACCGGCGGCGGCGCGCCGGGGATCGCCGGGGGATAGGGCGGAAGCGACAGGCCCCGGCCTTGTGCGTTCGGGGGTGCGCTCGGCGCAAAGTGCGCAGGCATCTGCGGGCGTGGCGCGCGCGCCGTCTCATGGCGCACGAGCCCCGGCACCGCAATCAACAGCGCCACCATCGCGCACTGGATCAGCACATAGGGGACCGCGCCCCAGTAGATCTGACCGGTGGTGACGAACGGCATGGTGCGTCCCGTGACCTTGTCGATGTAGCTCGTGCGCGGCGCCACCGAGCGAAGATAGAACAGCGCGAAGCCAAAGGGCGGGTGCATGAAGCTCGTCTGCATGTTGACGGCGAGGATGACGCCGAACCAGACGAGGTCGATGCCGAGCTTCTGCGCCGCCGGCGCAAGCAGTGGAATGATGATGAAGGCGAGCTCGAAGAAATCGAGGAAGAAGGCGAGGATGAACACCAGCACGTTGACGAAGACGAGGAAACCCACGGCGCCGCCGGGCAGCGACACCAAAAGGTGCTCGACCCACTTGTGTCCGTTCACGCCATAGAAGGTGAGCGAGAAGATGCGCGCGCCTACAAGGATAAACATGACGAAGGCCGACAGCTTCGCCGTCGCTTGCGCGGCCCCGCGCATGATGTCGAGGGAGAAGCGCGCAGGGTTGCGGTCGGCGATGCGCTTGCCCGCGGCGAGCAGCATGGCACCGACGGCGCCCATGGCTCCGCCTTCGGTCGGCGTGGCCACGCCGACGAAGATCGTGCCGAGGACCAAGAAGATCAGCAACAGCGGCGGCACCATCACGAAGATGACCTGCTCGGAGAGCGGCGACAGGAACGGCGTGCGCCCCAGGCGCTTGACGAGCTCGTTGACGGCCGCGGCGAGGAACGCGGCGCCGACGCCGACGGCGAGCATCAGGATGATGTAGTCGGCGCCTTGGTAGGGCGAGTTGCGCATGGTGAAGTAGGCGAAGGTCCCGCACACCGCGGCGAGCACCGGCAGCGGCAGATGGCGCCCTGAGCTTTGTGCCGCGCGCTTTGCCAGCGCCTCTGGCGGCAGCCCGGGAGCTGCTGCCGGGAAGAACGTCGAGACCAGGAACACGAACACCGCGTAGGAAGCCGACAGCATGAGACCCGGCACCAGCGCGCCCGTGTACATGTCGCCGACGGAGCGTCCGAGCTGGTCGGCCATGACGATGAGCACGAGCGAGGGCGGGATGATCTGCGCAAGCGTGCCCGAGGCCGCGATGGTTCCCGCCGCAAAGCGCGGATCGTAGCCGTAGCGCAGCATGATCGGCAGCGAGATGAGACCCATGGAGATCACCGACGCCGCCACCACGCCCGTCGTCGCGGCAAGCAGCGTGCCGACGAAGACGACGGCGTAGGCGAGGCCGCCGCGCACGGGTCCGAACAGCTGGCCCACGGTCTCGAGCAGGTCCTCCGCCATGCCCGAGCGCTCGAGGATCAATCCCATGAACGCGAAGAAGGGTATGGCGAGCAGCGTCTCGTTCGTCATCACGCCGTAGATGCGCTCCGGCAGCGTGCGCATCAGCGGCCACGATAGGTTGACGGCACCGCCGGAGTAGGGCGCAAGCAGCACGCCCAGCACGAAGAACATCATGCCCACAGCCGCCAGCGAGAAGGCGACGGGATAGCCGAGCAGCAGGAAAACGACGAGCGCCGCGAACATGATCGGCGCCAGGTTCTGTGCAATGAGCTCGATCATGTCCCCCGTAACGCCCCGCTCATGATCCCAAGCTTCTGCCCGCAAAGCGGGGAGAAGGAGAATGGTGCTGGCTCATTGTTGACGACTGCTCACATCACCAACGTTCGCACTTGTCTTGCCGCCGGCGTCGACCGACGCCACGTCGAGGTGGCCGGAGCGCGCCGGTTGGGCGGCAGGATGGCCGCTGCCGTCGGTCTCGGCGAGCTCGCCCCGCATGATGGCGATACGCTTGATGAGCTCGGACACGCCTTGGATGAAGAGGATGGAGAATGCGAGCGGGATGAGGAACTTCGCCGGCCATTGCGGCAGCCCGCCGTAGTTGGAGGACTGCTCGTTCTGCTCATAGGAGACGAGGAAGAACGGCCAGGAGGTCCACACGATGACGGCGGCCATGGGCAGCAGAAAGAAGGCGTGGCCGATGATCTCGATGGCGTTGCGCACGCGCTGCGAGAAGCGCTGGTTCAGGATGTCGATGCGGATGTGCTCGTTGAGCGCCAGCGTCCAGGGGGCGGCCAGCAGAAAGACCGCGCTGAACAGCCACCACTGCAACTCGAGCCAGGTATTCGAGCTCACGTCGAACAGCTTGCGGATGATTGCGTTGCCGGCGCTGATGAGCGCGGCGGCCACGACGAGCCAGGCGACCCATTGGCCAAGCAGGCGCGTTGCGCCGTCGATGAGGCGGCTCACCGCCAACAAGGCTCTCACGGTCCAGCCTCCCCAACGCCGGCCCAGCTCGGGCGGGTGCCGCCCGCCTCCCGTCATCCTATATCCATAGCCATGCGCGCCCGTGACTTCCAGCACCGCCTCTGATATCGCCACGTTTCGGGTTTCGCGCCGCCCCGCATCCCCGGAGCACCAGACATGTCCATTTCGAAGCCACAGGTCCTCGACGAGCTGCGCCGGGTCAAAGGACCCGACCTTGCCGGCAACATCGTCGATCTCGGGCTCGTGTCGGAGATCCTCGTCAAGGATGACCGCGTCTACTTTTCGATCACAGTCCCGGCGGCGCGTGCCGAGGAGCTGGAGCCGCTGCGCAAGGCGGCCGAGACCGTCGTCGCCAAGCTGCCGGGGGTCAGCGGCGTAACCGCGGTGCTCACGGCAGAGGCCGCGCGCGGGTCGGGTGCCGGTACTCCCGCGCCCGCCGCGAGGCCGCCGGAGAGCACACGCGTCACGGAAGCCCGCGCGGCGGCGGGAAACGGCACGCACGCGACCCAGCCGCAAGGGGCGAGACCGCTTGCGGGTGTGCCCGGCGTCAGAAGCGTCATCGCGGTCGCCTCGGGCAAGGGCGGCGTCGGCAAATCGACGGCGGCGGTCAATCTGGCGCTCGGGCTCAAGGCGCTGGGGCATAAGGTCGGCATCCTCGACGCCGACATTTACGGTCCCTCGCAGCCGCGCCTTTTGGGGCTCAAAGGCCAGCCGAAAATCGTTTCCGGCAAGACCCTGCGGCCCATGGAAGGCTACGGACTGAAGGTCATGTCGATGGGCTTCCTCGTCGACGAGGAGACACCCGTGATCTGGCGCGGGCCCATGGTCGTCGGCGCGTTGAACCAGATGCTGCGCGATGTCGCCTGGGGCGAGGACGGCGAGCTCGATGTGCTCGTCATCGATATGCCGCCGGGCACCGGCGACGTGCAGCTCACAATGGCGCAGCAAGTTCCCTTGTCGGGCGCCGTCATCGTATCGACGCCGCAGGACCTCGCCCTGATCGATGCGAGGAAGGGCCTCGCCATGTTCCGCAAGGTCGGCGTGCCCGTGCTCGGCATCATCGAGAACATGAGCTACTTCACCTGTCCGACGTGCGGCGAGCCCTCGCACATCTTCGGCCACGGCGGCGCGGAGGCGGAGGCGCAGCGGCTCGGTGTACCGTTCCTCGGGGCAATCCCGCTCGACATGGAAATCCGGGCGCGCTCCGATGAGGGAAAGCCGGTGACGGCGACCGAGCCCAACTCGGAGCTCGCGCAAACCTTCCGCAAGATCGCCGAGCGCACCTGGGCCGAATTGAAGTCGGCGCAGGACGTGGCCACCAAGCCGCCGAAACTCGGCCTGAGCCCCAATGGCGACACGCTCACGGTCGAGTTCGCGTGCGGACCCAAGTACGAGCTTGCGGCCGAGCTTCTGCGCGTCATGAGCCCGTCGGCCGAGGTGCAGGGGCACTCGCCCGAGCAGCGCGTCACGGTCGGCCGCAAGCGCCACGTGAAAATCAAGGATCTGCGCCCGGTCGGCACCTACGCCGTTCGCATCGCCTTCGACGACGGGCACGACACGGGGCTCTTCACCTGGACCTACCTCCAGCAGCTCGGCCGCGAGAAAGAGAAACGCTGGCGCGAGTACCTGACCGAGCTCGAAGCCAAGGGGCTGTCGCGCGATTGAGACAGTGGGCGCCCCGGGCTCAATCGATTGAATTTACGGCGTGTTTGCCTCATCCGCGGGTGCTGCCCTGCGCCGCGCCGGCCTGGGTGCGATGGGGCCCGATCCCTTGACTTCGCCGCCATTCTTTTCGATTCTTGCGTGTGTTAGGTGTGCCGTCTCGCGTCGCCCAAGGAGAGATGCGAGCGCGCATACTTGCGATTGCAGTTGAAGCCACCGAAGGAGACGCAACATCCGCCGACCAATGCGAGCCGCGCCTGAGCGCGAGCAAACCGGGCCCAAGATCAATGAGGCGATCAGGGCCAAAGAGGTGAGGTTGATCGACGAGAACGGGGAAAACGCAGGCGTCGTGAGCCATGCAGACGCGCTTGAGCGCGCCGTCAGGGCCGGCCTCGACCTCGTTGAGATTTCGCCCGACGCGCAACCGCCCGTCTGCAAGATCCTCGACTACGGCAAATACAAGTATCAGGCGCAGAAGAAGGCCGCCGAGGCGCGCAAGCATCAAAAGGTCGTCGAGATCAAAGAGATCAAGATGCGCCCCGCGATCGACGATCACGACTACGACGTGAAGATGCGCTCCATCAAACGCTTCTTCGAGGAGGGCGACAAGGTGAAGGTCACCTTGCGCTTCCGCGGCCGCGAGATGGCGCACCAGCAGCTCGGCATGGAAGTGCTGCAGCGTGTGAAGGGCGACCTTGAGACGATCGCCAAGGTGGAGGCCGAGCCGCGACTCGAGGGACGTCAGATGGTGATGGTTCTGGCGCCAAGGTAGCGGCACCCGCTCCTGCGCCGGCTTTGATGGAGGTCGTGCTTGCAGCGGAGCGAATTGTCCTGTGCGGGATCGAGCGGCCGCCGGCTTCTGTCGGCGGCCGTGGCCGTTGTCCTCCTCGCCGGGAGCACAGCCGCGCAAACCGTGATCGTCGAGCCGCCGAAACTTCCCCCACCGCCAGGTGCGGCCGGAGTGGGCGGCGGCGCCGGACTGGCTGCGCCGCTACCGCAGCTTCCGACTGCACCAAGCCTCACCCCGACGCTGCCCGCGCCGTTGCCGGCACCCGTTCCTGTGGCGCCCGAGGCCGCGCCTCCGGTGGCAGCGCCGGCTCCGGCGCGGGTGGTGCGCTTCCGCTGCGACGTGGCGCCGGAAGCCGAGAGTTGCCGGGAGCCGGGCGCACCGGACGGCGGCGGGGACGACAGCGAATGCAGCTGCGCCAAGGACCTTTGCTACGACCAGCTCGATCCGGCCACGGGGAAATCGCACCAGGTGTGCGAGAAGGCGCAGTAGCGGCGGCGCCTGCGCCTCTTGCCGCCGACCATGGCTGCCCGTATAAGGGCGCGGAGCCGCCCGGCGGGGCATGCCGTGGCGGCTCTTATGCTTTGTACATCACACGGCACACCGGCCTTTAGCGCCGGGGCGTAAACGCCAAAGCCGCATGTCGAGGACATGCCGCGCCGTGAGCGAAAGGAGAGCGAAATGCCCAAGCTGAAGACCAAAAGCGGCGCCAAAAAGCGCTTCAAGATGACGGGAACGGGCAAGGTCAAGGCCGCAGCCCAGGGCAAGCGCCACGGCATGATCAAGCGCCACGCGAAGTTCATTCGCCAAGCGCGCGGCACCATGGTGCTCAACGAGAGCGACGCCAAGATCGTCAAGAAGTACATGCCCTACGCTCGCTGATCCCAGCCCAAGCACACGCAAACCGACATCTGACGGAGTAGAGCCATGGCACGCGTCAAGCGCGGCGTCGCCGCCCATGCCAAGCACAAGAAAGTCATCAAGGCCGCCAAGGGCTATTACGGGCGGCGCAAGAACACGATCCGCATCGCCAAGCAGGCGGTCGAGAAGGCGCTGCAGTATCAGTACCGTGATCGCAAGCGCAAGAAGCGCACGTTCCGCTCGCTTTGGATCCAGCGCATCAATGCGGCCGCGCGCGAGCACGGGCTCACCTACGGACGATTTATCGACGGCCTCAACAAGGCCGGCATCGAGATCGACCGCAAGGTGCTGGCCGATCTCGCGGTGAAGGACGCCGCGGGCTTCAAGGCGCTCGCCGAGCGGGCGGCTGCCGCCGTCAAGAAGGCCGCGGCCTAAGCCGCTTCGCTCCACGTGTCATCCTCGGCTTTACGCCAAGGACCCATCTATCGGCTTGCTCCGGAGCATGGGGCAAGTTGGGTCCTCGGGACAAGCCCGAGGACGACAGGCTAGAGATGCTCTCGCCATGAGCGCCAACGCACCCGAGATGAAGAAGCTCGAAGCGGAGCTTCTGAATGAAATCACCGGCACGGCCGACCTTGCGACCCTTGAGCAGGTGCGCGTCGCCGCGCTCGGCAAGAAGGGGCGCGTCTCCGAGCTCATGGCACGCTTGGGCTCCATGGCGCCGGAGGAGCGCAAGGCCTTCGGGCAGGCGGTCAACGAGTTGAAGGGCTGCGTTACGGACGCGCTCGAGGTGCGCAAGGGCGCGCTCGAGGTCGAAGCGCTGTCGGCTCGGCTTGCCAATGAGCGCGCCGACGTCACGCTGCCCGTGCGCCCGGGCCCCGTCGCCGAGGGCCGCATCCACCCGGTCGCGCAGGTGCTCGAGGAGTGCATCGAGATTTTCGCCGACATGGGCTTCGCCGTCGCCGAAGGTCCCGACATCGAGACCGACGACTTGAACTTCACCAAGCTCAACGTGCCGCCGGAGCATCCGGCGCGCCAAGAGCACGACACTTTCTATTTCCACCCCCAGCCCGACGGCTCGCGCCTGCTCTTGAGGACGCACACGAGCCCCGTGCAGATCCGCACCATGATGCGCGAGAAGCCGCCCATCCGCGTCATCGCGCCGGGCCGCGTCTACCGCTGCGACAGCGATCAGACGCACACGCCCATGTTCCACCAGATCGAGGGCCTCGTCATCGACGAAGAGACCCACATGGGCCACCTGAAATGGGTGCTGGAGGAGTTCTGCAAGGCGTTCTTCGAGGTGGAGGAGGTGAAGATGCGCTTCCGCGCCTCGCACTTCCCGTTCACGGAGCCGTCGGCCGAGGTCGACATCGGCGCGGAGGCGATCGGCAAGCCGGGCAAGTGGCTCGAGATCCTCGGCTGCGGGATGGTGCACCCGAACGTGCTCGCAAACTGCGGCCTCGATCCGCAGCGCTACCAGGGCTTCGCCTTCGGCATGGGGCTCGACCGCATCGCCATGCTGAAGTACGGCATCCCCGATTTGCGCGCCTTCTTCTCCGGCGACCTGCGCTGGCTGCGCCACTACGGCTTCTCCGTGCTCGACGTGCCGACGCTAGCGGGCGGGTTGCCGTCATGAGGTTCACGCTGGCATGGCTGAAGGATCACCTCGACACCAAGGCGTCGCTCGAGGAGATCACGGCCAAGCTCTCCGCCATCGGGCTCGAGGTCGAGGGCGTCGAGGACCCCGCGGCGAAGCTTTCCGCCTTCACCATCGCGCGCGTGCTCGACGCCAAGCAGCACCCCAACGCGGACCGCCTGCGCGTCGTGCAGGTGGAAATCGCCAAGGGCAAGCCGGCGGTCGAGGTCGTGTGCGGGGCGCCGAACGCGCGCGCCGGCATGGTCGCCGTGTTCGCGCCGCTCGGCACCTTCATCCCCGGTACCGGCATCACGCTCGAGAAGAAGCCCGTGCGCGGCATCGTCTCCAATGGCATGCTGGTGTCGGAGCGCGAGCTCGAGCTGTCGGACGCGCACGAGGGCATCATCGATCTGCCGGCCGAGATGGCAGGCAAGGTCGGCGAGCGCTACGTCGATGCGCTCGGCCTCGCCGATCCCGTCATCGAGGTGAAGCTGACGCCCAACCGCCCCGACTGCACGGGCGTGCGCGGGATCGCGCGCGACCTCGCCGCCGCCGGTCTCGGCAAGCTCAAGCCCGAGCCCAAGCTCGGCAAGGTCGAAGGCACGTTCGACAGCCCCGTCGCCATCAAGCTCGAGTTCACCAAGGACACGGCCGATGCCTGTCCCGTGTTCGCCGGGCGCTACGTCAAGGGCGTGAAGAACGGCCCGTCGCCCGCGTGGCTGCAGAACCGGCTTAAGGCAGTCGGCCTGCGCCCCATCAACGCGCTTGTCGACGTGACGAACTACATCAGCCAGGACCGCGGTCGGCCCCTGCACGTCTACGACGCCGACAAGCTGAAAGGCGCGGTGCGCGCGCGCCTCGGCAAGAGCGGCGAGAAATTCCTCGGTCTCGACGGCAAGGAGCACGTGGTCGACGATACCATGTGCGTCATCGCCGACGACAATGGCCCGCTCGGGCTTGGCGGCATCATCGGCGGCGAAGCCTCGGGCTCGACCGAGGCCACCAAGAACGTCCTCATCGAATGCGCCTACTTCGATCCGCAGCGCACCGCCGCAACGGGACGCAAGACCGGGCCGATGACGGACGCGCGCTACCGCTTCGAGCGCGGCGTCGATCCCGCCTCCGAGCTGCCGGGCCTCGACCTCGCCACCGATATGATCCTCAAGCTCACGGGCGGCGATCCGTCGAAGGCAAAGGTTGCCGGCAAACAGCCGGTTGCGAAGCGCACCATCCCTTTCGAGCTGTCGCGCGTCGAGAAGCTCACCGGCTTGAGGCTCAAGGACAGCGAGATCAAGGGCATCCTCGAGAAGCTCGGCTGTGAGCTGGAGGAGAAGGCCAGAGGCTTCAAGGTCACGGTGCCCACGTGGCGCCCCGATCTGCACGGCCCCTCCGATCTCGTCGAGGAGGTCGTGCGCATCGCCGGCCTCGATCGTATACCAGCGACTCCGCTCCCGCGCGCGGACGGCGTCGCCCGCCCTGTTTTGACCGAGCGCCAGAAGCGCTCGCGCCGGGCGCGTCGCACGCTCGCTGCCCGCGGGCTCGTCGAGGCGGTGACCTGGTCGTTCATCGCGCGCGCCCACGCGAAGGTGTTCGGCGGGGGTGCGGACGCGCTCGAGCTCGCCAATCCCATCTCGTCCGAGATGTCGTCTATGCGGCCAAGCTTGCTTCCGGGCCTTCTCGACGCGGTCAAGCGCAACCGCAACCGCGGCTTTGCCGATGCGGCGCTGTTCGAGCTGGGGCAAGCCTACCGCGGCGAGGCGCCGGAGGATCAATTCTTGGCGGCGGCGGGCGTTCGCGCCGGAACCGCGAAGCTCATCGGCAGCGGCCGCCATTGGGAGGGCGCCGCCGCCGAGGTCGACGCGTTCGATGCCAAGGCCGATGTTTTCGCCGCGCTCGGCGCGCTCGGCTTCGACCCCAACAAGGCGCAGATCACGCGCGACGTTCCGGCCTGGTACCACCCCGGGCGTTCCGGTGTGCTGCGGCTGGGACCCAAGGTCGTGCTCGCGCACTTCGGCGAGCTGCACCCGGCCACGCTGAAAGCGCTCGACGTGAGCGGTCCCGCCGTCGGCTTCGAGATCTTCCTCGACGCCCTGCCGGCGCAAAAGGCAAAGAGCCGGGCCAAGCCGCCGCTCGAGGCGGCGGACCTTTTGCCCGTGCACCGTGACTTCGCCTTCGTCCTCGACGCCTCCGTCGCGGCGGCCGATGTGGTGCGCGCCGCCCAAGGCGCCGACAAGGCACTGATCGAGGCCGTGTCGGTGTTCGACGTGTTCGAGGGCGGGGCGCTCGCCGGCGAGGGCAAGAAGTCGCTCGCCATCGAGGTGATCCTGCAACCCAAGACCGAGACGCTCACGGACAAGGACATCGAGGCGGTTGCGCAGAAGATCATCGCCGCGGTGAAGGCTGCGACCGGCGGCGAGATTCGCGGCTAGCCGCGGCGTTAGAGAAATGTCAGGATTTGCACGTTTCCGTAGCGCCCGAGCGCCAATGGAGCCAACGCAAATGGAAACGCACCACAAGCTCATCGTAGCCGGTTTCATCGCCTGCATGATCGCCGCGCTCGCCTACGTGTTCGTGTTCGCGGACATCTCCTTCGTCAAGCAGCCGGTCCAGGTCGACGGGGCCGTCACTCCGCCGCCGGCGCCGCCTGCGCAGTAACCGCCGCAGATTGCGCGCATTTCGCGCACTACCGCGGGCGTAATGCAAACCATAGCCATCTCGTATTCCTCTTTGCGCTAGCTATGTCGTGCGCAAGCCGCCGACGCCGCATCGCACTCAGATGTGCCCCGGTGCTATAAGCGGCCGCATTGCATTTAAGGAAAGGTGTCGCGCGATGAACGAGATGAACCCAGCCACCGCAAAGGTGATGCCGATGGGCGCCGACAGCGGCCTCCCTCACATCATCGTCGTGGGCGGCGGTGCCGGGGGCCTCGAGCTCGCGACGCGGCTTGGCGACAAGCTCGGCAAGAGAGGCAATGCCAAGATCTCGCTGGTCGAGAAGTTCCGCACCCACATCTGGAAGCCGCTCCTGCACGAGATCGCCGCCGGCAGCATGGATGTCTCCCGCTACGAGCTGCCCTATCAGGCGCAGGGCTACTGGCACGGGTTCCAGTTCCGCTACGGCGAGATGACCGGCATCGACCGCAAGAAGCAGCTCGTGTTCCTCGCCGCCACCTACGACGAGGAAGGCCGCGAGATCACGCCCGTGCGCTCCTTCAAGTACGACACCCTGGTCATCGCCATCGGCTGCGTCGGCAACGCCTTCAACACGCCGGGCGTCAAGGAGCACGCCATCATGCTCGACACCCCGGAGGAGGCCGAGCGCTTCAACCGGCGGCTGATCAACGCCTGCGTGCGCGCGTTCGCTCAGGAAGGCCCCGTGCGTCCGGGCCAGCTCGACGTGGCCATCATCGGCGCGGGCGCCACCGGCACCGAGCTTGCCGCCGAGCTGCACCGCACCGCGCGCGGCCTCGTCGCCTACGGCCTCGACAAGATCAACCCCGAGCAGGACATCAAGATCACGCTCATCGAGGGGGCGCCCCGCATCGTGCCGGCGCTGCCCGAGCGCATCTCCAAGGGCGTGGCCGAGGTCCTGCGCGGGCTCCACGTCGACATCAAGACCGGCTCGCGCGTGGTCGAGGTCACCGACAAGGGCGTCAAGCTGCAGAACGGCGAGTTCATCCCGTCCGAGCTCGTCGTGTGGGCGGCCGGCGTCAAGGGGCCGGACGTGCTCTCGCACCTCGACGGGCTCGAGGTGTCGAAGGACGGCCGGCTCGTCGTCACCGACACGCTGCAGACGACGCGCGACCCGAATATTTTCGCCTTCGGCGACTGCGCCTATCTGGTGCCGAAGGGCGAGACCGCGCCGATCCCACCGCGCGCGCAGGCCGCGCACCAGGAGGCCTCCCACCTCTACGTCGAGCTGCAGCAGCGCCTGAAGGGCGAGCCGCTGCAGCCCTTCCACTACCGCGACTTCGGCTCGCTCGTCTCGTTGGGCGAATATTCGACGGTCGGAAGCCTGATGGGCTTCATCGTCGGCAAGAGCTTCTTCATCGAGGGGCTGTTTGCGCGCCTCATGTATCGCTCGCTCTACAAGATGCACGAGATGGCGCTGCACGGACCGTTCAAAGTCATCCTCGACACGCTCTCGCGCGTGATCACGCGGCGCACCGAGCCGGTCGTGAAGCTACACTGAGGCTTCCCTTAGGGGATAACTTTCGACCGTCGGCTCGACCGCCGGCACGCAGCGCGGCGAGCAGCTCCGGTGCCCATCCCCTCGCCCCATCGCGTTTGCGATGGGGAGAGAGCTAGGGTGAGGGGCAGCCGCGGTTTGCGACACCAGTTCTGCCCCTCACCCCAACCCTCTCCCCGCACGCGGGGAGAGGGGGGTTGATCAACCCCCGCCGCGCACCGCCGCGAGCAGCTCCGGCGTCGGATAGGAATCCGCCGGCATCTTGAGCTTCATCTGCATGTCCTTCACCGCCGTGCGCGTCTTCTGCCCGGCGAGACCGTCGATCTTGCCGACGTCGTAGCCGCGCTTGGCGAGCAGCCCCTGCAGCTCCTGCGTCTGCAGGCGATCGAGACCCACGATGGGGCCGCGGCCGCGGCCCATCACCGGAGCGCCGTCGATGCGCGTGGCGAGATAGGCGGCCGTCGTCGCGTAGTTGAGCGACTGGTTCCACTGCGTGTAGACGTCGAAGTTCGGGTAGGCGAGGAAAGCCGGCCCGTTGCGCCCCATCGGCAGCAGCAGCGAGGCCGTGAGGTTCGACTTCGGCAGCGGGCTGCCGTCGACGCGGCGCACGCCCCAGGCCGACCACTTGTCGAGCGGGTGCTTGATGAGCAGGTCCGCCTCCTGCCAGGGAAGGTCGGCCGTCAGCCGCACCTCCTCGAGCCACGGCTCCCCGGCGCGCCAGCCGAGATTGTGCATGTAGTTCGCGGTCGAGCCGATGACGTCGGCGTCGCTGCGGAACAGGTCGGGGTGGCCGCTGCCGTCGTAGTCGATGGCGTAGTCCAAATAGCGCGTGGGCAAAAATTGCGTCTGGCCTATCTCGCCGGCCCACGATCCGATCATCTCCGATGGGCTCATGTCGCCGCGGTCGATGATCTGCAGCGCCGCCATGAGCTCGTCGTTGAACATCTCGGTGCGCCGGCAGTCGTAGGCGAGCGTGACCAGCGCGGGCATGATGGGGAACTTGCCCATGCCGGCGCCGAAGTCGCTCTCGAGCGCCCAGAAACCGGTGATCACCGAGGCGGGCACGCCGAAGTCCTTCTGCACGCGGTCGAAGGTCGCCTTGTTCTCGGCGACCTTGCGCCGGCTGCTCTGCACGCGGTTGGGGGTGGCGAGCTTGGCCTGGAAGTCGAGGAAGGTCTGCGCAAAGAAGCTCTGCTGGCGATCGCGTGCGATGACGCTCGAATTGAGCGTCTGGCCGCCGAGCGCGGCCGCAATCGTCCGCTGGCTGATGCCCTGCGCGGCGGCCTTGCGCCTGAAGGCATCGAGCCAAGTCGCGAAGTTGCCGGTGTTCTTGCAGTTCTCGTGCGGCGGCGGTGGGAGCGGGCGCTTGGGCGGATGCGTGCCGACGTCCCCCGCCGTGGTTTGCGCGGACGGCGCCGCCGGAGCGGGAGTCGCGGCGGGAGGCGCTGTTGCATCGGGTGACGGCGCGACGGGCGCCACCGGTGCCTTAGGGGCAGCTTTGGCCTTCTTGGTCTTCTTCACCGGGGGCGGCGTGTCGGTGACCTGGGCTCCCGCCGGACCGACCGCCGCAGTTGCGATCAGCAGTGCGGCCATCGCCGCGCAAAGCTTCAAAGCGTGCATCGCCGTTCCTTCGGCTCATTGGCCTCAAATTGCCGGGAAACTCATGCCTGTCGATGTGGCCGCGTCAAGACAAAGGCTTAAGGGTGCGCTGCTTCGCGCAACAAAGGCCCAAGTATTATGGCGATTCCGCGCGCTCCGGGAATAAGTGCGCGAAGCCGGTTGGAAGCGCTCGAGAAGATTCTCTAGGCACTGCCGATCAGGATGCCGGCGGCGAACACGATGAGGCCGCCCACCACCACCTCGAAGGCCGCGCGCAGGAAGCGGGTGTCCATGTAGCGCGAGCGGATCCACGCGATCGCCCACAGCTCGATCAGCACCACGGAAACGGCGATGCCGGTCGCCACGCGGAAGTTGGAGATGAGGTAGGGCAGCGTGTGCCCAATGCCGCCGACCGAGGTCATGAGTCCGGTGACGCCGCCGCGCAGCCACGGGTGACCGCGCCCGGTGAGCGTGCCGTCATCGGAGAGCGCCTCGGCGAACCCCATCGAGATGCCGGCGCCGACCGAGGCAGCGAGCCCGACGAGGAACGTCTGCCACGTGTTCATCGTCGCGAACGCCGCGGCAAACAGCGGCGCCAACGTCGACACCGAGCCGTCCATCAGGCCCGCGAGCCCCGGCTGCACGATCTGCAGCACGAACATGCGCCGCTGCACCTCCGCTTCGGAGGCGCGCGATTCGCGGGTTAAGTGCTTCTCGCCGAGCTTCTGCGCCAAGCTCTCGTGGCCTGCTTCGGCGGCGGCGAGATCGCCCAAGAGCTTGCGCACGCCGGCGTCGGTGGCGCGCTCGGCCGCGCGCTCGTAGAACTGCCGCGTCTCGAACTCGCGCTCCTCCGCCTGGTGGCGCACCTTGTCGAGCCCCAACGGCCGCACCATCCAGATCGGCTTGTGCTGCACGAAGCCGCGCACGTCCTGGCGGCGGATCAGGGGAATGTGCTCGCCGAAGCGGGCCCGATAGAGCTCGATCAGCCGGCGGCGGTGCTCGTTCTCCTCGGCCGCCATGTCGGTGAAGACCTTGGCGGAGGCGGGATAGTGCTCGGCGAGGCCGTGCGCGTACTCGAGGTAGACGCGGGCGTCCTCCTCCTCGAGCGAGACGGCGAGCGCGAGAATCTCTTGCTCGCTCAAATCCGCGAAGTTGCGCACGCGTGCCCCCTTTCTGTTGGCTCTCCTTCTTTAGAATAATTCTAAATGCTGACTTGGCAAGCCGCGCCGCTCTACCCGTTGTCATCCCGGATGCCGTCATGGCGGAGCGTCATGGCGAAGCCATGCTCCGCCTGGACCTCCCCTGGACCTTCGCATGCACGCGCCAGCGGAGGCTATCCGGAGCCAGCACCCGCGCTCTGCCTTGTCATCCTCGGATTTAGTCCGAGGATCCAGCTCTCCGTTGGCGCCCTGCGGGTGACGGCGTGGCGAGCGTCGCAACCTTCACTCCCTGTAGGCAGACCGTTGAGCCGTGGGCCCTCGGGACAAGCCCGAGGGTGACATCTGAGCAAGCGTCCGCCGCCGACCGTCCCCTCTCCCCGGTGGGGAGAGGGTTAGGGTGTGGGGGGACCACCCCTGAAAGCGAAGCGCCCCACACCCGGCTGTCGCGCTCAACGCGCGTCCAGCCGACCTCTCCCTTTGGGAGAGGTGAGTCACGGCTCCGCCGCCTCGCGGGCATAACCCCGAGGTTTCAAAGAGCGAGGGAGCGCGGGCGCCGAGCGGCCGCCATCCGATTTTTAATCCGGCAGCCTTTCGGCGCCCGCGGCGGTGTTCTATGCAGGCCGAGGGCGCGATACACATACGCGAAGCGAGCCTCTGGTCCCACCCGGCTGCTCAGAGTCCGGGCTCTCGTCGTTCGCGGGACCATCGGGCGGCTGCGCTTGCCAACCCGGAATTCGAGTTGGGGCGCCGCTCGCGACGGGCTGCCGTGCGTTCCGTGGAGGTGCACAGCCTCGAGTCACCTGCCCCGGCCCTCTGAGGGAGCGAACCTCGCGACGGCGCTGCGAACGGGCAACGCCGCCTCGAGCCGGGCACCGGCCCTGCCCCGCGTCGGCCGCTCAGCTGATGCGTCCCATGACGGGCAGGGTTGCGATCATGATACGCGCGTCGCGGAGCGCGGGGATTAGTTTCGTGCGAGTAAGCTCGCTCGCCCGGCATGACACCAAAGGGAGACGCTCATTGGCAGGTCTGCTCGAGCCGCCATCCGGTGACGCGGCAGCGCTCGCGGCCCTGCGCGTCGGTAGCGCACGTGCGGTTGGGGTAGCGCTTGTAGGAGCAGTAGTAGTCGGGGAACAGGAACCCTTCGTAGCCGCGCACGGGCCCCTTGGTCTCGTAGGTTTCCGAGTAGTAGGGCTTGACGTAGCGGGCTTGCGCTCCGCCGGCTGCGAGGAGGGGAACGGCAAGGGCAAGCGCGGCGAGAACCGCTGCGCCGTGGGTCGATGCGATCATAGGGGGCCTCCTTCCACGCGATGGCTGCCAGCGGCTGCTGGGTGAGCCGCAGCGGCGCTGCTCATTAAATAGGCGGCGAAACCGGCATTTAAACTGGCGCACCGCTGCGCACCCCAGCCGCGCACCCCATTTGTAGGCGCGCCGTGGAACGTCAAAACTCGCTCGGACATTTCAACGCCAGCACCCCTCTTGAAAGAGACGATTAACGCGGGGCCGCCAAAGCTCCCATTCGCCGATCGGTGATCGTCTCCCTTCCGCTGTCGAGAACGAGGAAAGCCATGCCTAAGCGCGTTGCGATTGCCCACGGTGGCCTGTTCGCGGTGGCGGCGCTGTTTGCTGCGGGAGGCGCCGATGCCGGACCCGCCGCGGCGGCAGAGGCGACGACGTGCCAGCAGGCCGACACCGGCATTACCCTTCCCGAGGGGTTCTGCGCCACGATCTTCGCCGACGGCATCGGGCATGCGCGCCAGCTCGTCGTCGCACCCGACGGCACGGTCTACGTCAACACGTGGAGCGGCGTGTACTACAACAACGACAAGCCGCCAGCGGGCGGCTTCCTCGTCGCGCTCAAGGACAGCAAAGGCACCGGCAAGGCGGACCAAGTCGTGCGCTTCGGCGAGACGGCCGCCGAGGGCGGGCACGGCGGCACCGGCATCGCCCTCTACAAGGATGGCCTCTACGCCGAGATCAACGATCGCATCGTGCGCTACGCGCTAAAGGACGGCGAGCTGGCGCCCTCCGCGAAGCCGGAGACGATCTTGCGCGGCATGCCCGTCACCGGCGACCACCCCATGCATCCCTTCGCCATCGACGCCGACGGCAACCTGCTCGTGTCCATGGGCTCGGCGACCAACACGTGCGAGGTCAAGAACCGCATGCCGCATTCGCCGGGCAACGACCCGTGCACGGAGCTCGAGACGCGCGCGGGCATCTGGCGCTACGACGCGAACAAGCGCGACCAGGTGTTCTCGCCGAAGGAGCGCTACGCCTCCGGCATCCGCAACGGCGAGGGCTTCGATTTCGATGCCGCGGGCCGGCTCTTCGTCACCCAGCACGGCCGCGACCAGTTGCACGAGAACTGGCCCGAGCTCTATAGCGCCGAGCAGGGCTTCGAGCTTCCCGCCGAGCAGGTGATGATCTTGAAGCAGGGCGCGTGGTACGGCTGGCCCAAGTGCTATTTCGACCCGAAACAGATGAAGCTCGTGCAGGGCCCCGAGTACGGCGGCGATGGCGGCAAGAAGACCGACGCATGCAAAGAGGCAGAGCCGCCCGTCGCGGCATTTCCGGCGCACTGGGCTCCCAACGACCTCAAGATCTACAAGGGCACGCAATTTCCGGCGGCTTACCGCGGCGGCGCCTTCATCGCCTTCCACGGCTCCTGGAACCGCGCGCCCGGTCCGCAAGGCGGCTACAACGTCGTCTTTCAACCGTTCGCCGACGGCAAGCCGTCGGGCGGCTACGTCGTGTTCGCGGACGGATTTGCGGGCGCCCACAAAGATCCCGGACGCGCGGCGCACCGGCCGTCGGGCCTGGCGGTCGGCCCCGACGGCGCGCTTTACGTGAGCGACGACATGGCGGGCCGCATCTGGCGCATCACCTACATGGGCGATGGCGCCGAGAAGGGGATCGAGGCGGCGCCGAAATCGAGCCCGCACGCCGAGGCCTCGCCCGAGGTTCCTCCCCCGGAGGGCATTCATCCCGATGCCGGCGCCAAGCTAGCGCCGCCGCCCGGCGCGACGCAGGCGCAAGTCGAGCTTGGCGAGAAAATCTTCAGCGGCGAGGCCGCCGGCGCGACGTGCGCTGGGTGTCACGGTGCGGGCGGCATCGGCACCCCGGTCGGCCCCGATCTGACCGCGGGCAAATGGCTGTGGGGGGACGGCAGCCTCAAGACCCTGGCCGCCACCATCAAGAGCGGCGTGCCCGAGCCGAAGCAGCATCCCGGCGCCATGCCTCCCATGGGCGGCGTGACACTGACGGAGGCGGAGCTCAACGCGGTCGCGGCCTACGTCTGGGCCCTCGGGCATCGCAAGGGGGAGTGAGGGCGCGGCCCTGCTTCCCTGCGCCCCTTTCTCCCCCCGGTGGCGCCTGCTATCTAGCGCGCCATGATCGACACCTCGCTCATCCGCAACTTCTCCATCATCGCCCACATCGACCACGGAAAATCGACCCTGTCGGACCGGCTCATCCAGCTGTGCGGCAGCGTGCCGGAGCGCGAGATGAAGGAGCAGATCCTCGATTCCATGGACATCGAGCGCGAGCGCGGCATCACCATCAAGGCGCAGACCGTGCGCCTCGACTACAAGGCCAAGGACGGCCACACCTATCGCCTCAACCTGATGGACACGCCGGGGCACGTGGACTTCGCCTACGAGGTTTCGCGCTGCCTCGCTGCCTGCGAGGGCGCGATCCTGGTCGTCGATGCAAGCCAGGGGGTGGAAGCGCAGACGCTCGCCAACGTCTACCAGGCGCTCGACAACAACCTCGAGATCCTGCCCGTGCTGAACAAGGTCGATCTCCCCGCGGCCGACGTCGACCGCGTCAAGGAGCAGATCGAGGACGTGATCGGGCTCGATGCCTCGCACGCAATCCCCATCTCGGCCAAGACGGGCAAGAACGTGGAGGCGGTGCTGGAGGCGATCGTCGAGCGCCTCCCCGCCCCCAAGGGCGACGTGAGCCAGCCGCTGAAGGCGCTGCTGATCGACAGCTGGTATGACGCCTACCTCGGCGTCGTCGTGCTCGTGCGCATCATCGACGGCTCGCTGAAGAAGGGCCAGAAGATCCGCCTCATGTCGACCGCCGCCGACTACCAGGTGGAGCGCGTCGGCATCTTCCGCCCCAAGCAGGAGATGGTCGATGCGCTGGGCCCCGGCGAGGTCGGCTTCTTCACCGCCGCCATCAAGGAGGTTGCCGACACGCGCGTCGGCGACACGGTGACGGACGCGCGCCGCCCCACGCCCGAGCCGCTCCCCGGCTTCAAGCCGGCGCAGCCCGTGGTGTTCTGCGGCCTCTTTCCCGTGGATGCCGCCGATTTCGCCAACCTCCGCGACGCCATGGCGAAGCTGCGCTTAAACGACGCGAGCTTCTCCTTCGAGACGGAGACCTCCGCCGCGCTGGGCTTGGGCTTCCGCTGCGGCTTCCTCGGGCTCTTGCACCTCGAGATCATCACCGAGCGCTTGGAGCGCGAGTTCGGCCTCGACCTCATCACCACGGCGCCGAGCGTCGTCTATCACGTCTACCTGACGGACGGCACGAAGCTCGAGATGCACAACCCCGCCGACATGCCCGACCCCACGCGCATCGACCGCATCGAGGAGCCGTGGATCAAGGCGACGATCCTCGTGCCCGACGAGCACCTGGGCGGCGTGTTGAAGCTGTGCCAGGACCGGCGCGGGCGGCAGAAGGACCTGACGTATGCGGGCAGCCGAGCCATGCTCGTCTACGAGCTGCCGCTCAACGAGGTGGTGTTCGACTTCTACGACCGCCTGAAGTCGATCTCCAAAGGCTATGCCTCCTTCGACTACCAGATGATTGGCTACGAGCCGGGCGATCTCGTCAAGATGCAGATCCTCGTCAACGCCGAGCCGGTCGATGCGCTGTCGATCATCGTGCACCGCAGCCGTGCCGACGCGCGCGGCCGCGTCATGTGCGAGAAGCTCAAGGAGCTGATCCCGCCGCACCTGTTCCAGATCCCGGTGCAGGCCGCGATCGGGGGGCGCATCATCGCGCGCGAGACGATCCGCGCGTTGAGGAAGGACGTGATCGCCAAGTGCTACGGCGGCGACATCACGCGCAAGCGCAAGCTCTTAGAGAAGCAGAAGAAGGGCAAGAAGAAGATGCGCCAGTTCGGGCAGGTGGAGATCCCGCAGGAGGCCTTCATCGCCGCGCTGAAGATGGAAGAGAATTAGGCCGCGCTTCTCTCTAGGTGTCATCCTCGGGCTTGTCCCGGGGATCCAAGCTTCACTTCGCTCCCAATCTCTCGAGCCTGATGCGCTCTCGACGCTCGCGCCTAGAATGTCGCGGGCTGCGGCGCCGTAGGGCGATCGGCGAAAGGTGGATCCTCGGGGCGAGCCCGAGGATGCCAAAGAGGCACGTGCTGCGCCGCATTCGCGCGACGGATCGCGCGCGCTGCCAACGTTGTCCGGCACGGGTCGCTGGGGACCAACGCCTGCTTGCCGCCGTCCAGGAGCTCCGCTCGCCGCAGCTCTTGCTGGCCGCAGATCCGGATCGCGCGGCATGAGATCAATGGGAGCATTACACCGATGAGAAAGCTCATTGTCCCGCTCTTGTGCTTAAGCCTGCTCGCGCCCTCGCTGCCAGCGGCGCCCGCCAGCGCCGCCCCGTTCGCGGCGCCCGCGGCCGCCGCGCACGACGGCGTCACGCTCGCCCGGTGGTGGGGCCGCGGCCCTGGGCCGCTCGGCATCTTCGGCGCCATCGTCGCCGGCACGCTCGTCGCCGCCGCCATCAGCGAGCACCGCGCGCACCACGAGGACATGGAGCACTGCGCCGCCGACTTCCGCTCCTTCGACTGGCGCACCGGCACCTACATCGACCGCTACGGGCGCGAGCGCGTGTGCCCCTATCTCTACTGACCGCGCGTTCGACCGCTGCTGACGACAAGGCGCCGGTTTCATAGCCGGCGCCTTTCGCATTTCAAGAGGCCCACGGCGCATCGTCGCAGCGGGCACTTGCGCCGCATTCCTTTCACGCACGCTTGCTACACACTCCGCAACTCGGCGCGGGGTGTCGCACGATACCCGCTGCAGACGCCGGTCCGGGGGACATACCGACGGCGGCCGAGGACTGCACGAGTGCGCAAAGCGCGGCGGCTGGCGAGAATGCGGCCGTCGATGCCGACCGCGCCGTGATCCGAAACGGGGGAAGCGCTGCACTGCAGCCGCCCCGGCAATCGCTACAAATCCAGGAGTGACCATGATCAAGCGGCTCTCAACCGCAGCGATCGGCTGTGCGTTCGCGTTCTCGTTCGGCTCGGCTCAGGCGAGCCCCTACTTCGGCTTCGACGGGCGCCATTACGGCGAGATCGAGAACGCTCCCAACTTCGGGCGTCAGAAGGTGGAGCACGGCAAGCTCGATCACGCGGATGCACCGCGCAAGTGCCTCAAGCCGGAAATCCGCGCCTTGCTGGAGAAGGTGGAGGACCTGTTCGGCCCCGTCGAGGTCATTTCGACGTGCCGTCCCGGCGCGACCATCGCCGGAACGGGGCGCCCCTCGCGGCACGCCAGCGGAAACGCCGTCGACTTCGAGGCCGGCGGCAGGAAGGTCCAGATCCTGAGGTGGCTCGTCGCCAACAACCACACGGGCGGCACCATGACCTACTCGGACATGAGCCACATCCACATCGACTACGGCCCGCACTTCGTGTCGCTGGCAAGGCCATTGCCCGGCCTGCAGGTGGCGAGCAACAACAGCAGCAGCACCGGCACGAGCAGCGGCAGCAATAGCAGCAACAGCAGTAGCATCAGCAGCAAGAGCAGCAGCGGTGTTGCTCGCTATGCGAGCGGCTACTCGCGCTCATCCGAGGGAGACTCGCGCCGTTCCGCGGCGAGCTACTCGCGCCGCTATGCGGAGAGCGAATTGTCCTACGCCTCGAGCCGCTCGTACGGCGGCTCTTACGGCAACGCGGACTACAGCAACGGCTACGCCACGATCTATCGTCAGTAGCAGCGCGCTGAACTGCAGCTGGAGGCGCCGGGCCTAGCTCGGCGCCTCTGGCGTATATGTGGTTGTAAGCTTGAAGCCTTGTCGCTCCAACCTCGCCACAATCGCGCGTATTGCGGATTGTTGCTGATCCTCGATCATATGCTCTGGGGCCGCCTTACGCGCGCACAAGGCCCGAGATTCCGGGCCTTCGGCGGTCACGTTGTAACCCTCGTAAGCGCCGCGAGACGTGATCGAGCAGGACCTGCGGCGCCTTGCCTTTCGCCCTTCCCCGGTCCATATAGGGCCGATCGAACACGCCTTGGTTCACGATACGGCGGCGCGTACGCGTCGAAACTGGACGTCTCCATCGCGCGATTTGATGTCCTCCGTCATCCGTCGGAGGGGATTGCCTTATTGCTTTGGAGGCATTGGATGGCAAACGGCACTGTGAAGTGGTTCAACGGCCAGAAGGGCTACGGCTTCATCCAGCCGGATGAGGGTGGCAACGACGTTTTCGTGCACATCTCCGCTGTCGAGCGCGCCGGTCTATCGACGCTGCGCGAGGGACAGAAGATCGGGTACGAGACCGAGACCGGCCGCAACGGCAAGGTCGCGGCGGTCAACCTGCGCCCTCTCTAAGAACCGCGGAGCATTTCCGCCTTAAGGGGAGCAGCCTCGTCTGCTCCCCTACCATTATGAGGGCAACGATGTCGGCGCCGCAGAAGCGGCAGCGTGCGGTCGCACAGGAGACTTGATGGCGAAGGAAGAGATGCTGGAGTTCGAGGGCGTGGTCGCGGAAGTGCTTCCCGACGCGCGCTGCCGCGTGAAGCTCGACAACGGGCACGAGGTCGTCGCCTACACGTCGGGCCGCATGAAGAAGAACCGCATCCGCATCCTCGCCGGCGATCGCGTGACCATCGAGATGACGCCCTACGATCTCACCAAGGGCCGCATCAACTTCCGCCACAAGGACGTGCGCTCGGGACCCGGGCCGGCATCGCCGCCGCGCGCCGGCGCCGGCGGCATGCGCCGCCGCTGAGCGCGCGCGCAATCCGCGCGATCTCAATCACTTCTCAAGACGATCTCGACGCCGCGCACCGATCGCAATCTCGCTCGCGTCGCCATCGGCATCCGCGGATTGCCCGTGCGCGGTCTTGAGCCGGCGCTAGATACAATTTCGCTCTTTTGTATCTAACGGATCTGACGGCTCGGCCCACGGCGGAATGCTGCGGACTCCTTTAAAGTTGCAACCACCCGACACAGTTCAGCCTAGGTTGCGCCACGCGAATCAGTCGGATTCGCGGGCATGTGTGCATATCCCCGTTGGTACTCGCGTCGTTCAGTGGCGTCCGCGCTGGTCGGCGTTCTCGCTCTCATCCCGCTCATGCTGCTCTCCGCGCGCCACTCGGCCGCTGACCGCAGCCCTCCTCCAGACTCGCTGACGGGCCCCGCCCGCGTGATCGACGGCGACACCATCGAGGTCGCCGGGCGCCACGTGCGGCTCGAAGGCATCGACGCGCCGGAGCTCGCGCAGACGTGCGGGCGCGCGCTCATCGGCACGTGGCCCTGCGGCACGGCGGCGGCCGCGGCGCTCGAGACGCTGATCGGCGGTGCGCCCGTCACCTGCGAGAGCCGCGGCCTCGACAAGTACGGGCGCACGCTCGGCATCTGCTTCGTCGCGGGGCGCGACATCAACGCGGAGATGGTGCGCCAAGGCTACGCCTGGGCGTTCGTCAAATACTCGTCGAGCTACGTGCAGCAGGAAGCGGAGGCGCGCGCGCTCCGCGTCGGCATCTGGCAAGGCAAGGCGGAGCCGGCGTGGGAGTTTCGCGCGCACCGCTGGGCCGGCGCCGAGCAGACGGCGCCCAACGGCTGCGCCATCAAGGGCAACGTGACCGCGCACGGGCGCATCTACCACATGCCGTGGAGCCCCTGGTACGGCCGGATCAAAATGGACGAGGCCAAGGGCAAGCGCTGGTTCTGCACGGAAGCCGAGGCGTTGGCCGCCGGCTGGCGTCCCGCCGCCGTTCACTAACGAAAGATGTACAGTACAAAGACAAAGCGCGGCGATCCTTCGGATTTACCGTTCCTGAAGGGCGCCCCGCTAGCCTCCTCACTCCCTGGGAGGGGGTGAGGACCGTGAACTTTACCATGGCGAAGACGCTGGGCCGGACGATCGTCAGGCATCCCTGGTCGAGCCTGCGCGACGCCGCGCTGCTTTCGAGCTTCATGGCCTTCGCCGTGCTCGTGGCGTGGCGCTACGATCTCTTCGCGTTCCTGACGTCGCTGGCCGATCCGCGGCGCGAGATCTCGCCGCCGGAGACGGTGCTCCTCGTCGTCCTCTTCATCGTCTGCCTCTATACGTTCGTCGCCCGCAGGCTGGCCGAGCATCGCCTGGACCAGCTCGGCGCCTCCGAGCTTGCCGGCGAATTGCGCAAGCTGCGCGAGCTCGCCATGCAGGACCCGCTGACGCGGCTCCCCAATCGGCGCGCGCTGCTGGAGGCGCTCGAGACCGCCGTGGCCTCATGCAATTCCGGCGGCGATCGCCGCCACGCGCTCTTCATCCTCGATCTCAACGGCTTCAAGCGCGTCAACGATGTCTGCGGCCACAGCGTGGGCGATCACGTTCTGCAGGTGGTCGCCGAGCGGTTTCGCCACGTTGCGCGCCCGACGGACCTCTTGACCCGCCTCGGCGGCGACGAGTTCGCCGTGCTCTCCTATGACGTCGACAGGAAGGCGGCGGTCGCCATCGGCTATCGCTTCATGGATACCCTCGTCAACGGCATCTCCGCGGAAGGGCACCTGCACGATCTCGGCGTCGCCATCGGGGCCACCATTCTTCCCGACGACGGCACGACCCCGGAGGCGATCCTGCACAACGCCGACCTGGCCATGTATCGCGCGAAGGCGCAGCAGGGCTCGGCACTCGCGTTCTTCGCCGCCGCTCCGGAAGATTTGCACCGCGTCCGCGAGGCCGGCTGAGCCCCCTCAGAAGCCGGTTCTCAGCGCGCAGGACCCCTGCATGAAATCCAGGTACGGCGCCCGAGTTCGCTATGATTCGTTATCGGGCGGGATGCCGGACGGCGCGTGGCACCTAGTAGAAGCTCCTAAGGATCACCATGTGCCCGTGCATGGAAGCGCCGACAAGGAAAAGAGCCGTAAGCGAATCGGACCTGCAAACCCATTGGGACAAGGCCTACCGGGCCAAGGGCGAGGGCGGTGTAAGCTGGTTTGAAGAAAGCCCGGCCATCTCCCTCGATCTCATTCATGCCACGGGGGTCACGGCCGATGCATCGATCATCGATATCGGCGGCGGGGCGTCGCGGCTGGTCGATGCACTCTTGGAGGAAGGATTTGGGGCCGTCACCGTCCTCGATCTCTCCGGCGAGGCGCTCGAAAGATCCAAGGCCAGGTTGGGTGCGCGAAGCGCGAAGGCGAAATGGGCGGTCGCGGACGTCACCACGTGGGAGCCGTCCCAAACGTACGATGTGTGGCACGATCGTGCGACTTTTCATTTCTTGACCGATGAGAAGGATCGCGCCGCCCATAGCGAGCGTGTCTTGAGAGCCGTGCGCCCCGGCGGGCACGTCATCATCGGGACGTTCGCCTTGGACGGTCCTGAGCGTTGCAGCGGACTGCCCGTCATGCGCCACGACGCTGCCTCGCTCGGTCGAATGTTGGGTCCATCGTTCGAGCCGGTCGAGAGCCGCGATCATGTCCATCGGACGCCGATGGGAACGATCCAACGATTCCAATTCAGCCGCTTTCGGCGTTTGAAGTAGACCTCACCCCCGCACGGATACGCGCGCTGCTTGGCAGCACTTCGGGGCTTCGCCGGCTGAAACCGCCGGCGTGGAGGCGCGTATAACCCCTGAGCCGCCGCCTTGCCCATGTTGGCGGCCGACGAGAGGGAGCCGACAGACCATGGCGAGCAACGTCTTCCGCTTCGACGAGAGCTGGAGCCTTCCCGGCGCCTCGCCGCACGAGGTGTGGGACGTGCTCGCGCGCGGAGAGCTGCTGCCGCAGTGGTGGCGCGGCGTCTATCTCGAGGCGGAGAAGCTCGACCCCGGCGAGGAGCCGCGCGTCGGCGCGCGCGTTCGCGCGAAGGCACGCGGGTTTCTGCCCTACCGGCTCAATTTCATCATCGAGGCGGTGGAGCTGGTGCCGGACCGGCTCGTCGCCGTGATGACGTTTCGACGGGCGCTGGCGCGCGGAGCTGTCGCCCATGCGGGGCGGCACGCGCGCCAATCTCACCTGGGAGGTGACGGTCGAGCGGCCGATCCTGCGCCTGCTTGCGCCCCTGCTGCGACCTGCTTTCGCCTGGAACCATCGCTGGACGACGCCGCGCGGCGAGGCTGGTTTGCGGGCGTTTCTCGCCGAGCGCCGCGCGGTCGGCGCTTGAGCAGCGTCATCCCCGCGAAGGCGGGGACCCAGGACACCTCCCAATCTATGCGTCGACCGTGGGGCTTGCCGACACTTGTCTGGGTTCCCGCCTTCGCGGGAATGACGGAGGGCTCGTGCGCGTTGCGCCCACTTCTCGGGGGAGGAGCTGGTCTAGAACGGGCTGCCAGTTATGTCGGCAAGAGATAGGAACACACTCCAGCCTGCCCACCTGTCATCCTCGGGCTTGTCCCGAGGATCCAGGGTTTGGCGCGCGCCTCGCTTGCGTCGCGAACGACTCGAGCTGAAGGAACTCGCGGATCGTTGGATCCTCGGCATAAAGCCGAGGATGACATGGCGATGTGCACTTCGTCGGCGAAACTAGAACGGGCTGCCCGTGATGTCGGCGGCCTGCGTGCAGATCCTCGGTATGGGCTTGCCGTTGTACCAGAGCTCGTAGCTGTTGGGCGCGTTGGTGCGCGCCCACTCGGTGCCCGAGATGTCCTTGATGGCGAGCTCGATTCCGAGCGAACCGAAGAGCCCCACGATCTGCGTCGCGCGGTCCTTGTCCTCGGCGTGGAAGAAGCGCAGCTCCTGGTTGGAGCCGGCGTAGCCCGGGAACTTGCGCACGCCCGGAAAGATGATCTGCGCCTTGTCGGCGTCCTTGAACGCCTCGCGCACGCGCACGAGGCAATTGTAGGACTCATCGTCCGGCACGTGGATGAAGATGCGCGCCGGGCGCCGCTCCAGCGCCACCCGGTATGCTTCCGCCACCTCGGGGTTCTCCTTGGACGCGTTCTGGATCGCGACCTCGAGCATGGGCAGCAGCTCTTTGTTCTGCGCCGTCGTCGCGTAGTCGATCTGCGCGGCGAGGAACTCCACCGGCACCTTGCCGTTCTTGGCGAGGTACTCGAACATGGCGATACCGTACTTCTGCTTCTCGGGCGAAGCATCGGTGACGAGATCGATCATGCCTTTGAGGTCGTTCACGTTCTGCTGCCAGCGGGTCCAGTACCAGCCCATGCCGGCGACCGTGAGCGGCACGAGCACGATGGACAGCATCTTGAAGAACGCGTCCCACCACTCGCTGCCGAGGTTGAGTTTCACCTGTCGCAACCCCCCTGCATGTGCGGCCGAGGCGCGCGCGCGATCGCGCAAGTCCCCGGCGAATCTCTTGGCCTTGCGGCGCATTCCCCTCTGCAAAAGCGGCATCGCCGTGACGAGGCGGTGCAGCGCTTGCCGCACCCCGCCGTCTCGATGGTTAACCGTCGCGTCCTCAGGCGTCGTCATGGCCAGGGCTAGCTAGCCGAGCTTCGCGGCAAAGGCAGGGCCGCGCGGGCCGCGGCGGCAGAAGACCCGCAAACGGTGGCGGATTCTCGCGGACGTGGCTAATGTCCCGCCGCTATTCAGCTTGCCTTGCAGTCCTCAGATGCCGCCTGCGCTCACCCGCCGACAGCTTTTGTCCACCGGCGCCTTGCTGGCCCTCGGCCCGCTGCCGCCCTTGGCGCGTGCCTCGCAAACGGTGCCGGTCCCCTCGCGCTACGGCAATCCGCGGCCCTTCGACTTCGACCGGCTGCGCCAGAAGGCAAAGGAGCTCGCGGCGGCGCCGTTCGTGCCGGAGACGCCGCCGGCGCCTGAGGTCGTCAAGACGATCGACTTCGATGCGGTGCAGAAGATCAAGTTTCGCCCTGAGCGTGGCCTCTGGGCGGGCGATGCCCACGCCCTGCCGATCCGCATGTTCCACCTCGACAAGTTCAACGGCCTTCCGGTCAGGATCAACGTCGTGTCCGGCGGCATGGCGCGCGAGGTGCTCTATTCCCGCGAGGACTTCGACTACGGTGATGCCGCGCTGAAGGCCTCGCTGCCCGCCGATCTCGGCTTCTGCGGATTTCGCGTGATGAACGGGCCTCGCGCGGATACCGACTGGCTCGCCTTCCAGGGGGCGAGCTACTTCCGCAGCTCAGGCGAGGAGGACCAGTACGGCGCCTCCGCCCGCGGCATCGCCGTCAACACGGCAATCGACGAGGAGTTTCCGCGCTTCGTCGAGTTCTGGCTCGAGCAGAAGGGCAATGAGCCGGCGGTGACCATCTACGCGCTCCTCGACGGCCCGAGCCTCGCGGGCGCCTACAAGTTCGAGGCGGCGAAGGACCGCGGCGCCGCCATCAGCGTCACCGCCGAGCTGTTCGCGCGCAAGGACATCGACCGGCTCGGCGTCGCACCGCTCACCAGCATGTATTGGTACGCGAAGGGCGACCGCCGCTACAGCGCCGATTGGCGCCCGGAGATCCACGACAGCGACGGGCTCGCGCTCTATACCGGGAACGGTGAGCGCATCTGGCGCCCGCTCATCAATCCGCCGTCGGTGCACACGAACTCCTTCCTCGACGTGAACCCGAAGGGCTTCGGGCTCATGCAGCGCGACCGCACGTTCGCGGACTACGAGGACGACGGCGCCTTCTACAACCGGCGCCCGAGCCTCTGGGTGGAGCCCGTCGGCAACTGGGGCGAAGGCGCGGTGCAGCTCGTCGAGATCCCGACCGGCGATGAGGTGCACGACAATATCGTCGCCTATTGGACGCCGAAGGCGCCGGTCAAAGCGGGCGACAGCCTCGCCTTCGCCTACCGGCAGTTCTTCCGCAACGACGAGCCGCAGCCGGGGGCCTTAGCGCGCGCCGTCGCCACGCGTACGGGCATCGACGGCATCCCGGGCGCCGAGGCCCACTACGACCCGCACAGGCGCAAGTTCGTGATCGACTGGGAAGGCGGACCGCTGACCGGCATGGCGCCGCGCTTCGACGTGACGCCCGTGGTGAGCGCTTCGCACGGCACCGTCAGCAATGCCTACGTCGTCAAGGTCGTCGGCACCGAGAAGTGGCGCTCCTTGTTCGATTTGTCGGTCGGGGGAGGCAAGACCAGCGATCTGCGCTGCTACTTGAAGCTCGGCGATCAGACGCTGACGGAAACCTGGCTCTACCAGTATGCCGTCGACGCTTAGTTGCAATTTATCCGTCGCGCGGGAACCAGGACCCCGGCGAGACTGTTTAGACCTCCGGTTTGGATGGAGGAACGCAATGTCCCACATGGACCGCTACCTGCTCGGCTTGTTCTTCCTGGCCGCCGCGATGGCTGCCACTGCGACGAATGCCCACGCCGTCATCACGCAGCGCCTGAAGGACGCCTGTCGCGCGGAATACTTCGCTTACTGCAGCGCCCACGAGCTCGGCAGCGAGGGCCTGCGCACGTGCATGCGCACCATGCAAGATAAGCTCTCGCAGGGTTGCCTCAAGGAGTTGGTCGCGTCGGGAGAGGTCACGCAGCCCGAAATCAAGGCCTATAACGGCAGGAAGCACAACTGAGGCGGCGTGAGGATCCCACGCGCCTAGCGGTGCCAATATTCAGCGGGCGCGAGCTTCACGTCGAGAAAGACCACCTCCGCTCCCTCGCAGCGCACGTCGATGTCGGCCTCCGCACAGCGCTTGACGAACGCCTCGGAGAACTTCTTAGGCGGCAACGGGACGAGCTGCTGCGCGTCGCACCATTCGAGGAAGCGCGAGTAGAGCGCGCGCAGCTCCACGCTCTCGCCTCCGGCGCGCCGCATGCAATCCTGCACGAATATGGCGAGGTCGCCGCTGGCGGCTGGCTCGCGTTTGCTCGGGCGATCCGCGACGCGGCCGCCTTTCGGCAGTCCGCGAATGGCCTCGTGGATGGCCTCGGTGGTGCTCGGCCGCACGCGCCGCCATACCCAGCCGAGCAGCAGAAGGGCGATCAGGAGCTCGCCGCCCGCGACCGCGGCGATGCGGTTCTGTGTGACAGCGCCGGCGTCGGGCCATTTGACGAAGGCCTCGAGCGGTGAGGCCTTGGGCTTCTCCGGCGGCGGCGGAGGCGGGGCGTTGAGGCGCGCGCGGACGCTCGCCGCTTCCGCGTCGAGCTTGTCGGCGCGCCCGGTGGCGGCCTTGTCCTTGAGCAGGGCCGCGAAGGCGTCGCGCTTGGTCGCGAGATCGGCGGCGGCCTCCTCGCAGTGCTTTCCGCGCCCATCGCACTCGGTGCGCCGCGTGGCGTCGGCGGCGAGCATGGCTTCGCGCGCCGCGGCTACGGCGGCATCGGTTGCCGGCGTGAAGTGCAGCGCGGCACGCTCCGCGAGGATCCGCGCGAGCACCGCCTCATCTCCATTGCGCACCTCGGCCACCTTGACGCGCTCGGCGTGCTTGGCGATGGCCCCTAGCGAATTGCCGATGGTTGCGAGCAAGGCGGCGCAAGCGAGCACGGCGAGGAGCGCGCCAAAGAGCTTGCCGAGGCGGGACGTCGACCAGAAGAGATGCAGCGCCGCGGCGGGACCGAGCAGGCCCGCGAGCGCGACCGCGGCAAAGGACAGCGCCGCGAGCGCCGCATCCTTGGGCGCATCGGCGCTCACGTAGCCATAACGGGCAACGAGCGCCACCACGACGACCGCGGCGGCAAGCGCCATGGCTCCGATCGCGTTCCGCATCTCGCCGCTTTCCTCCTTGCGGATCCGTTCAGCGTATTCGCGTTAGCCTACAAAACGCTTGTGAAGCAAGGTTTGGCCCCGGACTATTTCTTCCGATTCCTCGAGAAAGGAAACCCTGGCGAGCGGCCAGCGCGGCGCGGGGCTAGTGCACCCGTTCAACGTGTGGCTTGGAAGGGCTGGCTGCCGAGGGTTCTTTGACCGTTCAGACTCGGCCGGCGGCGCTCAAGTTGCCTGCGGTCCCATTGCGGCAGCGAGGACGCCCGGCCCTGCACCAGGCGCCCTCTCGCCCACTGCTCGAGCGGGGGTCGTCGAGCAGGGGCTCGCTCGGCCAAACGGGGGCGCCGGGGCTCGGTTCCGGTTCCGCTACTGGGTTGGCGCGGGCCTTGTCGCCGGCATGGGCGCAGGCGGTGTTATGGGCTGCGTTTCTTCCGAAGGCATCGCGTCCAAAGCCGTAGGCACTCGCGACGGAACCAGCATGGATGAGACCAGCCAGATCAGAAGCACCGCAGCAAGGGCCGCAGCCACCACCATCCAGAATGCCGAAGCAGTGTCGAGCATGTTTCGCGATGGTGGTAGGTACGCGTCGCGGGGGGCCTCCCGGTAAGGAGGCCGCGGGTCATGGGTGACGACCATTGGCACCTCCCTTTTTTGGGTTTCTGACCGCCAAAACAGTGACGTCGAAAGAAGGTTCCCGGCCCGCTGTACCCCGCTGCACTAGGCCAGACAGTGGGCTGACCGGGCCGCAATTGTCCCGGCCGCACACTTGCCAGCGTCCACCTGTGCTATAATTCGTTCGGAGGGGCACTCCGAGATTGGAGGAGGCCTCAAAATGTCTCAGACACTTCGCGCTCCCGTCGGCCACAGCACCGCTATGGCGCTCATCCTTGTCGCGACCCCCATAGCGATCGTCCTTATCGCGGTTGGGATGATTATCTTCGGCAGTCTCATCCTGCCATGAGAGCCCGCGCATCGGCATGGCAACGCCGGCTCGTAGGCCCACATTGGCCATCTCATATGCTCAACGCGGTCGATGAGTTGCTATTGCGTGGCGCGCGAGCCGAGGAGCTCGGGTATAATCTTTGGAGAGCGGGTGAGTGAACGCCGATTGTAGGAGGTGGCTATGAAAAGCTGCATGGTGATTGGGGTCGCGCTTGCACTTGCTTTCCTCGTTGCGCCGATTGCGTCGAGCACGGATGCGCTGGCAAAGGGCTCCCGGTGCGCTGTGAAGAACATGGAGGGCAAGAGGATCACGTGGAGATGCAAGGCCGGCCAGAAGTGTTGCTTTGACTGGTTGGCCAATAAGGGCGCGTGCGTTGCGGCTTCCGAGATTTGTCTCTGAGGCCCCAGCCAACCAAGACGCAAGCGCCGACGCGCCGCCGTCAAGAAACGAGGCTTCCGCCTCGATCGACTTGCACGAAGACCCAAGTAGAAACCAAGGAGGATAGCCATGTATGGCAGGATACTAAGCGTCGCGATCATCTCGGGCATTCTGCTCGCCACAGCAGCTCCCGTATTTGCCGCCGACGAGCCGAAGACGAAGGCCGACTGCGAGAAAGCCAAAGGCACGTGGGACGATAAGACCAGCAAGTGCACCATCAAGAAGTGATGCAAGCTGCAAACGCATGACAGCTCGGAACCCTGCCGGAGTGACTCGCGGCGGGGTTCCCTTTTGCCGCATGCCGGGTAGTAGCTCCATACACGTCTGACTTGGGCTATTTGCTGACGGGACGCGTCCACGCAGACCAAATCATGTCCCAGTCGAACCAATTTCGGCCATCACAATAGCATCTCGAATTGGACTTGATCGCGGACTGTTTGCGTGTAGCCCCTTTGTGACGTGAAGTAGTCCCGCGCTACATTGAAGATGCGAAAGCCTCGTCTCAGGTAAAAGATGATGTTGTCTGTTTCCCATGATCCGGTGCAAACCACGAGCCGCACAGCGTTGTTCAAGCGACAGTAGGTCACCGCTTCTTCGACCAGTTGTCTACCGATGCCTTCTCCCCGACGCTCCAAAATAACTGCAAGGCTGACTATTTCGAATACGTCAGCGTCTTCCACAATGTGAGCCATGCCGACAACAAAATCTCGGTCACGCGCCACCAGAACGCTTCCCATCTCATAGTAGCTAAGGATTTGACTTTCCGACTCGTCTGCTAAGCGAAACAATGACAGCAAGTTACGCCTGCTACCCTCGTAGATCTGAATTTGAATACCGGCCAATAGTCCCCTCCACTGTGCGAGTGAGCGCGCCATCCACTAACCAATCTGTACGCTTCAGACTGGCTCGTCGTTTCTACTGGTGACGCTTGCTCGGGCGAGATCAACATGATCGCGTGGAGCCGGCAATTTAAGTTGCCGGAACGATGGAGTTCGAATCCCTTATGGTGAAGTGGCGCACCCAAGAGGATTCGAACCTCTGACCTTTGCCTTCGGAGGGCAACGCTCTATCCAGCTGAGCTATGGGTGCTGATTTGCGGCGCCCTTGATACCTCATCCCCGTTAACCCCGCAAACGGCCAGCAGCTCGCCGCGTCGCCGCGGCCGGCGGCGTTGTGCACACGCAATTGGTCCTGCTCTTGCGGGGCTCGCGGCAGCATCAGCAAAAAAGTGCCGCGCCAATGCCCGCTAAGACGCCCCCCGTGTCCCAAACTGCGACGGCCACCGCCGCCGTGTCCCAGCCTGAGGCGTGGCTTGCGCTGCGCGGGCGCCTGCGCGCCCCTCCGGCGCGGCCGGCCGAGGACCGCGTCATCTGGTTCGACTATGCCAAGGGCATCTGCATCACGCTCGTCGTCATGATGCATTCGACCTTGGGCACCGGCGAGGCCATGGGCGGGGAAGGCTTCATGCACTCAATCGTCGCCTTCGCGCGCCCGTTCCGCATGCCCGATTTCTTCCTCTTGTCGGGGCTCTTCCTGTTCCGCCTCATCGACCGCGACTGGCGCACCTATCTCGACCGCAAGCTCGTGCACTTCGGCTATTTCTATCTCTTGTGGCTCGTGATCCTGACGGTGGTGAAGCACGGCGCCGAGCTCGGCACCGATCCTTACGCGTGGGCGGCATCGTTCGCCGACGCGCTCGTCTCGCCCAACCCCAACCTGTGGTTCATCTACGTCTTGCCGCTGTTCTTCCTGGCGACGAAGCTCGCCCGCTCGCTCGGCATCCCGGGCTGGGCGCTGTGGCTCGCCGCCGCGGCCATGCAGACGTTCCCGCCGCACACCGGCTGGGAGGCCGTCGACGACTACGGCGCGCGCTACTACGTGTTCTTCCTCACCGGCTACCTCTTGGCGCCGCACGCGTTCAAGCTCGCCGCCTGGGCGCGCGAGCACATGGCCGAGGCCGCCATCGGCCTCAGCGGCTGGTTCTCCTTCAACGCCACCATCGCCTTCGCGGAATCCCCCGTTGCCGGCTACGCCAAGGTCGCCGACGTGCCGGGCGTGCGCATCGCGGTGGGCTCATCGGCGCCATGGCGGTCGTCACCGCGGCGTCGCTCTTATCGCGCATGAACTGGGCGGGCTACCTGCGTTATGCGGGCCGCAATTCCATCGTGCTCTACGTCTCCTTCGTGCTGCCGATGGCGGCAACGCGCATTCTCCTGTTGAAAAGCGGGCTCATCTCCAACATCGGCGCCGTGTCGCTGCTCGTGACCCTGGTGGCGCGGTGCCGCTCGCGTTCCACGCGGGTCTGCGCAACACCTGGGCTCGCTTCCTCTACGAGCGGCCGGAGGGGCTGAAATTCGAGCGCCAGCGCGCGAAGGCCGTTGCGGCGCCGCAGCCGCTCGCCGCCTAGGCGAAGGAGCGCCGAGAGGGCTGACCCGGGCGGCGGGAATCCCTATATTCCCGGCGCATGAGCCACGCCAAAGTCTCCCCCAAGCCCAAGAAAGCCTCGACCTCCACCGTCCCCGCCGGCGAGGCGACGCCCATCGTCAAGGGCAGCCACGTCTATCTCGTCGACGGCTCGGGCTACATCTTCCGCGCCTTCCACGCGCTCCCGCCGCTGACGCGGCCGTCGGACGGCACGCCGGTCGGCGCCGTGCACGGGTTCTGCGCGATGCTGTGGAAGCTCTTGCGCGAATCGAAGGCGTCGGAGGCGCCCACGCACATCGCGGTGGTGTTCGATGCCGGCCGCGAGAACTTCCGCAACGAGATCTACAAGGAGTACAAGGCGCACCGTCCGCCGCCGCCGGAGGAGCTCGTCCCCCAGTTCCCCTTGATCCGCGACGCGGTCAAGGCCTTCAACGTCGCCTGCGTCGAGCAGGAGGGCTATGAGGCCGACGACCTCATCGCCACCTATGTGCGCCACGTGGTCGATTTGGGCGGCGACGTCACCATCGTCTCCTCCGACAAGGACCTGATGCAGCTCGTGCGCCCCGGCGTCGTCATGCTCGATGCCGTGAAGTCCAAGAAGCTCGGGCGCGAGGAGGTGATGGAGAAGTTCGGCGTGCCCCCCGACAAGGTCGTGGACGTGCAGGCGCTCGCGGGCGATTCCACCGACAACGTGCCGGGCGTCCCTGGCATCGGCGTCAAGACGGCGGCCGAGCTGATCAAGGAATACGACAACCTCGATACGCTCTTGGAGCACGCCTCGGAGATCAAGCAGCCCAAGCGCCGCGAGAAGCTCATCGAGTTCGCCGACCAGGCGCGGCTGTCGCGCGAGCTCGTGCGCTTGAAGAGCGACGTCGACATCGACGTGCCGGTCGAGGCGCTCGGCGTGCACGATCCCGAGCCCGAGGCGCTGCTGGGCTTCCTGCGCCTCATGGAGTTCAACACGCTCACCCGGCGCATCTCGGAAGCGCTGGGCGCCGAGCCTCCCCCGCCCGCATCGGCCGCGACCGCTGCGAGCCCGGCCGCGAAGGAACACAAGCCGGAGCCCGGAGCGAAGGCCGCGAAGCCTCAGGCCGCCGCGGCCGAGACCCCCGGCGCTGCCGCGCTCATCGCGCTTGCCGCGGCGAAAGCTCCCTTCGACCGCTCGAAGTACGAGACCGTCACCACGGCCGAGCGGCTCGCCGCCTGGATCGCGGATGCGCGTGCCGCGGGCCGCGTCGCCTTCGACACCGAGACGACCGACATCGATCCGATGAAGGCCGAGCTCGTCGGCTTCTCGCTCGCCACCGCGCCGGGCAAGGCCGCCTACGTGCCGCTTTCCCACCGCCGTGCCGCCACCGAGCTCGATTTCGGCGGCCATTCGCTGCCGCAGGTGCCGCTGCGCGCAGCGCTCGATCTCTTGAAGCCGATGCTCGAGGACCCCTCGATTTTGAAGATCGGGCAGAACCTCAAGTTCGATTTCAACGTGCTCGCCCAGCACGGCATCCGCATCGCCTCCTTCGACGACACCATGCTGATGTCCTACGCGCTCGACGTCGGCAAGGGCAGCCACGGCATGGACGACCTCGCCATGCGCCACCTGGGCCATGCCTGCATCTCCTTCGAGCAGGTGATGGCGCACGCGCCGGGCAAGAAGAAGTCGGAGCGCACCTTCGCGCAGCTTCCGCTCGACAAGGCCACCGAGTACGCGGCGGAAGACGCCGACGTGACGCTGAGGCTATGGATGGTGTTGAAGGCGCGCCTCGTGGCGGAGCGGGTGGCGACCGTCTACGAGACGCTCGAGCGGCCGCTGCTCCCCGTCATCGCCGACATGGAGCGCACCGGCATCAACGTCGACGCCGCCATCCTGTCGAAGCTGTCGAGCACGTTCGCACAAGGAGTGGCGCGGCTCGAGGAGGAGGTGAACCGCCTCGTCGGCCACAAGTTCAACTTGGGCAGCCCGCGCCAGCTCGGCGAATTGCTGTTCGACCGCCTGCAGTTGCCGGGCGGCAAGCGCACCAAGACGGGGCAGTGGGAGACGCGGGCAGGCCTGCTCGACGATCTCGCCGCCAACGAGGAGCTGCCCGAGGACGCGCGCAAGCTCATCAACACCATGCTCGAATGGCGCCAGTTGACCAAGCTGCGCTCGACCTACACGGACGCGCTCCCCGGCTACGTCGACGCCAACACCGGGCGCATCCACACCTGCTACGCGCTCGGCGCCACCACCACGGGCCGGCTCGCCTCCTCCGAGCCCAATCTGCAGAACATCCCCATCCGCACCAAGGAGGGCCGCGCCATCCGCACCTCCTTCATCGCGGACAAAGGCAAGAAGCTCGTCTCCGCCGACTACAGCCAGATCGAGCTCAGGGTGCTCGCCCACATCGCCGACATCCCGCAGCTGAGGCAGGCCTTCGCCGACGGCCTCGACATCCACGCCATGACGGCATCCGAAATGTTCGACGTGCCGATCGCGGGCATGCCGGCCGAGGTGCGCCGCCGCGCCAAGGCCATCAACTTCGGCATCATCTACGGCATCTCGGCGTTCGGCCTCGCCAACCAGCTCGGCATCGGGAAGGACGAGGCGGGCGCTTACATCAAGACCTACTTCGAGCGCTTCCCGGGCATCCGCGACTACATGGAGGGCACGAAGAAGCGCGCGCACGAGCGCGGCTACGTGGAGACCATCTTCGGGCGGCGCATCCACTACCCCGAGATCAACACCAAGAACCCGAGCGTGCGCGGCAACCTCGAGCGCGCGGCGATCAACGCGCCGATCCAGGGCTCGGCGGCCGACATCATCCGCCGCGCCATGATCCGCATGCCGCACGCGCTCACCGCCGCCGGCTTGAAGTCGGCACGCATGCTGCTGCAGGTGCACGACGAGCTCGTGTTCGAGGTCGCAGAGGCCGAGGTCGAGAAGACCCTGAAGACGGTGACGAAAGTGATGGAGGGGGCCGCACTGCCGGCGGTGGCGCTGAAGGTGCCGATCCACGTCGACGCCAAGGCGGCGGACAACTGGGAAGCCGCGCACTGAACGGGCATGACAATGAAGAAGCAGGAGGATCGCAAGCGCGTCTGCGGGGCCCACACAGGCGAGTTCGTCCTGCCGGAGAGCTTGTTCGACGAGCTGCCCGAGGAGCTGGCCGCATTTGAGGGCGGCTACTCGACAGACCCGGTTTCAGTCGCGGAGCGCAACAAGAACCCGCTGAAGCGGAGCAGGACGCGCAGGTGATCCTCTTTGGTGTCATTCCCGCGAAGGCGGGAACCCAAAACACCTCGCACGAGGGGTTGGTCTCTGCCACTTTCGACAAGGTAGCTAACGTGCCGCGGGCGAGTGCACTGCGGAATGCTGGCTGGGTCCCCGCCTACGCGGGGATGACGGAGGAGTGGTGCGCCCGCCATCAGACACGCTTATGTGAACGGCAAGAAAATGCGATTGGCGCTTATTGACGCGGACCCCATATAACACGCGCCAGGCCGAGCGATGTCCGCTCGAGCCCAATCGGAGGAAAGCACCATGAAGGTTTGGACCAAGCCCGCCGTGCGCGAGCAGGAAGTTGGCCTCGAGGTCACGTCCTACCTGCCGGCCGAGATCGACATCATCTGACGTCGTCTCGCAAGCGAATCTCAGACGGCGGCCGGAGCCTCCGGCCGCCGTCTGCATTTTGGAGCCGCCGCCTCGCCCTTCAAATCCAGCGGCGCACTCTCGCCTTGTAGGCGCGGAACGCATCGCCGAACTGCCGCTCCATCTTTGCCTCCTCGAACGGGATGATGATGAAATTGTCGAGAAGAAAGAGCAGCACGGGCGCGGCAAAGAGGAGCGGCGCGCCGACGAGAAGCGCAACCCCGAGCGTGATCGTGACCATGCCCACGTACATGGGGTTGCGCGTCAAGGCGTAAGGCCCGTGTGTGACGAGCGCCTTATTGGTCGGCGAGGACGGCTGCACCTCGGTGCCCGCGCCGCGAAACGTCAGCACGCCCCACGCCGAGAAGGCAAGCCCAAGGGCGATGACCGCTACTCCGGCACCGCGGAATTGCGGCCCGCTTTGCCAGTCGAGCAACGCGCCGGCGAAATAGAGTGCAGCAAGGATGAGCGCCGCCCAAATGGGTGTTGGAATGACGACGACGAGGGACGGCTTGGACGAATTGGCCATGGCTTATGTTCTCCGCAGTCTGCCGGCAGCGGCTTTCAGATGGGGAAGTCTTGCGCCTTCGCCAAGCCTGCTGATCGGATTTGCGTGCAGATATGAGCGGGCTATGGCAGGGCTGCACGTTGAGGCCGCCAGTGCGCGGTGCCCGCATCCGGCGGCGAGATCGATTTCAAATATGCGATGATCTTCTTGCGCGTCTCCGCGTCCGTGATGCCGCCGTAGGGCGGGCTCATCTGGTTGCCGGAGATCACGGCGTCGGGATCGGCAATCCACTTGTCGAGCGTGGGCTCGTCCCAGGTCACGCCGGAATCCTTTAGCGACTGCGAGAAGGCATAGCCGGGGAGCACGCCGGCCTTGCGGCCAACAACGCCGTAGAGCGACGGCCCCAGCCGGTTGTCGTCCTTCAGGAAGGAGTGGCACTCGCGGCAGTGGTCGTTGTACGTGATCTCGAGGCCGTCGTCGGCGGCTCTGGCTTGGATGGGGCTCAAAAGCGCGGCCAGCGCGGCGCAAACGGCGAGACGGCGGATCATCGAGGCCTCCTGCGGCGAGTGCGCAGAAGGGTGCCACAACAACGCTAAGGGCGGGCTAACGCGGCCTCAAACCGGTGAGACGGCGAGCTCGACGTGCTGGGAGCGGCGCGCCGTGCGCCGGTCGAGCGGGATGGCGCCGCGCGAGTATTCGACGGCGCGGATGAACTCGCGGATGCGCGGCTGCACCTCCGTACGCCAGCGGGTGCCGTTGAACACGCCGTAGTGACCGACGCCCTCCTGCGTGTACTCGACCTTCATGTGGTCGGAGATGCTGGAGCACAGCTCCTGGGCCGCATGCGTCTGACCCGCCCCGCACACGTCGTCGCGCTCGCCCTCGATGGTCATCAGCGCGGTGTCGAAGATCTCCGAGCAGTCGACGCGCACGCCGCGGTGCATCATCATGCCCCTGGGCAGCGCGTGCTCCTGGAACACCGTCTCGATCGTTTGCAGGTAGAACTCGGCGGTCAAATCCATGACCGCCAGGTACTCCTCGTAGAAGTCCTGGTGCTGCTTGACCGAGTCGCAGTCGCCCTTGATGAGGTTGTTGAACAGCTCCACGTGCGCGCTCATGTGGCGCTCGAGGTTCATGGTCATGAAGCCCGTGAGCTGCATGAAGCCCGGGTAGACCTGGCGCATGAAGCCGGCGTGCGGCAGCGGCACGGTCGAGATCACGTTGTGCTCGAACCAGTTGAGCGAGCGCGCCTCGGCGAGCTTGTTGACCGCGGTGGGGTTGCGGCGGGCGTCGATCGGCCCCGCCATCAGCGTCATCGAGGCCGGCTGGCAGGGGTCGTCCGTGCTTGCCATGTGCGCGACGGCCGCGAGCACCGGCACCGCCGGCTGGCAGACGCCCATCACGTGCGTGTCGGGCCCGATGGCGCGGATGAAGTCGATGACGTGGTCGATGAAGTCGTCGAGGTCGAAGCGGCCCATGGCGAGCGGGATCTCGCGCGCATCGACCCAATCGGTGATGTAGACGTCGTGCTCGGGCAGCATCGCCTTGACGGTGCCGCGCAACAGCGTCGGGTAGTGGCCCGACAGCGGCGCGACGATCAGCACCTTGGGATCGTAGCGGCGCCCCAAAGCGCGCACGTCGCGCTCGAAATGCACAAGCTGGCAGAACGGCGTCGCCGTGACGATGCGCTCGCGCACCGGCACCTCGACATTGCCGACGCGCGCCGTCTTGATGCCGAACTCCGGCTTGCCGTAGCGGCGCGTCACGTTCTCGAACACCTCGCAGGCCGCCGCGAGATGGCGGCCGAGCGGCGTGTTGGTAAACGGGTTCATGGGCCAGTCGAGCGCGGTGCGGATGGCATGCGCGCCGATGCGCAGCGGCGAGATCACCGTGTGCGCTAATTCGTAAGCATAGTAGTGCATCGCGGCGCCTCCCCGCTGTAGTGCGACCGATGCGGTGTGCGATGCAAGATTATGGTGCTGAACGCTTTTCTGACTAGAAAAAAAGTGTCATCAAGCTGCGGCAATTCTCCCCTCATCAACAGCTAATTGCCTCCCCACCCAGAAATAGCGGGGCAGCCATGAAATCCCGCCGTGGCAGGTAAATGCGGCCTCCTGCCGGCGCGGTTTTGGCCTTGGGCCCCAGGGTGACATAATGCGCCCGTATGCCATGCGGCGTCCGCCGTATGGCCCCTCGGCAACAGGAGCACCGGTTCAGCGATGGAGAAGCAAACGCCGCGCGGCAGGCCACCGGTCCGCCTCGAGGGCAACCGCTACCCGGACGGGCGCCCGGCGGGGCCCACGCGGCCGCAGCAGCGCCCCACGCCCGAGCCCCAGCCGAACCTGCTTCTCACTGGGCTGATCTACGGCGGCATCGGCCTGTTGGCGCTCGGCGTCGCCACTTTCACCTTCCTGATGATCTCGCCGCCGACCGATTTCATCCGCAATCAGGTCGTCGCCGAGGTGCGGGCCGAGACGGGCCGCGACTTCAAGATCGCCGGCCCTGCCTCGTTCACGTTCTTCCCATCCGTCGGCATGCGCGTGCAGGATGTGTCGCTGTCGGCGCCCCCCGAGATGGGCGGCGAGCCGCTGCTCACCGCGCAGAGCCTCGATGTCGGCGTTCACTTCTGGCCGCTCGTGCGCCGCGAGGTCGTCGTCGATCGGCTGGTGCTGCATAAGCCGGTGTTCAACCTGCGCGTCGACGCGCAGGGGCGCCGGAGCTGGGACATGGCCGGGAGCCCGGCGCCGGTCCGCTACGCAGAGGCCGCAACCACGCTCACCGACGCGCCGATCCGCGTGGCCGCCAATGAGGGTGACGCCGGCGCCCGCCGCCTCGATGTGGGCGAGCTCTCGCTCGGCGACGTGCGCATCGAGGACGGAATCCTGCGCTATAGCGACGAGCGCTCCGGCATCCAGCGCGAGGTCACCGCCATCGACGCCGACGTCGCGGCGCCTTCGCTCGCGAGCCCTGTCGACGCCAAGGGCAGCTTGCTGTCGCAGAGCGAGAAGATTGCCTTCGACGCCAAGATCACCTCGCTCGGCGATCTTGTGCAGGCGCGCCCGGCGAAGCTTGCCCTCAACGTCTCGGGGCGGCCGCTCAACGTGCACTACGACGGCACCATCGCGCTGCAGAAGGACATCGCCGCGGAAGGCAGCCTCAACGGCGACACGGCCTCGGTGCGCACGCTTGCCGAATGGCTCGGCACGCGGCTGCCGCGCTCCTCCGGCTTCGGCGCCGCCACGCTCGCCGCCAACCTGACCGGAAGCGGGGACTCCTGGCGCTTCTCCGACACCAAGCTCACGCTGGATGGCGCCACCGCGACCGGCACCGTTGGCCTCATCACCTCGGGCAAGCGCCCGCACGTGGTGGCCGACCTCAAGGTCACGGGCCTCAACCTCGACAGCTATTCCGCCCGCGGCGCGCAAGGCGAGCGGGCCGCTCCGGCGCCTCCGGCAGAGGCCGCGCCGCCTACGCAGGCGCCGTCCGGGCCGCGCTCCATCGACGACCTGCTCGAGCAGCCGGGGCCCAAAGTGAAGGGCTTTACGCAGCGCGAGGGGTGGAGCGGCGAGCCCTTCGATCTCTCCGGCCTCGACCTCGCCGATGCCGACGCCAAGCTCTCGATCTCCGGGCTCACCTACGCCGGCATGCAGGTCGATTCCTCGGAGGTCTCGCTCACGCTCAAGGATCGCGTGCTCAAGACGGTGCTTCCCGACTTCCGCCTCTACAAGGGCCGCGGCAGCGGCGCCGTCACCCTCGACGGCACCGGCAAGGAGGCGCTCGTTGCCGCCGACTTCGCGCTCGCCAACATCGCCGCCCAGCCGCTGCTCAAAGACTCCGCCGGCATCGATTGGCTGTCGGGCAACTACAACGGCAACCTTTCCATCAAGGGCCACGGCGCCAGCGAGGAGGCGCTGGTGCAGTCCCTGAACGGCAAGGGCGACTTTGCCGTCAGCAACGGCGCGGTTTCAGGCTTCAACCTGGGCGGCGCCCTGCGCGAGCTGCGCGACGGCAACATCCCCGATTTCGAGACCTCGCCATCGCAAAAGACCGACTTCACAGCGCTCACCGGAAGCTTCCTCATCACCGACGGCGTCGCCCGCAACGAGGACCTGAAGCTCTCCGGCCCGGCTGTACGCGCCACCGGCTCCGGCTCCATCGATCTGCCCGCGCGCAGCCTCGACTACACGGTGAAGCCGACGCTCGTCGCCAGCGCCGAAGGCGAGGGTGGCGCGGAGGATCTCGCCGGCATCGAGGTGCCTGTGCACATCACTGGCGCCTGGAGCGCGCCGAAGATCGAGCCCGACTTCGAAGGCGCGCTCAACAGCGAGAAGAACCGCAACACCGTGAAGGAGATCGGCAAGAAGCTCGGTGGCAAGGACGTCGGCGAGGCGATCGACAACCTGCTCAAGAAGGGCGAGAACGGCGAGCCGTCGAAAGCGGAAAAGTTCCTCGACAAGATATTCGGGAAGTAGTGGGGCACCTCGCCGCGTGACGCTCTCCACGTGCCCGCGGGCATCGGAATTTCGGCTCTTGCGGCCGCGCTCGATTTTTGCTGCGCGCCTCGCGCTGAAAAAAAATTGCCCCGCGCGCAAATTTTTTCTTGCGTAGGGGGGGTAGGTGCCTCATATGACCCCTCTCCGTTCGTCCACCTGCCCTTAAGGTCGAGGTTTTCCAAAAACCCCAAAGGTAAGGAGCGGACGGGTCACCTCTATCTGCTGGTTGGGGAGGGTCATATGGCCTTTAATGACACCCTCTTCCAATTGGGGATGGACTTGACTCGTTCAAGCACCGCCCAAGAGGAAGATCATCGTGTAGCTGCGCACGTGGCGCACGAAGACAGGAAGGACTTCTTCATCGAGCGCGATGGCGTTCGGTTCGCCGGAACCCACCTGATCGTGGACCTGTTCGGCGCCCGACGGCTCGATGACCTAGAGCACATCAAGCGCACCTTGAAGCGATGCGTGGAGGTGGCAGGCGCAACGCTGCTGCACATCCATCTGCATCACTTCACGCCCAACGGGGGCGTGTCCGGTGTGGCCGTGCTCTCGGAAAGTCACATCTCCATCCATAGCTGGCCGGAAGCCGACTACGCTGCGCTCGATGTGTTCATGTGCGGCAACGCTCAGCCGCACAAGTGCATCGAGGTCTTGCGCGAGGCGTTCAGCGCGCGCGACGTGCTGGTGAAGACCCACCACCGCGGCTCCGAGCTCGACGAGCTCAAGTGGCAGGCGGCCCGCTCACGGCAGGCTCCGGTGCGCTTGAAAAGCGTTAAGAAGGCGAAGCGGGCGGCTTAGCGCGGCCGCCCCCTTCCCCAGCCGGGTCTGGTCATGTTTCCGCCTTGTGCATGGGCGACGCAGAGGTAAATACTCATGCGTCGCCCATGGATTCGGGCGTCCGCCGGCATGCGCGCCGAGCAGCGAGCAAACGTCGAGCCAACATGATGCGCGCCGCTCTCACTGCCTTCCTTCTCGCCGTCCTCTTGTTCGCGCGGACGGCGCCTGTTGGCGCGCAGGACGCGGGTCTCGGCGGCAGCTTCCTCAACCCCTTCCCCGAGAACGACACCTACCAGGTGCAGGTGGTCGGCGACTGGCTCGCCGACGGGCTCATGGGCGGCTTGGCCGAGACCTTCGCCACCGGGCCCGGGGTCGTGATCTCCAAAAAGCGCTACGACCTGCCCGCCCTCATGCTCAACCGCACCGACGGCGACCTCAATGCGCTCGAGCAAGCCTTCGCCAACGACCCGAGCCACATAGCGATCGTCATGCTCGGCGCCCAGGACCGCTACAACGTGGGCCCGCGCGTGGCCTCCGGACAGGCCGGCAACTGGCGCAACGACTACGCCGCCCGCGTCGACCGCGCGATGAAGATCCTGCGCAAGGGCGGCCGCGCCGTCTATTGGGTCGGCCTGCCCAACATGCGCCGCTGGCAGGACAACGAGCGCGCGCAAGCCATGAACGACGTGTTCCGCGAGCGCGCCTACTTGAACGGCGTGCGCTACATCGACGCCTACGCGAGCTTCGTCGACGAGGGCGGCGGCTACAGCGACTACGGTCCCGACGTGACCGGCAAGGTGGCGCGGCTGCGCGACACCGACGGCGTCCACTTCACCGACATCGGCTACCGCAAGCTCGCGCATTTCGTCGAGCGTGAGCTCAGGCGCGATATGGCGCAGGCGAAGGAGGAGCGCTCGGTCCCGCTCGCGGGCGATGAGGCGGAGCAGGCGCGCGTCAATCCCGACCGGGCGCGCCTCAAGGCCGAGGCCGCACCCGCCGCGCCGGGCACGCCGGGGGCGCAGAAGCAGAAGCCCAAGGAGGCGAGCCCCGCGCCGGCGCCCGACGAGGCCGGCCGCGAGCAGAAGGCCGAGACCGGCAAGGTCGACGTCAAGGTGGGGGCCCCGGGCGGCACCGAGCAGATCGTCTCGGTCGACATCGTGCGCCCGGCCATTCCCGCCTCCGTGGTCGCCCTGGTCACGCGCAAGCAGAGCCCCGACAAGGCCGCGCAGATGGGCGACATTCTGGTCGACCAGATCCCCGGCGGACTGACGGTCATGAGCTCGATCGTGCCGCCGCGCGGGGCAGGCGCGCACCGGGGAGTATCGCCCACGCAAACGCCCTACTTCCGCGTGTTCGAGCGCGGCGATAGGCTGCCCCCCAAGCCCGGACGGGCCGATGATTTCACTTGGCCCCGCCCGCAGGCGACCGCGGAGGTGCAGCAACCGGAGCCGCCTCCGCAGCCGGTTGCGAACGACAAGACCAAGCGCCGCTAGGCGGCGTTTTCCGCGGCGGCTTCGTCTTGGCTTCCTCGATGGATATCGTGCTGCGTCCCGGCTCGCGTTCGAGCCTCGCTCTCGCCTGGCCGGGATGACACTCGGAGCCCGTCTTGCGCTAGCGCGGCAGCGTCGTCTTGCCCATGAGGAACTTGTCGATCGAGTGCGCCGCCTGGCGGCCTTCGCGGATGGCCCACACGACGAGCGACTGCCCGCGGCGGATGTCGCCCGCGGCGAACACCTTCTCCTGGCCCGGCACCTTGTAGTCGCGCTCGTCCGCGCCGATGCCCTTGAAACGTCCGCGCGCTACGACCTCGAGCCCGAGCTCCTTGATGAGGCCCTCCTCGACCGGGCCGGAGAAGCCCATGGCGAACAGCACGAGCTCGGCGGGGAGCTCGGCGTCCGAGCCCGGCACCGGCTGCAGCTTGTTGTCGACGTGCACGAGGTGCAGCTTCCCGACCTTGCCGTTGCTGCCGGAGAAGCCCGTCGTCGAGACGGAGTACTCGACCTTGGCCCCTTCGGCTTGGCTCGAGGAGACGCGCAGCTTCAAGGGCCAGTGCGGCCAGCTCATCGCCTTGTTCTCGTGCTCGGGCGGCAGCGGCATGATCTCGAGCTGGGTGACCGACTTCGCACCCTGCCGGAACGAGGTGCCGATGCAGTCCGACCCGGTGTCGCCGCCGCCGATGACGACGACGTGCTTGTCCTTGGCGCTGATCTCCTTCGCTCCGGTGATGGCGGGGGGCGCCTCGCCGGAGACGCGGCGGTTCTGCTGCGGCAGGAACTCCATGGCGAAGTGAATGCCGTCGAGATCGCGGCCGGGCGACTTCACGAAGAAATCGAACGGAGCCTCGGAACCGCCGGCGAGCAGGAGCGCGTCGTGCTTCTCGGCGAGCTCCTTCACCGACACGGTCTTGCCGACGTGAACGTTGCAGTGGAAGGTCACGCCTTCGGCCTCCATCTGCTTCACGCGGCGGTCGATGATGCCCTTCTCCATCTTGAAGTCGGGGATGCCGTAGCGCAGAAGCCCGCCGGGCTTGGCGTTCTTCTCGTAGACGTGCACGTCATGGCCTGCGCGCGCGAGCTGCTGGGCCGCGGCGAGGCCTGCGGGCCCCGAGCCCACGATGGCGACGCGCTTGCCGGTCTTGACCTCCGGCGGCTCGGGCACGATCCAGCCCTCCTTGAGGCCGCGGTCGGCGATCGCGCACTCGATCGTCTTGATGGTGACCGGCACGTCCTCGATGTTGAGCGTGCAGGCGGCCTCGCACGGCGCCGGGCACACGCGCCCCGTCACCTCGGGGAAGTTGTTGGTCGAGTGCAGGTTGCCCGCCGCCTCTTTCCAGTCGCTGTGATAGACGAGGTCGTTCCAGTCGGGGATCTGGTTGTTCACCGGGCAGCCGGTGTGACAGTAGGGGATGCCGCAGTCCATGCAGCGCGCGGCCTGGACCTTGGTGTCGGCCTCCGACAGCGGCAGCACGAACTCGTGCCAATGCTTCACGCGCTCGGCCACGGGGGCGTACTTGGCGTCCGCCCGCCGGAACTCCATAAATCCCGTAACCTTGCCCATTCGCGCTTCCTGTCAGGGGCCGGACCGGAGCCTGGCGCGCTCGCTGGCCGCAACCTTCGTCATCATTTCACAGAGACGGGAAAGACCTCAAGCTTTGGCCGCCTTGAGGCCGCCGTTGTGCGCCTCGATCTCCGCGCCGGCGCCTGTCGCCTTCGCCATGCTGGCGAGCGCACGCCGGTACTCGTGCGGCATGATCTTCTTGAACTTGGGCAGCCAAGCCGCCCAGTCCGCGAGGATCGTCTGCGCGCGCGCCGAGTTGGTGTAGTGCGCATGCCGGACGATGAGCGCATGCAGCCGCTCGGCGTCCTTGGTGCTCAAGTCGGCCATGACCGTCTCGAGCGCCACGGCCACGTTGCCGTTCTGCTTGGTGAGAGCCGCGAGCGAGCCCGGATCGGCCACGATGGCCTCGAGCCCGACCATCTCCTTGTTGAGGCGGCTCTCGAAGTCGCCGGCCTCGTCCAGCACGTAGGCGATGCCGCCCGACATGCCCGCCGCGAAGTTGCGTCCCGTCGGCCCGAGCACGACCACGACGCCGCCGGTCATGTACTCGCAGCCGTGGTCGCCGGTGCCCTCGACGATGGCGATGGCGCCGGAGTTGCGCACGGCGAAGCGCTCCCCCGCGATGCCGCGGAAGTAGCACTCGCCGGTGATGGCGCCGTAGAGCACCGTGTTGCCAACGATGATGCTCTCCTCGGGCTTGATGCTCGAGATGGCGTTGGGGCGCACGATCAGCTTGCCGCCGGATAGGCCCTTGCCGACGTAGTCGTTGCCCTCGCCCACGAGGTCGAGCGTCACGCCGCGCGCGGCCCAGGCGCCGAAGCTCTGGCCGGCGGTGCCGGTGAGCGTCACCCAAATGGTGTCCTCGGGCAGGCCCGTGTGCCCATAGCGTTTGGCGACCTCGCCCGACAGCATGGCGCCCGTCGAGCGGTCGGTGTTGCGGATCGGCAGCTCGAGCTTGATGGGCTTCTTGCTCTCGAGCGCGGGGCGGCAATGCTCGACGAGCTTGTTGTCGAGCACCTTGTCGAGGCCGTGGTCCTGCGCCTCGCTGTTGTAGATGGCGACCTGCTTCGGCATGCGCGGCTTGTAGAAGATCTTCGAGAAGTCGAGCCCTTTCGCCTTCCAGTGCTGGATGGCGCGGTCTTTGTCGAGCACGTCGGTCTGGCCGATCATCTCGTTGAAGGTGCGGAAGCCGAGCGCCGCCATCAACTCGCGCACCTCCTCGGCGACGAAGAAGAAGTAGTTGATCACGTGCTCGGGCTTGCCCTGGAACTTGGCGCGCAGCACCGGATCCTGCGTGGCGACGCCCACGGGGCAGGTGTTGAGGTGGCACTTGCGCATGTAGATGCAGCCGGCGGCGATGAGCGGCGCGGTGGCGAAGCCGAACTCGTCTGCGCCGAGAAGTGCGCCGATGACGACGTCGCGCCCGGTGCGCACGCCGCCGTCGACCTGCACGGCGATACGCCCGCGCAGGCTGTTCAGGACCAGCGTTTGGTGCGTCTCGGCGAGCCCGATCTCCCAGGGCGAGCCTGCGTGCTTGATCGAGGTGAGCGGCGAGGCGCCGGTGCCGCCTTCAAAGCCCGCGATCGTCACGTGATCGGCGCGCGCCTTAGCGACGCCGGCGGCGACCGTGCCGACGCCGACCTCGGAGACGAGCTTCACCGACACCTTGCCGGCCGGGTGGACGTTCTTCAAATCGAAGATGAGCTGGGCTAGGTCCTCGATCGAGTAGATGTCATGGTGCGGCGGCGGCGAGATGAGGCCGACGCCCGGCGTCGAGTGGCGCACGCGCGCGATGATGGCGTCGACCTTGTGGCCGGGAAGCTGGCCGCCCTCGCCGGGCTTGGCCCCTTGCGCCATCTTGATCTGCATCATGTCCGAGTTGACGAGGTACTCGGTCGTGGCGCCGAAGCGCCCCGAGGCCACCTGCTTGATGGCCGAGCGCATGGAGTCGCCGTTGGGCAGCGGCTTGAAGCGATCGGACTCCTCGCCGCCCTCGCCCGTGTTCGACTTGCCGCCGATGCGGTTCATGGCGATGGCGAGCGTAGTGTGCGCCTCGCGGCTGATCGAGCCGAAGCTCATGGCGCCGGTCGAGAAGCGCTTGACGATCTGCTTGGCCGGCTCGACCTCCTCGATGGGGACCGGCTTGCGGCCGAGCGACTCCGCCGAGCGGATGCGGAACATGCCGCGCATGGTCATCAGCTGCTCGGACTGGTCGTTGATCTGCTTGGCGAACGAGCGGTACTTGTCCGGGAGGTTGCCGCGCACCGCGTGCTGCAGGTCGGCGACGACGGAAGCGCGCCAAACGTGGGCCTCGCCGCGCACCCGGAAATTGTAGTCGCCGCCTACATCGAGCGCGCTCTCGAGCACGGGGACGTCGCCGAAGGCGGCAGTGTGCCGGTCGACGGTCTCCTGCGCGATCTCGCGCAGCCCGATGCCCTCGATCTGGGTGTGCGTGCCGGTGAAGTACTTCTTGACGAAGCTCGAGCGCAAGCCGACGGCGTCGAAGATCTGCGCGCCGCAGTAGGACTGATAGGTGGAGATGCCCATCTTGGCCATGACCTTGAGCATCGCCTTGCCGATGGCCTTGATGTAGCGCTTCTTCACCTCCTCCGCGCTGATCTCCTGGTCGAGATCGGGCAGCATGGCTTCGAGCGTCTCGAACGCGAGGTACGGGTTGATCGCCTCCGCGCCGTAGCCGGCGAGCGTGCAGAACTGGTGCACCTCGTGCGCCTCGCCCGTCTCCACCACGAGGCCGACGGACGTTCTGAGGCCCTGCTTGATCAGGTGATGGTGCACGGCCGAGGTCGCGAGCAGCGACGGGATCGGGATGCGGTCGGGGCCGACGCCGCGGTCCGACAGGATGATGATGTTGTACTCCTTCGAGCGCACGGCCTCCTCGGCCTCCGCGCACGCGCAGTCGAGTGCCGATGCCATGCCGGCCGGCCCCTTCTCCGCGGGATAGGTGATGTCGATCGTGATGGTGGAGAACTCGTTGTCCTTCACCTCGCCGATCTGGCGGATGCGCTCGAGGTCCTCGTTCGTCAGGATCGGCTGATAGACCTCGAGCCGCTTCTGCTTGGAGGTGCCCTCGAGGTCGAGGATGTTGGGGCGCGGGCCGATGAACGACACGAGGCTCATGACGAGCTCCTCGCGGATCGAGTCGATCGGCGGGTTCGTCACCTGCGCGAAGTTCTGCTTGAAGTAGGTGTGCAACAGCTTCGACTTCGACGACAGCGCCGAGATGGGCGTGTCGTTGCCCATGGAGCCGACCGCCTCCTGGCCCGACTCCGCCATGGGCTTCATCAGAAGCTTGAGGCTCTCCTGCGTGTAGCCGAACGCCTGCTGCAGATCGAGCAGGGCGACGTTCGACTTCTTCGCCCCCGCACGCTCCTTGGGCAGCGGGAGGTCGGAGACGAGGATCTGCGTGCGCTTGAGCCAGGTCTCGTAGGGGTTCGAGGAGGCGATCTCGCCCTTCAACTCGTCGTCCGAGATGATGCGGCCCTTCTCCAGGTCGATGAGCAGCATCTTGCCGGGCTGCAGGCGCCACTTGCGCAGGATGCGCTCCTCCCCCACCGGCAGCACGCCGGCTTCCGAGGACATGACCACGAGGTCGTCCTTGGTCAGGAAGTAGCGGGCGGGGCGCAGGCCATTGCGGTCGAGCGTGGCGCCGATCTGGCGGCCATCGGAGAAGGCCATGGCCGCGGGGCCGTCCCACGGCTCCATGAGGCAGGCGTGGTACTCGTAGAAGGCGCGCCGCTTGCGGTCCATGAGCGGGTTGCCGGCCCACGCCTCCGGGATCAGCATCATCGCGGCGTGCGGCAGGCTGTAGCCGCCCATCACCAGGAACTCGAGCGCGTTGTCGAAGCAGGCGGTGTCGGATTGGCCCTCATACGAGATGGGCCAAAGCTTGGAGATGTCCGATCCGTAGAGCGGCGAGGACACCGAGGCCTCGCGCGCGGCCATCCAGTTCACGTTGCCGCGCAGCGTGTTGATCTCGCCGTTGTGGGCGACCATGCGATAGGGGTGCGCGAGCTTCCAGGACGGGAAAGTGTTGGTCGAGAAGCGCTGGTGCACGAGCGCCATCGCGGAGGCGAAGCGCTTGTCGGATAGGTCCTTGTAGTAGGCGCGCAATTGATAGGACAGGAACATGCCCTTGTAGACGAGCGTGCGGCTCGACAGCGACACCGTGTAGTGGCCGATGTCGCGCCCCTTGTAGGCGTCCTGGATGGCGTTGGAGACGACCTTGCGCGCAAGGTAGAGGCGCCGCTCGAAGTCATCCTGGTTGAGGATCGACGAGGGGCAGCCGATGAACACTTGCCGGTGCACCGGCTCGGTGGCGATGACCATCTCCGAGAGCGAGGAGTTGTCGACCGGCACCGAGCGCCAGCCGATGAGCTCCAGCCCCTGCTCCTTGATGATGCGAGTCCAGATGCGCTCGCAGAGGGCGCGCAGGCGCTCGTCGCGCGGCATGAAGAGGTGACCGACGGCGTAGCGGCCGACGGGAGGCAAGGTGAAGCCGAGCGCGCGGCATTCCTCCTTCAGGAAGTCGTGCGGGATCTGCACGAGCATGCCGGCGCCGTCGCCCGCCAAGGGGTCGGCACCGACCGCGCCGCGATGCTCGAGGTTCTCGAGGATGCGCAGCGCGTCCGCGACGATGGTGTGCGACTTGCGCCCCTTCATGTCGGCGACGAAGCCGACGCCGCAGGCATCGCGCTCGTGCGCGGGGTCATAGAGGCCCTGCGCCTGCGGGAGGACCTCGCCGGTGGGCTCGGGCTCGTCGAAGATGTGGCTCGTCATCTTACTGCGACCTCTGCGACGCTGGTCGGGCGCTATGCATCTATCCGCCTTCGGCGGCGCCTTTCGACCGAAATGCGTCGGTCCTCCACTTGGTTCGTCAGAATTGCAGCAAACAAAGGAGCGCCGCCTGGCGGCCCCCCTCCGCGTCTCCGGTCCCGCCGCAATAAAGGACAGGGCTGCTGACCTTTCCGCTGAGCTTCGCAGATTTCAAGGGGCTGCACAAGCGTGATCCTGGCCGCCGATGCGCGCCGGGAAGCCCGCAGCAAGAGGCGGCCGCCGCTTCGCGCGGCGACCGCCTTCGGTCTTCGGCTCAAATTGCGCTCAAGGCGCCGTTAGACGGCAGCCTCGAGCTGCTTGGCCTCGCCGGTCCCGACCGGGATCGTGCGCGGCTTCATGCGCTCGGGCAGATTGCGCACGAGATCGATGTGCAAAAGGCCGTCCTCGAAGTCGGCGCTCTTCACCTCGACGTGGTCGGCGAGCTGGAAGCGGCGCTCGAAGGAGCGCGCGGCGATACCGCGGTGCAGGAAGGTACGCTCCTTGCCCTCGGGCTTCTTCTGGCCGCTGACGACGAGCGTCGACTCCTTCACGTCGATCTTGAACTCGTCCTTGTGAAAGCCCGCGACCGCCATCGAAATCCGGTACTCGGTGTCGCCGAGCCGCTCGATGTTGTAAGGCGGGTAGCCGTCGACGTCATAGCCGCCGACGCTGTCCAGAAGCTGGGCAAGGCGGTCGAAGCCGACGGTCGAACGATAGAGGGGGGCAAAATCGAACTGTCGCATGACATATCCTCCTGAGAAGCGACATGTGTGGGACCCGCCAAAGGCCAGGCCCATTCGGGATCGCGCACCCTCGTGTGAGGCGTGCGCAGCCATGATTTAAGTGCGGCCTTGGCCGGTTCAAGGGGCCGTCCGCAGGCATCCAAGTTGCCTCAAAGCAACGGAAATTCCGATCTCCTTCAGGTCCGGTTCATGTTGGAGCCACCACTCTCTCAGGCGCTCTTGGGGCGTAGCGCAAAATCACATTTGGGAGTGGTCACCATGTCAGCATCAGCTCGTTTTGCTGCGGCATCTGCTGTTGCCGCTTCGCTTTTCGCACTCGCTGCGCCCGCCTTGGGCGCCGACCTGGACTATGGCGAGGGCCCTCCCCGCTACGAGCGCTACGCCGCTCCCCCCGCCGACTTCGAGCCGCCCTACCCGCCGCGCTACGCCGACCGTTGCGTGCCGCGCGAGGTGGTGCGCGACCGGCTCCTGGCGGAAGGCTGGGGTGACTTCCGCGACTTCGAGCCCAGGGGCCGCGTGGTGCTGGTGCAGGCACGGCGTCCCTCCGGGCGGCTGTTCGATCTCACCATCGACCGCTGCTCGGGCGAGGTCGTGGACGCCCGGCCCGTATTCGGCCCCCGCGCAGAGCCTGGCGCCTACGCGTACGGCGGCTACGGGGCCTACGGATGGGGTCAGCGCCGTTTCTGGCCGCGGCCTTATTAGGCGCTCCACCGCATAACCCGGCCCGCACCTGTCGCAGCCCACGCCTCTCTGTATGATGCAGAGGAGTCGGGCTGCCGCCGGGGGAGGCTATGGAACTCGTCACGCTCGCAAAAAATCCGGTCCCCAGCGGGGCCACGGTGGGGATGTTCCGGGGCTATGACGGCGCGCAGCTGCGGTATGCCCGCTGGGACGCAACGCGCATGCCGCGGCGGGGCACGGTCTGCCTATTCGGGGGACGCACCGAGTTCATCGAGAAGTATTTCGAGGTGATTGCCGACCTGCGCCGCCGCGGCTTCGCCGTGGCCACCATGGACTGGCGCGGGCAGGGCGGCTCGCAGCGCATGCTGTCGAACCCGCGCAAGGGGCACGTGCGCGGCTTCTGGGAGTACGACCGCGACCTCATTCGCTTCATGAAGGATATCGTGCTGCCCGACTGCCCGCCGCCGTTCATCGGGCTTGCCCATTCCATGGGCGGCAACATTCTTCTTCGCAATGCCACCATGCCCGGCCTCTGGTTCGAGCGCATCGTCCTTGCTGCGCCGATGATCGAGATTCACGAGAGCATCATCGGCCCCCACCCTTTTCATGTGCGCGCCTACACCGAGCTCAGCTCTCTCCTCGGCATGTCGACCGCCTACGTCATGGGGGGCTCGGACCGGCTGGAATCGGGCTATCCGTTCGAGGGTAACCCGCTCACCGGCGACTATGAGCGCTGGGCGCGCACCAAGGCGGTGCTCGACCTCGCGCCGGAGCTAGGGCTGGGCTCGCCCACCATCGGGTGGCTGAAATCGGCGCTGCGCTCTTGCGCGCGTATCTCGCATCCCCATTACCCCTCGCAAATCCACGTGCCGCTGCTCGTCTTCGCGGCGAGCGACGACACGGTGGTCTCCACGCCGGCGATCGAGGCCTTCACGGTGCAGGTGAAGGTCGCCTCCTGCATCCTGATGCCGAACTCGCGCCACGAGATCCTGCAGGAGACGGACGCTGTGCGCACGCGCTTCTGGGCGGCGTTCGACGCCTACCTCGGGGTCGATGCCAAAGTCGCCTGAGGCGCGGAGGAGTGTGAGCCGGCTACTTCGCGAGTACCGCCAGCGCTTGCTCATGCAGGCGCGCATCTCCGGCAGCGATGATGCGGCCTCCGGCGGTTGCGGGTTTGCCCTCCCAGGTCGATATGCGGCCGCCGGCCCGCTCGATGATGGGGATCAGCGCCACCACGTCGTGCGCTTTGAGGGCCGCCTCGACCACGAGATCGACGAAGCCGGCGGCGAGCAGGCAATAGCCGTAGCAGTCGCCGCCGAAGCGGGTCATGCGCACGCGCCCTGCGAGGCGGGCAAAGGCGTCGGCTTCCCGGCCCGCGGCAAAGAGATCGGGATGCGTCGTCGTCAGCGTCGCCTCGCCGAGGCTCGTGCAGGTGCGCGTGCGCAAGCGGCGCGCCTTGCCCGAGGCGTTGCGCACGTGCGCCGTCGTTGCGCCCGACCAGAACCGCTCGCCGGTGAACGGCTGGTCCATGAGGCCGAGCACCGGCTCCTCGCCGTCGAGGAGCCCGATGAGCGTGCCCCACAAGGGCGAGCCCATGATGAAGGCGCGGGTGCCATCGATGGGGTCGACGACCCAGCGGAAGCGGGAGCCCTCACCCAAGGAGCCGAGCTCCTCGCCGATGAGCCCGTGCTCCGGCCAGCGCGCTTTAAGCGCGCGCCGTATGGCGCGCTCGGCCGCGCGGTCGGCCGCGGTCACCGGATCGAAGGCGCCCTTCTGCGCCTTGTTCGACACGGGGAGCGGCTTGCGGAAATAAGGGCGGATGATGGCGCCGGAGATGTCCGCGAGCGTGTGCGCGAAGTCGAGCAGGGTCTTGAAGGCCGGGGCGCCGCGGTTCGTCACAGTATCGCTATCCAACTGCGTTCATTCGGCCAGTAAAGGCCGCCATCCACCGAGATGAATCCGACATATCGGCTGATCACGATTGATATATTTCATTGCAGAGGCGTGATAAATGCGACGCTATCTGTTGCGTCTACGCTACACATCCCCTGGCTTTGCACGCCAACGCGGCCCGTTAACTTGCTGTTGTGAGCAAACAGGATCATATGTCGAATTGCGCGGTGGGCTGACGACCTTACCACTCACCGCTGCCCACTTTGGGCGTTTCCTCCCTAGACTTGGGCCGTTCGGCGAACGAACGGCCTTTTTTCGTGCGCGGCAAGCGGCTTTGGAGCCTTGCCCAAGGGAACCTTCCCGCCGAGGTCTTCGTTTCCGTACGTGCAGCTCTGCAAAATTTGCATTTGAAAATGTTGCAATGCACCCGTAGCTTTTGCGATGCGACATCGCGAGCTCGGCTCGGGTTGTCGTAGCCCTCCTTGGGCGTTTCCTCCCTAGACTTGGGCCGTTCGTGACCCGAACGGCCCTTTTTCTTCGCACGCGCGGGTCTGCGGTTTTCATCTCGTCTGTCCGCAAGCGGACCTGCCGCCGACCTGACTCATCTGCAACTCGAGGCAAACGGTGCGCGCGGAGCCAGTTCCTGTCGCGGCGCAATATGATTTATTCGCATAGCTCGGCAGCGGCTTGAGGGCACAGCCGATTCGCACACCCCTCATTCGGCCGCGGCGCGCCGTTGCAGCAGCGCCGGCAACTCGTTGAACATCGGCCCGGCGAGGCTCTGCAGGTCACGCTGCAGCTCGGTGAAACCCGCGGTCGGCCGCAGCGTCTGCTCGTTGAGATAAAGCCCGCGGTTGATCTCGATCTGCACCGCGTGCACGTCGCGCGCGGGTCTCCCGTAATGCTCGGTGATGTAGCCGCCGGCGTAGGGGCGGTTCATCTGCACCTCGTATCCGCGCGCGGAGAGCGCGTCCTTCAGGAAGCGCGTGATCTTGCAGTCGGCGGAGGCGCCGAAGCGATCGCCGAGCACGATGTCGGGCCGCGGGCCGCCGGCTGGCGCCATCGAGGCCGACGGCATCGAGTGGCAGTCGATGAGGATCGCAAAGCCGAAGCGTGCGCGCGTCACTTCGCACAGCTCGGTCAGCGCGGCGTGAAAGGGGATGTAGAGCTGCTCCACGCGGTCGATGCCCGCCGCCAAAGGCAGCTTCGACCGGTAGATCTCCTCGCCGTCGGCGACGATGCGCGCGATGGTGCCGAGCCCGCCGGCGACGCGCACCGACTGCGTGTTGGCATAGTCCGGCAAGGTCTCGACGAAGAGCTCTGGGTCGAATTCATAGGGCTCGCGGTTAACGTCGAGGTAGGCGCGCGGGAAGCGGGCGGCGATCAGCGGCGCGCCCTCCTTTGCCACCGGAAGAAAGAGGTCGTCGACGAAGCAATCCTCAGACTTGCGCAACGACAACGGGCTCAAGCGGGACTGCTCGAGAAAGGCCTGCGGGTAGACGCGGCCCGAATGCGGTGAGCACAGCACGAAGGGCGCAATTTGCGGGCTCGGCAGGGCAACGTCGAAGCCCGGGATCAGCTCGGGCGGGATCGAAGGGCGGTCGCGTAGAGGCATGCTTTTTGCAGGCTCTCGGTAAAGGCCTTCGGCTGTGATTCGCCGATCGGCCGGCGGGTGAAAATCCAGATCGTTACGGACCACGCTGTGGGGGAGACCCAGGGACAATGCGCCTCAACATCAGCAACACAAGGCCTCTTGCTCACTGTGCCAACGTGGCCCCAATATGTCCACGGGAACAGCGGCATGTTGCAGGCCTCACTCGTGGACAATCCTCGATTGTCCGCGGCCGCGGAGGGGGCGGCTTCACCCTCCGTTTACCATGCCGATACCACAGTTGGGGCGAAGGGAATCCCGAGCAAAGTAACGCGTGTGCAGAGTATAGGTGCATGACCGCTAAGCCGTCCCGCGTGACCGTCACCCGCATTCTGCTGGCCGAGGACGACGAGTCCATGCGCGGCTTCCTGGTGCGGGCGCTCGAGAAAGCGGGCCATGACGTCATCGCCTTCGCCAACGGCGAGGAGGCCTACGAGCGCCTCAAGACCGAGCCCTTCACCCTGCTCCTGACCGACATCGTCATGCCGAAGATGGACGGCATCGAGCTGGCACGCCGCGCAAGCGAGCTCGATCCGGACCTGAAAATCATGTTCATCACCGGCTTTGCCGCCGTGATCCTGAATAATGACATCGCCGCGCCCAAGGACGCGCGAGTCCTATCCAAGCCCTTCCACCTCAAGGATTTGGTGCGCGAGGTCGACCGCCTGCTCGCGGCCTGAAACAAGATGGTTGACCGGGGCGCGCATCTGCCCCTAGAACCTCGCCCTTCAGGGGGCGCGTAGCTCAGCGGTAGAGCACTACGTTGACATCGTAGGGGTCACAGGTTCGATCCCTGTCGCGCCCACCATACTAGCAGGCCATCGGTGCTGAGATGAAAGTCAGAAATTCCCTGAAGTCGCTGCGCTCGCGTCATCGCGCCAACCGGCTCGTGCGCCGCAAGGGCCGCGTGTACGTGATCAACAAGGTGCAGAAGCGCTTCAAGGCGCGGCAGGGCTAAAGCTTGAAGCGGCCACGATTTGGCCCGCTTTGACGCTCCGCGCCAGCCGCCCTATGTTTTGAGGATGCGCAACGAGCACGCTCCTCACGCTTTCGCCGCAGCCGCCGCAACGCTCCTTCTCGCCGGGCTTCTGATCTCCGCCGCCTTCGCCCAGGAGGCGCCGGCTCTCCCGCGCGCGGGCAACGCGCCCGATGCGGGCATCACCACCGGTCCGGTGCCGGACGATCCCAAGGCCGACCCGGGCTTCACCGATCCGCAGGGTGAGGACGACGAAGCCAAACCGGACGATCCGTCCGCCGACCAGTACGCCCCCGGCGAGCGCCTGCCGAAGGAAGCGGCCCCGGCGCCGCAAGCGCCCGACCCCAACGCGCCTGGTTCCGCGCAGGAAAAGCAGAAAGCCGCCGAGGCGCCCAAGGACAAGGAGGCGCTGCTGGCCGAGCTTTACGCGCACCTCGCGAAAGCGTCCGACGCCGAGCAGGCGGCCGAGATCTCCAAGACCATCGAGGGGCTCTGGTTGCACTCGGGAAGCGATACCATCGGCGTGCTCATGCGCCGCGGCATCAAGGCGGTCAACGAGCAGCACAACGACCTTGCGCTCAAGATGTTCGACGCCGTCGTCGAGCTCGCTCCCGACTACGCGGAAGGCTGGAGCCGCCGCGCCTTCGTCTACTACCTGCAGAACGACACCGAGCACGCGGCGGGCGATTTGCGCCGCGCGCTTGCGCTCGATCCCAACCACTACAAGGCACTGGACGGACTCGCCCGCATCCTGCGCGACAGCGGCCAGAAGAAGAGTGCGTTGCGCGCCTACCAGGAGCTTTTGCGCATCAATCCCTATGCGGATGGGGCCAAGCAGGCCGAGCGCGAGCTCTCGGTTGAGGTCGAGGGGCAGGGCATCTGAAGCGCCTTTGGCTCAGTGAAACTCGGCCGCCGGCGCGCCATTCTCGTCCACGAAGGCGATGCGGATCATGTTGGTCGCCCCGGGCGAGCCGAGCGGCACGCCCGCGGTGATGAGGATGCCGTCGCGCGGCTTCACGAAGCCCTCGTCGAACGCTATGCGGCAGGCCTTGCTCACCATGTCGGTGAGGTTGGCCGGATCGGCCGTCATCACCGACTGGATGCCCCAGGCGAGCGAGAGCCGCCGCGCGGTGGCCTCGACCGGTGTCAGGCCGATGATGGGCAGGCCCGGGCGCTCGCGCGTCACGCGCAGCGCGGTCGACCCCGTCGCCGTGTAGCACACGATGGCCGATAGCTTGACGGTGTCGGCGATGGCATGGGCGGCCGCCGCGATGGCGTCGGCGCCCGTCGGCTGCGGCGTCGTTTGCGTCGCGTGCACGATGGCGTCGTAGCTCGGATCGGCCTCCACCTCGATGGCGATGCGGTCGACCATCTGCACGGCCTCGAGCGGGAACTGGCCGATGGCCGATTCCGCCGACAGCATCACCGCGTCGGCGCCGTCGAACACCGCGGTTGCGACATCGGACACCTCCGCGCGCGTGGGCACCGGCGAGGAGATCATGCTTTCGAGCATCTGCGTGGCGACCACCACCGGCTTGCCCGCGGCGCGCGCCTTGCGCGTGATCTTCTTCTGCAAGCCCGGCACCCGCTCGACCGGGATTTCCACGCCGAGATCGCCGCGCGCGACCATGAGGCCGTCGGCGGCGCCGATGATGGCGTCGAGATCGGCGATGGCGGACGGCTTCTCGATCTTGGCGAGGATCGCCGCGCGGTCGCCGACGAGCTTGCGCACGCCGTGGATGTCGGCCCCGCGCTGCAGGAACGACAGCGCGATCCAGTCGATGCCGATCTTCAACAGATGCGCGAGGTCCGTGCGGTCCTTGGTCGTGAGCGGGCCGACGGGCAGCAGCGTGTCGGGCAGGCTTATGCCCTTGCGGCTCGACAGTGCGCCCCCGACCAGCACCTCGGCGGCGATGCTGTTCGCGGTCGCCTCGATCACGCGCATGCGGATCTTGCCGTCATCGAGCAGCAGCGCGTGGCCCGGCGCCACTGCCGCGAAGATCTGCGGATGCGGAAGGAACACGCTGTCGTTGCTGCCGGGCTTCTCCTCGCGCTCGAAGCGGAAGACGGAGCCGTCGTTGACGAACACGCGGCCGCCGTGGAAATCGCCGATGCGGAACTTGGGGCCCTGCAGGTCGGCCAGGAGGCCGATGGGATGGCGGTGACGCTTCGCCACCCAACGCACGGAGTTCTGCAGCGCGCGCGCCGTCTCGTGCGAGGAGTGGCTCATGTTGATGCGGAATACGTCGACGCCGGCTAGGAACAGGCGCTCGATCGTCTCCGTTGCGGAGGAGGCCGGGCCCAAGGTCGCAACCACCTTGACCCGTCTGTTGCGTCTCATTTCTCAGGCGCCCCGTGATCCTGCTCGGGATCGGTGAGGCGGATGGTCCACTCCTGCGACTCGCCGGTGTCCACCTCGAAGAATCCGGTGCGCTTATAGCCGCGTTGGGAGCAGTCTTGAACACCGCGGATCGCGAAGGAGCGGTCGGCTGTGCACATGTAGTTCTTCCCCGCCCACTCGCCGCCGCGGTCGTAGTCGAGCGCGTGCACGTAGATGAAGCGGCTCGGGACGGCACCCTTCAATAGGGTCTCGCAGGTCTGCGAGGCAATGTTCCACCAGCCCTCCGTGGCCCAGCCGGTCTGGTCGCGATAGCCGACGGCGACGCCGATGCGGCTCGAGGTGGAGTTGCAGAGCTTGAGGTCGGCGCGAGCGGAGGCGCCTGCCGCGACGAGCGAGACCATCACGAGCGCCGCCGCAAAGGCGAGCCGCCGCACGCCAAGCCACAGCCGCTCTCGTCGCGCAAGCTCCACGGCATCAGCCCCGCGGCCTGGTCGCGCAGCGCGACGCCATCTGCCACGACCGTTGAGGCGTTATCGACATGGGTTGGGGCCGGCCGAGTGGGAGTGAACCGCCGGCGGCCCAGAGGCAGCCGGTAGCGCGGTTGTTTTCCAGGAAATTGGCGGCATTGAGATTGGCTGGGCAGCACAGTAGGGGACAAGACGGTCAGGGGTTCTCTCCGTATGTACACGGCGCCTGGGTGCTCGCGACGGCATCCGCCACGGCGGCGTTCGATGCGGCATCGGAAATCCCCCGAATTCTTGCGGCGTGGTTTGCGCAATTGTCTCTGTCCCGTCAAGGCGCCGCACCGACGCGGGTGGTTTTCGCCGACCGGCGCAGCTATATTGCCGCGCATGCCAGACGCCGCCCGGCGCGAAACTTTCCCCCTCATCGCGCCCGACCTCACCGAAAGCTACGAGATCATTCCCGGGCGCAGCGACGCCGGGCTGATCTTGATCTGCGATCACGCCGTCAACGACATTCCTGCAGCCTACGGAACGTTGGGGCTCGAGCCCAAGGAGCTCGAGCGGCATATCGCCTACGACATCGGCGCGCTCGCGGTGACGAGGGGCGTCGCGCAGGCGCTCGGCGTTCCCGCCATCTTCACGAAATTTTCCCGGCTGCTGATCGACGTCAACCGCGGCCTCGACGACCCCACGCTCATCATGCGCATCTCGGACGGCGCCGTCGTGCCCGGCAACCGCCACCTTAACGAGGCGGAGCACGCAAAGCGCGTCAGCGTCTACTACGAGCCCTATCACCTCGCCATCGACAGGATGATCGAGACGTGCACGGCGGCGGGCGTGCCGCCCGTGCTCTTGTCGATCCACAGCTTCACCGACAGTTGGAAGGGCGTGCCGCGTCCTTGGCAGGCCGCGATCCTGTGGGACCGCGACCATCGCTTCGCCGTGCCCATGCTGGAGGCACTACGCGCCGAGCACGGCCTCCTCGTCGGCGAGAACGAGCCCTACGACGGCAAGCTCGCGGGCGACTGCTTGTGGCAGCACGGCACGCGCCGCGGGCTCGCGCACACCATTATCGAGGTGCGCCAGGATCTCGTGCGTACGCCGGAGGGGCAAAGGGCCTGGGCGCAGCGCATCGCCGCCGCCGCCAAGGCGATTCTCGGCCGCAGCGATCTGCGCGACGGGCTCCACAGCGTGCACTATTTCGGCTCGCATACGGACGCGGAGGCCGCCCCGCCGTTCACCGCACTTGCGGCCAAAAGCGCCTGAACGCGGCGCTCTTTTTGCGCAATTGGCCATAACGGCAGCGCTCTCGCCTTGCGCGAAGAAACCTCTGGATCGCGCAGGCGTTCGCCTTGAAGCCACCCCCAGCCGTCGCTAGCGTCGCCACAAGTTTCACAGCGGGGAGACGCGAGATGACGACGCTACAGGCTTCGGCGCAAAAGCAGCTGCGCCAGCTCGTCGAGCAGATCGAACGCTTGGAAGAGGAGAAGAAGGCGCTCGCCGGCGACTTGCGCGACAAGTTCCTCGAGGCGAAGGCCTTGGGCTTCGACGTGAAGGCCCTGCGCCAGATCGTGCGGCTGCGCAAGAAGAGTGCGACCGAGCGGACCGAGGAGGAGGCCGTCCTCGAGGTCTACATGCACGCGCTCGGGATGTTGAGCGGGGAGCCGGCAGGGTCGATGGTCGCAGCCGAGTGATCGGCGCGCGAGACGGCAAGCGAAGCGGGAGGTTAAGAGGGCGCCCCGCCCGATTCGGCGCTCGGCCGAGGCGCCCACGGCTAGAGAAGGGTGAGTTAGCCCAACCTCGCCGGTTCTGGATCGGCGCGGGCCGCAAAAGCTCAAAGCTTGCGCACAGCCACGCCGCGATAACCTTGCGTGCCTGTTATCTAGACAGGAAGCAGCATAAGTTCTAATCGTTTATTGTTACTCGTGGGATCAGAGTTTCTTATGCCTCCGCACGTAACGCTGAAGCAGCTCCGCTATTTCGACGCGCTGGCCCGCGAGCAGCATTTCGGCCGCGCCGCGGAGACCTGCGCGGTGACGCAGCCGGCCCTTTCCATGCAGATCCACGAGCTCGAGGAGCAGCTCGGCCTCGTGCTCGTCGAGCGCACGCGAGCGGGTGTGCTTCTGTCAGACAAGGGGCGCGAGATCGCGGAGCGGGCCGCCCGCATCCTCGGCGACGTGCGCGAGATGGTCGAGTTTGCCCAGCACGCCAAGGAGCTGCTGTCGGGCTCGCTGCGCCTGGGCGTGATCCCCTCGATTGCCCCCTACATGCTGCCGCCCTTGCTGCCGCTGTTGCGCGAGGGCTATCCGCATTTGGAGCTGCACGTGCGCGAGACGCAGACGCTGCCGCTGACGCACGAGCTGATCGAGGGCAAGCTCGACGTGCTCCTGCTCGCGCTGCCGATCGTGCACGCCGAGATCGATACGCTGCCGCTGTTCGACGACCGGTTCCTGCTTGCGCTGCCGAGCGCGCGGCGCCTCAGCGCGCGCGTGCGCGCGACCAAGGACCTCGTCGAGCACGAGCGCCTCCTGCTCCTGGAGGAGGGCCACTGCCTGCGCGACCAGGCGCTCACCTACTGCAACCTGCAGCAGTCCTCGACCGTCAACACGTTCGGCGTCTCCAGCTTGTCGACCATCGTGGAGATGGTGGCAGCAGGCTACGGCATCACGCTTCTGCCCGAGATGTGCCTCAACGTGGAGGCGCGCGGGCGCGAGATCGGGTTGACGCGCTTCGTCGACCCGGAGCCCTACCGCACGGTCGGACTCGCGTGGCGGGCGACCTCGCCGCGCGTGGATGATTTTCGTGAGCTTGGGCGGCTGATCAAGGTCGCGTGGTCGAAAGGCTGCGTGCCGCCGGGCCGCAAGAACCCCCGGCACAAGCGTCCGCTCACCGAGCCGGCGTCTTGACGGGTTGCGAGGCCGCGGCATCTGCGGCTGGGGATGCGGCGCGCGCTGGTCCGAGCGCGGAGGCATCGACCGCGTCGCCGCGGAACTGCTGGGCCCTCGCCACCTCGGCCGTCTGCTCGCCGGAGCGCAAACCTACGGGCGCCGCGGGCCGGTCATCCAAAAGATCGAGCGTGCGCGCGATGTCGGGCGGCACCAGCTTCACGAGCGCGGCATCGTCCGCGGACGGGGATTCCGTCAGCAGCGGCGCGATCGGGAACGGCCGGTAGGACACCTCCTCCGGGTGATCGTCGTCGAACTCGGGCGCGGGTGCCCATCCGTTGCTGAAGCCCGCCACGGCTGGTGGTGCGCTGGCCGGCTTTGGCTCCGGCTCGAGCGAGGCGACGTGCACGGGTTGCTTGGCAGCGCCGGCATCCGCTGCTGTGCTCGGCTCGGCCGCTTTGGGCCGCGAGAAGAGCGGCGGCATTGCATCGGCAGAGGCCGAGACGAGCTTGTCGAGCTTTGCGCGATCGGGCGCCGGCGGACTCGCCTGCGGGTCGTCGGTCGATTTGAGCGAGGCGAGCGACACGAGCGTGTTGAGTGCGCCCCGATCGGACTCTGACGGCGGAGGCGTCGGCTGTGTCGGCGCGTGGCGCTGCTGCGGCGGGCTCGTTAGTTGTGGCAGCGGCTGCGAAGGTGCTGCCGCCGGAGCCAGCGAGGCGACGTGGACGCTGCGCGGCCGGGCGAGCTGAGGCGCCGGCGCGACGACGGACGGCCAGGCGGCGGCGTCGGCGACCTCGACCGCCGGCTTCGGGTGGTTGCGGATATCGAAGTACGCGGCGACCTCGGCCGCGGCATCCTTGTGCCGCTCCTGCGCGCGGCGCACATCCTCTTTGGTGATGGAGTCGCCGTCATCGGGCTTGTGCTTCGTCTGCCCGTTGGGGAACAGCAGCGCGAGCTCGTAGCGCGGCAGGCGCGGCCAGGCGCGCACGGGGCCGGTGTCGACGTGCACGAAGGGCGTGCCGGAGGTGGGGTAGTAGCCGACGCCGCCGACCTCGCGGATCAACGCGGAATAGCGCATCTGCTTCAGCGGAATGTCCGGGAACACCGCGTCGATGGCCTTGCCCAGGATGTGCTGGCTTTGCTTGGCCTGGCCGCCGACCGTACGGCGGAGCATCTCGTTGGTCTTCTCCGAGCGGTAGCCGCAGATGATGTCGATCGGCACCTTGCTGCCGAGCTCGGTGTGCATCTCCCACAGCAGGTCGATCGTCCTCGGGTCCATCTCGATCGACTTGTTCTCGCGCCAGTCGCGCAGGAACCAGTTGAGCTTCTTCAAGGCCTCGGGATCGTACTTGCCGTCCTTCTTGTAGGTGATGGTGATCGTCTCATCCGTGTGGATGTGGTGCATGGAGATGGTGCGCGTCGTCCCGAAGTCGGCGACGACCCGCGGCGCACCAGCGCTCACCCCCAGCACTGCGGCAGCCAAGCCCGCGAGGAGCCTTCGTTTACGCAATACCAATGTGCACCCCGTGTCTTGACCGGCGCGGTCGGCCCGCTCGGCTCCCCGAGCGTCCCTCAATGCAACCGGCATTCACGTTTCCCTCAGGGTTAACCCTCAACCCTTAACGGTTGGTAACCTTTGAATGCGGGCAGAAGTGGGCTCGGCCGCGGCCATATCGGGGCGAGCCGCGGATTTGCCCCGCAACTCGCGCGCCAGCCGGGATTTGCGGTTTGCGAGGCTAAGTCAGAAGCCGCCGCCGAGCGCCGAGGAGAAGAAGTCGTTGATGCTCTTCAACGGGTTGCCCGAGGCATAGGCCACGCTCTCCGGCGTCTGCACCGGGGCGAGGTGGTTCGGCCCTTTGACGATCTCGCTCCAACGTCCCTCGAGGGCCTGCGTGATGCGCTTCTCGTGCCCGTAGACGTCGCGCGCGGTCTGCAGCTCGCCCTTCTCGTCGACCCAGGCGGTGAAGTAGGTGATGTGCACGCCGATCTTCTTCTCGATCTGCACCTCGTTGTTGTCGGGCCCGGCGGCGAGCAGCTCGGCGATCTTGGCGGCGTCCCAGCCCTTGTCCTCAAAGAGCAGGATCTCGGCCATGCGGCGCGGGTTGCGTACGCGCATGCAGCCGTGGCTGAAGGGCCGGCTCGCCTCGTCGAACAGGTTCTTGTTCGGCGTGTCGTGCATATAGACGGTGTGCTTGTTGGGGAAGGCGAACTTCAGCTCGCCCAGCACGTTGCTGCCGCCCGGCGGCTGGTAGATATCGAACTTGCGGATATCGGATGAGCCCCAATCGACGCTCAAGGGATCGCGGCCGTTCTGCGAGACGCGCAGGCCCTGGCGCTGGAAGTAGGTGCCGCCGCGGGCGAGGCTCGGCCACAGCTCCAGCACCTTGATCGATTCCGGCACGTTCCAGCGCGGCTTGAAGATGATCGTCTTCATGCTCTCGGAGAACACCGGCGTCTGCTTGTCCGGGAGGCCCGTGATCACGCGCTCGGTGTGGATCACGGCGCCGTTCTTGACGATGCGCAGCGTGAACTCGGGGATGTTGACCGTGACGTAGAGGTCGCCGAGGTCGTCGGGCATCCAGCGCCACTCTTCCATGTTGGCGAGGACCTTCTTCGGGGAGAGCACCTCGATGTCGTTGAGCGCGGCGCGCGTCGAGTTGCCGACGATGCCGTCGGGGCGCATGCCGTGCTCCTTCTGGAAGGCCATGACGGCGGCCTTCAGCCCGTCGTCGTAGAAGGTCTCGTCAACCGGCTTGCCGGCAGTGGCGGCCGGCAGCGGCACCTCCAGCCGCTTGCGCAGCAGCGCGACCTGCGGATCGCGCTTGCCGGGGCTGATATGGCCGCCGTCGGGGATGCGGACGATGGTCGGCGGTGTCACGGCGCCGGAGCGCAGCTCGAGGTATTTCTGGCGCAGCTTCTCGAACTGCGGATGCTTCGGGTGGAGGCCGCGCAGATAGGCGTCGGGCTCGCCCGCCGCCGCGATCTTCTCGAGCACGTCCTTGGGGTCGAGGAGCTGCGGCACGCGGTCGAGGTAGGAGGAGAGCTGCGTCGCTGGATCGGCAATGCGCCCGCCGCGGGCGTAGCGCGCGTATTTCAACACCGCGAGCGACAGCGTCACCTCGGTGTCGGCGAGAGCTTCGGGTGTCGCACCAGCCGCCACGGGCTGCGGCACGACAAAGTCATGGGCCTCGAGCCCCCAATCGTCCGCCTTCTCAATCTCGGCGATGGCAGCTGCTGCCTTCGGGCTCAAGCCGGTGGCCGTGATCCACAGCGGCGCATACCCGTGCGCGCCATAGAATGCCGCCAGCGCGGCGCTGTCCTGCGCGTCGGCATCGCGGCGCGCCTTAGCGGCGGCGTTGAGCGTCTGCTGCAGGGCGATGCCGAGAGGATCCTGCGGCGCGGGTGCCGGCGCAACGGCCGGAGCGGTGGAAGGAAGCGCTTCCGTGGCAGCGACGCGGGGCGGGGGTGCCGGCTTCTTGACCTCGGCGATCGCCACGAAACCGGAGCTCCGGGCGACACCGAGAGCCAGCACGCACCACCGCAACATACGCATTCTCCACGCTCAAGACCGGCCGGCACGCTATCCGAGCCACGATGCAGCCGCCACAGCGGGGTTGCGCCATCGGCGTCGATGACAAAAGGCTGCGGGAGAACTGTTGCGCAATTGCGACGGAACGTGTCCGCTATCTTGGAGCGCACACAAAAAGAGAGCGCCGCAAATGAGAGCGCCGCGCCACCCCCGAGGGCGACGCGGCGCGCTGATCGAGGAGGGAAGTCGGGCGGCGCTTAAGCGCGCGGCTCGAGTCCGTACTCCTGCATTTTGCGGTAGAGCGTCGAGCGGCCGATCTTCAAGCGCTTGGCGACCTCGGTCATGTGTCCGCGATAGCGGCCGAGGGCTAGGCGGATCATGTCCGCCTCGATCTCGTCCAAGGGGCGGATCTCGCCGGCGTCGGTGACCACGGGGATGCCGAGCGCGCTGTCGCCGGCCCCGCCGCGGATCTCCATCGTCTGCGGGATGATGGCCTCCGCGCCAAGCAGCGCGGGACCCTTGAATGCGGTCTCCTTCAGGGCAGGCGCCGGCGGCGGGGGAACCGCGGTCTCGAAGCCGTCGACGTGGGCGGCGATCTGCGGGAATTCCGCGACCGTGAGCTCAGGCCCATCGGCGAGCACCACCGCGCGGAACACCGCATTCTCGAGCTGGCGCACGTTGCCGGGCCAGGGATAGCTCTTCAAGAGCCGCAGGGCGTCGTCGGTGATGCTGTTGATGCGCTTGCCCTCCTCGGCGGCAAAGCGCGCCATGAAGTGCTGCGCCAGCTCGGGGATGTCGACGACGCGCTCGCGCAGCGGCGGCACCCAGATCGGGAACACGTTCATGCGGTAGTAGAGGTCCTCGCGGAACTTACCGTCGCGCACGAGCTGGATCATGTTGCGGTTGGTCGCCGAGATGAGACGGAAGTCGATCTTGAGCGGCCGCTTCGATCCCACGGGATCGATCTCGCCCTCCTGCAGGGCGCGCAACAGCTTGACCTGCGCGTCGAGCGGTAGCTCGCCGATCTCGTCGAGGAACAGCGTGCCGCCGTCAGCCTCCTGGAACTTGCCGACGCGCTTGTCGACGGCCCCGGTGAAGGAGCCTTTCTCGTGGCCGAAGAGGATGCTTTCGACCAGGTTCTCGGGAATCGCGCCGCAGTTGACGACAACGAACGGCTTGCCCGAGCGCTCGCTCTCGCCCTGGATGGCGCGGGCGATGAGCTCCTTGCCGACGCCCGACTCGCCCTCGATCAGCACGGGGATGTTGGACACGGCCGCGCGCTTGCCGAGCGCAATGACGCGCTCCATGCCCTCGCCGCGGATGATGAGGTCGGCGAAGGTGAGGGTGCCTTGCACCTTCTTCTTGATGCGGCTGATCTCATCCGCCAGCGCCTCGATCTTGAGTGCGCTCTTGATCGAGACCTCGAGGCGCTCGGGGGAAGCGGGCTTCACCACGAAATCGACGGCGCCGGCGCGCATGGCGTTGATGGCGGCATCGATGGAGCCGTGCGCGGTCTGCACGATTATGGGGGGAATCCCCGCCTTGCCGTCGAGCTTGTCGAGCACCGCCATGCCGTCCATCCCGGCCATCACGAGGTCGAGGAGAACGAGGCCGATATCGGCCCGCGCGGGCCCTTCGAGGATCTGTAGGGCTTGCTCGCCGGAGCTGGCGCTCTTGGTGTCGAAGCCTAGCCGCTTGATTGTTTCTTCGAGGATGCGGCGCTGGGCCGGATCGTCATCGACGATTAGGAGACTCTTGACCATATGCCACTCGAACTCAACCTCACCGACCCTGAACCGGCGCGCACCTCCCCCAAATTGCTTCGGAAAAGGACAGTTGGCCACCAGCAGGTCACTCAACAGAGACGAGATTGCCCAACATCGGTAAATAAGGCGTTGCAGGCGGGCTCAGGTTGAGCCTTTTTTGGGCAGAAGCCCCGCTGCGACCCCATAACGGCGTTGCCAATGCGGGGCATGATGCCCAGGTTAATGGCCCGCCCCCTTCCGATCCGGAGACCACTCGATGCCAATGAAAACGCGCGGCTTGCCGCTTCCTGCCGATGCCCGCCAGCAGCACGGGACCGGGAGCGGCGCGGCGGCCGAGCTTGGCCCGCTGCCCGAGTGGAGCCTCGCCGATCTCTATCCTGCGCCCGACGCACCCGAGGTCGCCCGCGATCTCGATCGGGCCGCAGCGGAAGCCCGGCGCATCAAGGAGGCCTATCACGGCAAGCTCGCAACTCTCGAGGCGGACGCGCTCGCCAGCGCCATCGAGGAGCTGGAGCGCCTCGCCGAGCTGATGGGACGGCTCGGGTCGTTCGCGGGGCTCAACTACGCCGCCGATCAGTCGGACCAGGCGCGCGCCAAGTTCTACGGCGACATCTCTGAGAAGCTGACGGCGATCTCCACCGACGTCATCTTCTTCGATCTCGAGCTCAATCAGATCGACGACAAGCGCATGGCCGAGGCGTTGAAGGCGTCGGCGCGGCTCGCGCACTACAAGCCGTGGATCGAGAACGTGCGCAAGGAGAAGCCCTACCAGCTTGAGGAGACGCTGGAGCGGCTGTTCCACGAGAAGAGCCAGACCTCCAACTCGGCATGGGACCGGCTCTTCAGCGAGACCATGACGGCGCTGCGCTTCCCCGTCGCGGGCGCGCCCGAGCCGCTTCCCTTGGAGCTCACGCTCAACCTGCTCTCCGACCCGAGCGAGGAAAAACGCAAGGCCGCGGCGGAGGCACTCGCCAAGGTGTTCAAGGACAATGTCCGCCTGTTTGCGCTCATCACCAACACGCTGGCGAAGGACAAGGAGATCTCCGACCGCTGGCGCGGCTTCAAGGACGTGGCCGACAGCCGCCATCTCGCCAACCGTGTGGAGGCCCCCGTCGTGGAGGCGCTGGCGAAGAGCGTGCGCGACGCCTACCCGAGGCTGTCGCACCGCTACTACAAGATGAAGGCGAAGTGGCTCGGCAAGGAGCGGCTTGCGCACTGGGACCGCAACGCGCCGCTCCCCGACAAGCCCGAGCGCACGTTCGCCTGGCCGGATGCCCGCGCGCTGGTGCTTGGCGCCTACGGCGCCTTCGCGCCGGAAATGGCGGGCATCGCAAGCGAATTCTTCGACAAGCGTTGGATCGACGCCGCCATACGGCCCGGCAAGGCGCCGGGCGCCTTCTCGGCGGCGACGGTGCCGTCCGTGCACCCCTATGTGCTGCTCAACTATCTCGGCAAGCCGCGCGACGTGATGACGCTCGCGCACGAGCTCGGCCACGGCGTGCACCAGATGCTCGCGCGTCCGCAAGGGGCGCTGATGGCGCCGACACCGCTGACGCTCGCGGAGACCGCGTCCGTGTTCGGCGAGATGCTGACGTTCAAGGCGCTTCTGAAGGAGATCCGCGATCCCAAGGAGCGCAAGGCGTTCCTCGCCGGCAAAGTCGAGGACATGCTCAACACGGTGGTGCGCCAGATCGCGTTCTACACCTTCGAGCGCAAGGTGCACGAGGCGCGCCGGCAGGGCGAGCTGACGCCAGACCAGCTCAACGCCATCTGGCTCGAGGTGCAGTCGGAAAGCTTGGGGCCCGGCGTCGAGCTCAAGCCCGGCTACGAGGTGTTCTGGACCTACGTGCCGCACTTCATCCATTCCCCGTTCTACGTGTACGCCTATGCGTTCGGGGACTGCCTGGTGAACTCGCTCTACGGCCTCTACGAGGAGGCGCATCCGGGCTTCGTCGCCAAGTATTTCGACATGCTCAAAGCGGGGGGCTCCAAGCACCACTCGGAGCTCTTGGCCCCGTTCGGGCTCGACGCCTCCAAGCCCGAGTTCTGGCAGAAGGGGCTCAAGGTCATAGAGGGCATGATCGACGAGCTGGAGCGGGCCGACGCGGCAGCCTGAGTGACTGTCGCAGCGTCGAAATCGCGCTGAGATAGAATAACGTTTCGCTGGCGCCGATCCGCCGGCCTAAGCCCTTGTCCCCGCGTCAGACTCTTCCGCCCTTGTCAAGGGCCCGAAGCAAGGGGGCGTAGCGATTTAGGGGGTTTCCCTTAGCCGCCATTAACGGCTACAAGCGCGCGCCATTGCTGCAGTGCAGGCAGCTAACGTGAGGTGCCAGGTGGCACAGTTGCAGGTGGCGAAGGGCTTGGAGCACCCCGACGACACGCTCGACAAGCACTTTTGGCCGCTCGTGCTCGGATGCATCGGCGTCGTCTACGGCGACATCGGCACGAGCCCGCTCTACGCGTTTCATGAGGCGATCATCGCCGCCAAGGCCACGAGCTTTGCCGGCCGCGAAGCCGTGTTCGGCGTGCTGTCGCTCATTCTGTGGGCGCTCTTGCTGATCGTGACCCTCAAGTACGTGATCATCCTGCTGCGCGCCGACAACCACGGCGAGGGCGGCACGTTCGCGCTGATGGCGCTCGGCCAGTCGGTGGCCAAGCGCAGCGCACCGCTGATCTTGGGGCTGGGAATAGCCGGAGCGTCGTTCTTCTATGGCGATGCCGTCATCACGCCGGCCATCTCGGTGCTGTCGGCGGTCGAAGGCTTAAATCTCGTCTCGCCCAAATTTGCCGACGTCGTGCTCCCGCTTTCGACCGTCATTCTCATCGTCTTGTTTGCCGGCCAATCGCGCGGGACGGCAACGGTCGCTGCCCTGTTCGGGCCGGTCATGGTCCTCTGGTTTGCCGCTATCGCCGCCGGAGGGCTGGTGCATATCGTCGCCAACCCCGACGTGCTGGTCGCCGTCAGCCCCGAGTACGGAATCAGGTTCCTGTTCAAGCATGGGATCATCGGGCTCACCGTGCTCGGCCTCGTGTTTCTGGCGGTCACGGGCGCGGAGGCGCTCTACGCCGATCTCGGTCACTTCGGCCGCAAGCCGATTCAATTCGCCTGGCTCGCGCTCGTCCTTCCCGCGCTCGTCATCAACTATTTCGGCCAGGGCGCCCTCGTCCTCCAGCGTCCAGATGCCCTCGAGAATCCCTTTTATCTGCTCTACCCCGACTGGGCGCTCGTCCCCATGGTGATCCTCGCCACGCTCGCGACCATCATTGCGAGCCAGGCCGTCATCACCGGCGCCTACTCGCTGACGCGGCAGGCAATCCAGCTCGGCCTCTTGCCGCGCTTTGGCATCACCCACACCTCCGAATCCGTCTCCGGGCAGATCTATATGCCGCGCGTGAACTGGCTCCTGCTCTTGGCGGTGATGCTGGTGGTGCTGCTGTTCAAGACCTCCAGCAACCTCGCGGCCGCTTACGGTGTCGCGGTGACGGCGCAAATGATCATCGCCTCGCTCATGGCGTTCTTCGTCATTTGGCGCATGTGGGGCTGGAAGCTGTGGCAGGTCGCGGCCTTGATCGTGCCGCTCCTTCTCGTCGAGCAGGCGTTCTTCGCGGCGAACATGCTGAAGCTGTTCGAGGGCGCCTGGGTGCCGCTCCTGATGGCCGGGTGCGTTGCGCTCGTGATCACCACCTGGGTCAGGGGCGCACGGCTGCTCGCCAAGCAGACGCGCAAGAACGAGGCGGACCTCGACTGGCTGTTGCGCAAGCTCGAGGCCAAGCCCCCCCACCGCGTGCCGGGCACGGCGGTGTTCTTCACCGCAGACCCGACCGCGGCGCCGACCGCGCTCATGCACAACTTGAAGCACAACCGCGTGCTGCACGAGCGCAACATCATCCTCTCCATCAAGACCGAGGACACCCCGCGCGTGCCGCGCTACGAGCGGGTGACGGTCGACCGCGTCAGCGACACCTTCATCCGCGTGGTCGCGCGCTACGGCTTCATGGAGACGCCGAGCGTGCCGAAGATCTTCGAGCAGTGCCGGCGCAAGGATCTCAACGTCGACGTGAGCGCGACCTCCTTCTTCCTGTCGCGGCGCAACTTGAAGCCCACGCCCAAGTCCGAGATGCCGGCCTGGCAGGACCGGCTGTTCGTGGCGCTCGCGCGCAGCGCGCAGGACGCCACGACCTACTTCCAGATCCCGACCGACCGCGTCGTCGAGGTGGGCACCCAGGTCGCGGTCTAAGCCGCCTTGCAGGCAGCTTGGCGCGCCCCGATATGCTTGGGGCGCGGCATGCGCTTCGGGATCACCGTCAATGGCGAACGAGGAGAACAGATTTTCGGCGCGGGCCGCGCGCTACGTGCGTGTCGGCACCAACATGGGGGCCGTCGCTGCGCGCGTCGCCGGCGGGCGCCTGCTCGGGCGCGACTACGAGCCGGCGCGTGCCGCGGCCGATCTCGCGGTGGCGCTCGGAGGGCTCAAGGGTCCGCTGATGAAGGTGGCGCAGTTCCTGTCCACCATCCCCGAGGCGCTGCCCGCAGTGTACGCGCGCGAGCTCATGCAATTGCAGTCTGCGGCGCCCGCGATGGGACCGGCTTTTGTCAAGCGCCGGCTCGCGGCCGAGCTGGGGCCCGACTGGGCGCAGCGCTTCCAAAGCTTCGATATGGAGGCCGCCGCTTCCGCCTCCCTCGGTCAGGTGCACAGGGCGCTCGCGCACGACGGCCGCTGCCTCGCCGTCAAGCTGCAGTATCCCGACATGCCGTCGGCGGTGGAAGCCGACCTCGCCCAGCTCAAGGCCGTCTTCGCCATCCACGCGCGCATGGACCCGGCCGTAGCGACCGGGGAGATCCAGAAGGAGATCGCAGCGCGCTTGCGCGAGGAGCTCGATTACGAGCTGGAGGCGCGTCACATGCGTCTTTATCGCGCGATCTTCGCCGCCGACGAGCGCATCCGCGTGCCGGACGTTCTGCCGGAGCTATCGACCAAGCGCCTCCTCACCATGACGTGGCTGGAGGGCAAGAAGCTGCTCGACTACAAGCAGGCCGCGCTCGAAGACCGCAACGTCATCGCCCGCGCCATGTTCCGCGCCTGGTGGTTCCCCTTCAGCCACTACGGCGTTATCCACGGCGATCCGCACCTCGGCAACTACACGATCTTCCATGAGGGTGACGGAGACCGTCCGCCCAATGCGGCCGTCAAACCGGCCGGCATCAACCTCCTTGACTACGGCTGCATCCGCACCTTCCACCCTTCGTTCGTGCAGGGGGTCATCGATCTCTACAACGGGCTCCTCGGTGGCGACCGCGAGCTCGTCGTTCACGCTTACGAGACGTGGGGTTTCCGCGGGCTCTCCGCCGAGCTGATCGAGGCGCTGAACATCTGGGCGCGCTTCATCTACGGGCCTCTGCTCGAGGACCGCGAGCGCGTCATCGACGAAGGCACGACACCGGCCGAGTACGGGCGCAAGGAAGCATCCCGCGTGCACAAGATCCTGCGCGACAAGGGGCCGGTCACCGTGCCGCGCGAGTTCGTGTTCATGGACCGCGCGGCGATCGGGCTCGGCGGCGTGTTCTTGCACCTCGGCGCGCGGCAGAACTGGTATCGCCTGTTCAACGAGACGATCGAAGGGTTCAAGCTTGCGGACGTGGAGGCGCGCCAGCGCGCAGCCTTCGCGGCGGCCGGCGTGCCGCTGCCCGAATAGCGGAGCGCGCTAGAGTCCCGACTCGCCCTCGATATCTTGCCGGCGCCGCAGGTACTCCTCGCGATCGATCTCGCCGCGGGCGTAGCGCTCGTCGAGGATGTCGCGCGGAGTGCGGGCGCGCGGCTCGTCTCCGCTGGGGCCGATCCCGCGCATGTAGGGGACGATCAGCGCGGCCAGCACGACGAGCAGGATGATCACCAGCACGGGGCCGAGCAGCATGCCTCCTCCCCAACCCATTCCCCACCAGTCATGCATTTCTACTTACCTCAAGTGACAGCGGGTCCGGTCTTGATGTGCAGCAGCGAATAGACGGGGCACCAGCCGACGAGCCCCGTGACCAGCGGCACCAACCCGATCCAGCCCCAGACATAGGCGCGGTCCATGCCGAACAGCCCGATGGGGAAGGCGATCAGCACCAAGCCCACGGCGATGCGCAGCGCGCGGTCAAGCTTTCCTTCGTTGAGGTCCATGGCAAATCTCCCTTGTCTGGGCGCCTGCACGCTAGACGATCGCGCCTGCAAGCGCCGTGACTTGGATCAACCGCGCGCGCAGATGGAATCGGTTAGGCTTCCGCTTCAGGCTGCGGCAAGGAGAGACACCGATGCGCCAGCACATGCTCGGGGCGATGGCGGGCGTCCTGGCGCTGGTGGCCGCGCTGCCCAAGGCCGCGGCCGACGACATCGCCAAGGGTGCTGAGCTCGCGCACGCGCTGTGCGCACAGTGCCACCTCAACGAAGGCCAGGGCGAGAAGCAGGGGACGATGGGCATCCCGGGTTTCGTCGCCGTGGCGAACCGGCCGCGCCAGACCTTCGACGGCATCCTCGCCTGGCTCAAGTCGGTGCCGCCGATGATGCCGAACCATCACCTGACGCAGGACGAGATGTTCGCGCTCGCCGCCTACATCATGTCGCTGCGCAAGGAACGATAGAGGCCGGCTCGCGTCGCGAAAGACTGGTGTTCATGCACCTTGTTCGCATGTACCTTGGCGCGGCCCCCGCAAGCGATTGCAGACTTGATACTTGGACTTGATACTTGGCTTGGCATTTCAGTGAGGAGTATTGGCGATGGCTGTAATTTCCTTCACGGCCGATGATGGGCGTCCCGACCAATTGGAATCGGACGCCATCGTTCGTGTCCGCCGGATTCTCGATTCCGAGCGTCAGCAGCACAACGCAAATACCAAGATCGTCTGGAGCAGGGACTCGTATGCGAAGGAGACACCGGCAGCATTCATTGGTCTGCTGACGAGCGTTGAGGGTGTATCGAAGTGGTTAGGGGAGCTCACCATGCCGGAAGGCTCTCCTGTATGGTTCAACGGCAAATTGTCGGAGGGCCCCATCCGGGTGACCCCGTCCAATATGCCGCCGGGGGCCAAGTCGGGACTGTTGATTGCGGGTAAGCTGCAATACGTGGCCAACACGGCTCAAGAAGTTCAGAATGTCGTGAAGGCCAAGGGCGGAACGGCGCTTCCTGTGCCGGGGGACTCAATTCTGGAGCTTCCGGCAAACGCGTGGGTCCGTGCGAAAGGGTGGATCGCCCCTTACGAGGTGTGGGACGCCGAGAGTCCGCAAGGCTGACGCTGGAGCCGGGCTCGGCAGCACCCGCGCGTCACATCAGCAGCGCCGGCGCGAGCCCGAGCGCGCCGACGGCGAGCGAGACGACGGTGCCGCGCGCCACGACCTTTCCGAACCGCAAGCCGCCGGCCGTGGTGCCGAGCGCGACCTTGGTGAGGCTGTTCGCCACCACCGCGACCAGGATGGCGGTTGCCGCGCCGGCAGGCGCCAGTCCCTGCGGGGCGAGCCGTGCGAGCGAGATGCTGATGGCGTCGACGTCGACGAGGCCGGAGACGGCGGCAAGCGCGACGGCGCCGTACGTGCCGGCCCAGCCTGACAGCAGTTTCGCGGCCACCGTGATGACCGCCAGCAGCGCGCCGAACTCGAGCACGACGGGCAGCTCGAACGGATTCTTCAAAGTCAGGGGTTTTCCGACCGGGCTGTCCTCATGGCCCCAGTTCGCCAGATACCCGGCAATGCCGGCGAGCGTGAACGCGCCCAAGAGCAGTGGTGGCGCGAGGGGCGCGAGCAGCTCCGTGTTGAGGATGCCAACGATGACCAGCACGCGCAGCATCATGACCGCGTTCGCGATGAGTACGGCGCCCGCGAAGATGTTGCCGCGCTCGCCGTCGGCGCGGGCGAGCCGCGCCATGTTGAGCGTCACCGCGGTAGAGGAGACGAACCCGCCGGCGAGACCGGAGAGCAGCACGCCGATCGAAGGTCCCGCGAGGCGGATCGCCACGTAGCCGGCAAACGACAGCGCCGCAATGAGCACGGTCAGCAGCCAGATCTCGTGCGGATTGATCGGAAACCAGGGGCTGAGCTCGCGATGGGGCAATAGCGGCAGCAGGATGACGCTCATCGCCAGCAGGGTGAGGCCCGCCCGCAGCTCCTCCCACGTCAGCCGCTTCACCCACTCGTGCAGCGCAGCCTTCAAGGCGAGGAGCAAGGCGGTAGCGACCGCGGCGGCCGCGGCGGCGGTCTTGTCCCCGATCACCGCGAGGGCGCCGAGGGCGAACGCCAGCATGGCCGCCACCACGGTGGTGGCCCCGAACGTCTTGTCATGCACCATCTCGCGATAGCGAAAGACGGCAATCGCCGCCGTGAACGCAGCGAACGCGAGGGCGAGCGCGATCACGCCCGCCTGTCCGGCGCCGAGCGCGAGCGCGCCCCAGATGCCGCCGAGCAGCCCCGCAAGGGTATGGGTGCGCAGACCGGCCGCGCGCTCTCCCTCGGCCTCCGCGCGCTGCTTCCAGCCGCGCTCTATTCCGATGATGAGGCCGATGGCGAGCGCGACCGCCAACCGCTCGACGAGCTCAAATGTATCCACGGGTCAACCGAAAGCAGGGTTCGAACGTGCAGCGGGCTCGGGGGCCCATCCTAACCATATGGTCCAATACCCCCGGTTGCCGCCCCGAGGGGACAAAGAGACAAATGCCACATATGGTCAATGCGACGCCGCAAAGTGTCCCGCACGCCCGTCATCGTCTTGATCGTCGATGACCATTGCGGTACGAGGGATTAAGGGACACGGGCAAACCCAAGGGAGGGGAAAGTGGCCGTCGATTTGACTGGTGGAAGTCCTGAGATGGACTACGCTCAGGCCGAGCAGACCTACAACATGTTTCTGCGGTTGACGAAGATAATGATCGTCTTCCTGGTTCTGCTGCTGGCCGGGATGGGCTACTTCCTGACCTGAAGCCGGCGCGGGGCACGGGTTTGCCTTTTACGGAGTTAGCGGGCCGCTCGAGAGATTGCGCCAGCTGGGCGGCCGAAGGTCCTCCGCATAACTGGAAGAGTGCATGGTCACCATAGCTGTAACGGCGGAGGGGACGGACGAGCCGCGCGTCGCGATTTCGCCCGAGACGGTGAAGAAGCTCGTCGGGCTCGGCGCCAAGGTGAAGGTCCAGTCGGGCGCCGGCGCGCGCTCGCGCTTTTCCGACGATGCGCTGCGGGCCCAGGGTGCCGAGATCGCTCCCACCGCCGCCGAGGCGCTGCGCGACGCCGACATTCTCTTCAAGGTGCGCCGCCCCTCGATGGACGAGGTGAGGGCGCTGAAGCCCGGCGCGCTCGTCATCGCCATGCTCGACCCCTACGGCGACCGCGCGGGCCTCGAGGGCCTCGCCGCCTCCAATGTGGCCCTGTTCACCATGGAGTTCATGCCGCGCATCACGCGCGCCCAATCCATGGACGTGCTCTCCAGCCAAGCGAACCTCGCCGGCTATAAGGCGGTCGTGGACGCTGCGGCCATGTTCGAGCAGGCGATGCCGATGATGATGACGGCGGCGGGCACGGTTCCCGCCGCAAGAGTTTTCGTCATGGGCGCCGGCGTCGCCGGCCTGCAGGCGATCGCCACCGCGCGCCGCCTGGGAGCGCAGGTGTCCGCCACCGACGTGCGCCCGGCGGCGAAGGAGCAGGTCGCCTCGCTCGGCGCGAAGTTCATCGCGGTCGAGGACGAGGAGTTCAAGCAGGCGCAGACGGCGGCCGGCTACGCCAAGCCCATGTCGGCCGAGTACCAGAAGAAGCAGGCCGAGCTGGTCGCTGCCCACATCAAGGGGCAGGACATCGTCATCACCACCGCGCTGATCCCCGGCCGGCCGGCCCCCAAGCTCATCTCGCGCGCCATGGTCGAGAGCATGCGGCCCGGCGCCGTCATCGTCGACTTGGCGGCCGAGCGCGGGGGCAATACCGAGCTGACACAGCCCGGCCAGACGGTCGAGGCCAACGGCGTGCGCATCTTCGCGCCGCTCAACCTCGCCGGCGAGATCGCGGTCAACGCCTCGAGCCTCTACGCCAAGAACCTCCTGACCTTCCTCGACACCATGATCGACAAGAAGGACAAGACGCTGAAGGTCAATTGGGACGACGAGATCGTCAAAGGCACGCTCATCGCCAAGGACGGGAAGATCGTGCACCCCAGCCTGACGCAGGGAGCCGCCTCATGAGCCGCAACAAATCGCACCTCCTTCCCTCCCCCCTGGGGGATGGCAGAGCGACCGCAGTCGGGGTACCCCCCACCCCTAACCATTCCCCACGCGGGGAAGGGGGATTTCTGCGCAGCAGATGGCCTATGGCTGCTGCGATTCCACTCGCGCTGCTGACATTCACCACGCCGGCTTTCGCGGCTGGCGTGGGCGGCACCATCGAACCCGTCATCTACGAACTCACGGTGTTCGTGATGGCGATCTTCGTCGGCTACTACGTCGTCTGGAGCGTGACGCCCGCCCTGCACACCCCGCTCATGTCCGTCACCAACGCCATCTCCTCCGTGATCGTGGTCGGCGCGCTCCTGGCGGTCGCGGTCGAGCACGGCGGCCTCGACAGCTTCACGAGCTTCGACAGCAGCCTCGCCTCCAAGATCTTCGGCCTGCTCGCGCTCGCCATGGTGGCCATCAACATCTTCGGCGGCTTCCTCGTCACGCAGCGCATGCTCTCCATGTACAAGAAGAAGGGCGACAAGCGGTGAGCACTCGTACGATCGCCCACGGGGGACGCATGTCATGTTGACGCCCAACCTCGTCGCCCTCCTCTACCTCGCCGCGGGTGTGCTGTTCATCCTTGCGCTGCGCGGGCTGTCGAGCCCGGCAACGTCGCGGCGCGGCAACTATTCCGGCATGCTCGGCATGGCGATCGCCATGGGCACCACGCTCGCGATCGCCAACCCGCAGATTCCGCTCACCTGGTACCTGATCGCCGGCGGCCTCGGTGTGGGCGGCCTCATCGGCGCGGTGACCGCGCGGCGCATCCCCATGACGATGATGCCGGAGCTCGTCGCCGCCTTCCATTCGCTGGTCGGCCTCGCGGCGGTGTGGGTCGCGGCAGCCGCGCTCTATGCGCCGGACTCCTTCGGCATCGGCGAGCGCGGCGCCATCCACTTCGCGAGCCTGATCGAGATGTCGCTCGGCGTCGCCATCGGCGCCATCACGTTTACGGGCTCCGTCATCGCGTTCTTGAAGCTGTCGGGGCGCATGTCGGGCAAGCCGATCATCCTGCCAGCACGCCACGTCATCAACCTCGCGCTCTTCGCCGGCCTCGTCTACCTCATCTACCTGTTCTGCCTGTCGGGCGGAGCCGGCTGGCTGTTCTGGGCCATCACGCTGACGGCGATGCTGTTCGGCGTCCTGATCATCATCCCTATCGGCGGCGCCGACATGCCGGTCGTCATATCGATGCTCAACTCCTACTCGGGCTGGGCGGCCGCCGGCATCGGCTTCACGCTGTCGAACATCGCGCTCATCGTCACCGGCGCCCTCGTCGGCTCCTCGGGCGCCATCCTGTCCTACATCATGTGCAAGGGCATGAACCGCTCGTTCATCTCGGTGATCGCAGGCGGCTTCGGCGGCGAGGTGGCGGGCCCCGCGGGCGGGGCCGAGCAAAAGCCCGTGAAGCTCGGCTCGGCCGAGGACGCCGCCTACGTCATGAAGAACGCGGGCAAGGTCATCATCGTGCCGGGCTACGGCATGGCGGTGGCGCAGGCCCAGCACGCGCTGCGCGAGATGGCGGACGCCTTGAAGAAAGAAGGCGTCGAGGTGAAGTACGCGATCCACCCCGTGGCGGGCCGCATGCCGGGCCACATGAACGTGCTCTTGGCGGAGGCCAACGTCCCCTACGACGAGGTGTTCGAGCTCGAGGACATCAATAGCGAGTTCCCGCAAGCCAACGTTGTCTACGTCATTGGCGCCAACGACGTGGTCAACCCGGCGGCCGAGACGGACAAGACCTCGCCCATCTACGGCATGCCGGTGCTGCAGGCGTGGAAGGCCGGCACGGTGCTGTTCAACAAACGCAGCCTCGCCTCCGGCTACGCCGGCATCGACAACCCGCTGTTCTACAACGACAACACCGTCATGGTGCTCGGCGACGCCAAGAAGATGACGGAAGAGATCGTGAAGGCGCTCGCGCACTAAAGCTGGCTCTCAGCCGCCCCCAGGGTGTCATCCTCGGGCTTGTCCCGAGGATCCATGTATCGACGGGTTGGACAACCGCAGTCGCGGGGAAGCGCTCACGGATGCTTCCATTTTCGGAACATGCGGAGAGTTGGTTCCTCGGGACAAGCCCGAGGATGACCTTGCGCGTGCTCCTGCGCCTGGCATTGACGTGTGCATTGGCCGCGCCGTGCCTCGCCGCCGAAGGGTTCTTCACCGACAACAAACCGCCCGCCGTCCGCGCGGTCTGGCCGTCGGTCTACGCCTACGTCTGCGAGGGCCGCGCCGGCACGTATACGGCGGCGGCGTTTCGCGTGAACAAGGCGAGCCGCGGACCGCTCGTGGACTATTACTTCATCACCGCCGGGCATGCGCTGGAGGAGTGCAAGTCGCCGCGGCCTTATCTGGCGGAAAATATCAACCAGCCGCAGTTCGAGAGCGATGGCATCACGCTGGCAAGCCCGCCGCAGCGGCTCAACGGACCGCAGCCGGTCTATGTCGATGGCGCCTACGACATCGCGGTGGTCAGGGCGACGGCGAGCGCGCGCGTGCCGATCGGGGAGCCGGTGCGGGTCACGGG
>DATIZL010000011.1:0-38725 GCA_035517115.1 Hyphomicrobium sp.
GCGTAGTACTGGGTGTGCGCCACCTCGAGCCGCCCGGCCCCCACCTCAACCGCGTAGTCGATGATCGCGGCGAGGTTGTCGATGTTCTGGCGGTGAATGACTGCATTGATGGTGAGCGGGAGGCCAAGCTCGCGCACCCAATGCGCGACCTCACGCTTCTTCTCGGCACCGCCCCTGTAGGCCGAGATGCGGTCGGCGTTGGCGGGATCGGCGTCCTGGATCGAGAGCTGAACGTGATCGAGCCCGAGCTTCGCCAGTCCCTCGAGCCGCTCGCGCGTCAAGGTCACCCCCGAAGTGATGAGGTTGGTGTAGAGACCCGCGGTGACCGCTGATTTAAGGATCTCCTCGAGGTCCTGACGCACGGTCGGCTCGCCGCCGGAAAGGTGGAGCTGCAGCACGCCGAGCTCGCCCGCCTGCCGCATCACGTCCTGCCACTCGGCCGTCGTCAGCTCGGCGTTGGCCCGCTCCATGTTGAGCGGGTTGGAGCAGTAGGGGCACTGCAGCGGGCAGCGGTAAGTGAGCTCGGCGAGCAAGCCGACGGGAGCCCGCGCACAAGCAGGCGTGGGTCCCGTGCTGGCATCTACGCATGTAAGCGCCATTTTGGCCCCGCGCTCATGCGGGCCGGTAGGCGCCGGGAGGGATCATGCCCACCACGTAGGCGAGGTAGAGCGCGTCGAGCTGCGCCCACAGCACGTCGCACTTGAACTTCACGGCTGCGACGCAGGCTTCCTGCTGCTCGCGCGTCCGCGCGTTCGTCTTCACGAACTCGAGCGCGAAGGTTGCGTCCCGCGGAGCCTGGCTCAATCGGCGCTTGAAATAGGCCATGACGTCGTCGTTGACGAAGGTGTAGTTGGCAAGCATTCCGGCGATGCGCTCGCGGTGGATGGACGGCGCAAACAGCTCGGTCAGCGAGGAGGCGGCGGCGACGACGAGCGGCTGCTCGACGACGAAGCGCACGTAGGCCTCCACCGCGAACCGGGTCGCGGGAAGCGCGCCGCGCATGCCCATGACGTACTCGCGATCGAGCCCTAAGCAATCGGTGAGCTTGAGCCAGCGCTCGATGCCGCCGTGCTCCTCGGGCAACAGGCCGTCGTGGTCGTGGATGCGGTGGATCCACTCGCGGCGCAGGTCGCGGTCGTGGACGCGGCTCATGAAGGCGGCGTCCTTGCGCGGAATGGCCTCCTGATAGACGTAACGGTTCAGCGCCCAGGCGGTGACTTGGCCCTTGGTCAGCTTGCCGCCGTGCAGCATTTTATGGAACTCGTGCTTGTCGTGGTAACGCTCGGGCCCTACGGCGCGAAGCTGGGCCTCGAACTCCTCGGGGCTCCAGGGTTGCTCGGCGGTCTCGAACCTGGCCTTCGTCACGAACTCGTTCATTGGGCTTTCCTCCAAAGTGCCGCTGCCGGCCGTTGCGCCGGCGGCCGCGCGTTGATGCGTTTCGGGGGCACTCTGCTGGCAACGGCAAAGACGCGCTTGATCCACATCAAGAAAGCCGATCACGCGGCGCTCAAAGGTATGTGAGGGACAAGGCCGCCGAACCTCTCGAGGGGGCAGGCGGTTTGGGATGCCTGTATTGGCCCTTGCGGCGCAACGGTGCGCTGGGTACCAGGGTCTAGCCAACTCCCGAGCCGCGAAGGACGGTCTTTTGCAGGTCCCATCCCACAAATTCTGCATCGCGCCCATGATGGACTGGACGGACCGGCACTGCCGCGCCTTCCACCGCCTGCTGACGCGCCGCGCGCTGCTCTACACCGAGATGGTGACGGCTGCCGCCATTCTGCACGGCGACCGCGCGCGCCTGCTCGCGCACAATGGCTCCGATCGCCCGGTGGCGCTGCAGCTCGGCGGCAGCGACCCAGTTGCGCTGGCCGAGGCGGCGGCGATCGGCGAAGGCTTCGGCTACGACGAGATCAATCTCAACGTCGGCTGCCCGTCCGACCGCGTGCAGGAGGGCCGCTTCGGCGCCTGCCTGATGGTGGAGCCCGAGCTTGTTGCCCAATGCGTCGCCGCCATGCAGCAGCGCGTCTCGATCCCCGTCACGGTCAAGTGCCGCATCGGCATCGACGCACAGGACGGCGAGGCCGACTTGCAGCGCTTCGTTGACACGGTCGCGGGGACCGGCTGCCGCACGTTCATCGTGCACGCACGCAAGGCCTGGCTCGACGGCCTGTCGCCGAAAGATAACCGAGAGATCCCGCCACTCGACTATGATCGCGTGTACCGGCTCAAGGCATCGCGGCCGAAGCTCGAGATCATCATCAACGGCGGCATCGAGGACCTCGACGCGGCCGAGCGCCATCTCGGCCGGGTCGACGGCGTGATGCTCGGGCGCGCCGCCTACCAGACACCCTACATTCTCGCCGAGGTCGACCGCCGCTTCTTCGCCGCCGCCGCGGAGGTGCCGTTGCGGGCGGAGGTGATCGAGCGCCTGCTCCCGCACGTCGAGCAGCATCTGGCAGCGGGTGGCCGGCTCAACAATGTCGCGCGGCACGTTCTCGGGCTCTATCATGGGCAGCCGCATGCGCGCGCGTTCCGGCGCCACTTGAGCGAGCGCGCAGTCAAGGACGGCGCCGGTGTCGGGGTGCTGCTCGAGGCGTTGGCGATCGCGGAGCCGGAGCGCCGGCTGATGGTGGCGGCGGAATAGGGGGCGCCATGCTGTTCGGGATGCCGGCCGGCGAGCTCGTCATGCTCGTCGCGGCGCTGATCGTGGCCGGCCTCGCCGCCGGCTTCCTCGCCGGGCTGCTCGGCATCGGCGGCGGCGGCGTGCTGGTGCCGGTGCTCTACGAGGTGTTCCGCATTCTCGACGTGGACCCTGCGATCCGCATGCACATGGTGCTCGGCACCACCCTTGCGATCATCGTGCCGACCTCGCTCAAGTCGTTCGCCGGCCACCGCGCCAAGGGCTCGGTCGACATGGAGCTGTGGAGGAGGGTGGCCCCCTGGGTCGTCGTCGGCGTCGTGGTCGGCGTGCTGACTGCGAAGGTGTCGAGCGGCGCGGTCCTGAAATGGGTGTGGGTGATCGCCGCCGGGCTCGTGTCGTTGAAAATGGCGCTGGGGCGTGAGGATTGGCGCATCGCCGATGCGCTGCCGCCAAGGCCGTGGCCCGAGCTTGCGGCGGGGGTGATCGGCTTCATATCCACGCTCATGAGCATCGGCGGCGCCACCTTCGTGGTGCCGCTGCTCACGCTCTACGGCTATCCGATCCTGCGGGCGGTCGCGACCGCGAGCGGCATCGGCCCGCTGATCGCGCTGCCGGGCGTCGTCGGATTTGCGTGGGCCGGGTGGGATGCGCCGGGGCTGCCGCCGTTGTCCGTGGGTTACGTCAGCCTGATCGGTATGGCGATCGTCGCACCCTTGAGCGTCTACGCGGCGCCTTACGGTGTGCGGCTCGCCCACAACATCCCGCGCCGCTGGCTCGAGCTTGCGTTCGCTGCGTTCCTCGCCTCGGTGTCGATCCGCTTTTTGATCGATCTCTTGGGTTAAGCGGCCTTGGGGGCGGCGTCGCGCGGGCGCGCCGTCGCCCACCACGCGAGCACGCGCAAGTGCTGGCCGAGCATGACGCCGATGAACCACACGGCGAGCGTCAGCCCGAAGGGCAGCACGATGCGTAAGCCCGAATAACAGGCCGCGTCGATGGCGACGAGAATCGCGGTAGCGACGCTGAAGTTGAGGAACGCCGTGCGCCGTCCCCGCAACGTCCAGCCGAGGACGAGGCCGATCAAGCCGATAGAGGCCAGCCACAGCTCCCGCTCGCGCCCAGCGAGCTCGCTGAAGTAGCGGTTATCGAGGAGCTGAGCGAGGATGTGCGCGTGGATCATCACGCCCAGCATCTTGTCGCCCGTCCAAACCGATAGCGCGGTGTCGTGATGGTCGGAGTTCGGCATGTCGATGCCAGTCAGGACGATGTTGCCCTTGATGCGCTGGGCGAGCTCGTTGCGGTACGCCTCATCGGAGCCCGGTAGCAGGTCCTTGGCGGAGACCTTGAGAAACGGCTCGGTCTCGCGGTTCGGGCCCACGAGCCAGGCGATGCGCATGGAGGATGGCGATGCGCCCGGGCCAGTCAGCGATGCACCCGCCGCCAAGGCAATCTGGCGCGCAAAGGGTTCCTTGAAGGGCGATTGCGAGAGCGGCGGATCCGTCCGGCGCACGATGTGGCCGGGATCATACTTGAAGGCGAGGTAACCCGCCGGACGGCTGGCCTCTGCGAGAAACTTCTCCTGATAGGCGAGCTGGTGCTCGTTGAACTCGGTCGTGTGTGCATCGACCGCCCCGAGCACGATCGGCGTCTTGATCTCGTGTAGCGCCGCGAGCATGGCGCTGTCTTTTTCGGGACCTTGCGAGGCGACGAAGAAGAAGTCGAGTCCAATGGCCTTGGGCCCCATGGCATCGAGCGTGCGCAGCACTTGGGCGTGCGTGTCGCGTGGGATGGGCTGGATCACCCCGCCGTCGAACGTCGCCGGATCGAAAACGACGACGACGATACCGGGATGCTGGCCCGGGGCGCGGTCGGCGAGCAGCACCGTGCGCCAGTCCGCGGTCCAGTATTCGAAGCGGTCGAGCTTTTCGCGCAGCGGTGCGTAGACGAGCGCAAGCGCGGCGAAGACGGCCAGGATGCACACGAGCAGCGAGAATGCCGGAAATCGTTCCGGATGCCTCTCATCGGCCGGTGCGCTCGTCATCCCCCGAGATCCCCGCTCGCGCTGCCCCTAGTGTGGGTCGTTTACTTCTGGCCAGAGCCGCCGCCGGTGCCGTCATCGCCCGTCGTCTGACCGCTGCCGCCGCCGGTGCCGTCGCCGGTGTCCGTCTTGGTCGTGTCATCGGCGAAGGCACCTTGAGACGCAAGCGTTCCGCTGACGAGAAGAGCGGCAAGCGCCGCGAGTGCCAGTTTCAGCTTCATGGTGTCCCGTCCTGTCGATCAGGTCATAGCCCGACTCGCACCTCCTGTGGTGCGGCGGCAATTTGGGGCGCGATTGCGGCGCGATCGGGGACGTTCGCTTACGCCACGATTTTCTGATTGTATTCGCCGACTTCGGGGAACTTGGAAAGCTCGCGGTCGATATCGGCGAAGATTGCCTTCATGTTGGCCTCCGAGGTCGGGCTCTCGACGACGACGACGAGCTCCGGCTTGTTGGAGGAGGCGCGCACGAGCCCCCAGGTGCCGTCCTCAAGCACGACGCGCACGCCATTGACCGTCACGAGGTCGCGGATCTTCTGCCCGGCGACGCTCGCTCCGCTCGCCGCGCATTTCTTGTAGTGCTCCACCACGCGGTCGACGACACCGTACTTCTTCTCGTCGTCGCAGTGGGGCGACATGGTGGGTGACTGATACGTCCTGGGCAGCTCGCGCTTGAGCTCGGCCAGCGTCTTACCTGGCGCGCGATCGAGCATGTCGCAGACGGCGAGGGCGGCAACCAGCCCGTCGTCATAGCCGCGCCCGAGCGGCGGCTGGAAGAAGAAATGGCCGCTCTTCTCGAAGCCGACGAGCGCCTTCTGCTCGAACGTGTAGCGCTTCATGTAGGAGTGTCCGGTCTTCCAGTAGAGCGTCTTGGCGCCGTTCTTCTGCAGCACCGGATCGGTGAGAAAGAGGCCCGTCGACTTCACGTCGGCGACGAAGACCGCATTCTTCTGCCGGGCCGAGATGTCGCGCGCGAGCATGACGCCCACGGTGTCGGCGAAGATCTCCTGGCCCTCGTTGTCGACGACGCCGCAGCGGTCGCCGTCGCCGTCGAAGCCGAGTCCGACGTCGGCCTTGTGTTTGAGGACCGCCTCCGAGATGGCGTGCAGCATCTCCATGTCTTCGGGATTGGGATTGTAGCGGGGGAAGGTGTAGTCGAGCTCGGCATCGAGCGGCACCACCTCGCAGCCGATCGCCGAGAGGACCTGCGGCGCAAAGGCTCCCGCCGTGCCGTTGCCGCAGGCGGCGACGACTTTCAAGCGCCGCTTCAATTTCGGCCGGTCGCTCAGCGCCTGCATGTAGCGCTGCGCCATATCGGGCACGAAGATATAGCGGCCGCCGTCCGCAGTCTTGTAGGCGCCGGAGAGCACGATCTCCTTCAGCCGGCTCATCTCGTCGGGGCCGAACGTGAGCGGCCGCGCCATGCCCATCTTGATGCCGGTCCAGCCGTTGTCGTTGTGGGAGGCGGTCACCATGGCGACGCCTTCCACGTCGAGATCGAACTGTGCGAAGTAGGCCATCGGCGACAGCGCGAGGCCGACGTCGTGCACCTCGCAGCCGCCGGCGAGCAAGCCGTTGATCAGCGCCTGCTTCACGGAGGCGGAATAGGAGCGGTAGTCGTGGCCCGTGACGAGCCGCTTCTTCACACCGCGCTCGGCAAACAGCGTTGCCATGCCGAGGCCTACGGCAGTGAGGCCCATGAGATTGATCTCCTCCGGGAACCGCCAACGCGCGTCGTACTCGCGAAAGCCCGTCGGCTTCACGAGCGGGAGCCGCTCGAAGTCGGCGGTGTTCGGCTTCAAGTCGGCGCGCGGGGGAGGGAACATGGGGTCCTTTTAAACCTGTCGGCGAAGGGTGCGGCAGGTGTAAACGTCGCTGGCGCTCAAGTCGATCCTGAGGCCTTCAATCCGCGGCTTTTGGCCCTAGGCGTGGGGATAGTGGCCAATCCGAGTGGCCTATTCCTGCAGCACGAGCACTCCGGGGCGCATGTCGAAGCGGGACAGGCGGCTCAGGAACGTCATGCCGAGTAGCGACGTCTTGAGACGCCCGCGCTCGGCGACCGCGGCGGGGACGTTGTAAACAGTGATGTCTCCGATGGAGACGCGGTCGAGCATGACGGGGGCGACACGCGCGACGCCGTTGGCCGTCGTCACGGATTGCGTGAAATCGCGGCTGTTGAGATAAAGGCCAGCCCGCTCGGCATCCTCGTAGGTCAAGGCAATCATGGTGGCGCCGGTGTCGACCATGACATCGATCGGGCGCCCGTTGACCTCGGCTTCCGCGTTGAAGTGGCCGTTGCGGCCCGCTTTCAGCTCGACGACGGTGCCGCTCGCCGGCGCTGGTGGCTGGGGCGCATCGGACGCGGCCGTGTTGCGCGCGGCGACGTCGCTCGCCGTAGGCAGGCCCAGGAGCTGCTCGGCTCCGGTCTTCAGCGTCTCGAAATGACTAAAAGCGGCGGCGCCGACGAGCGCCACGACGGCCCAGCTCGCCGCTTCACGAAAAAGCTGCCGATTGCCCGAGGAGAGTGCCATGAGCCGGGATGAATTGTGCTCCCTGCGGAGCGATCAGCCCCGGAGCGTTAAGAAGTCCTTCGAAAATTCATAGGACCGCAAACGCGTTAAGAAACTCATACCGAGCAAGTTTTCGTTAACGCTGCCCGGCCGCGCGACCAAAGCGTCGACGTTGTGCACGACGAGCGGTCCAATGGCGATGGTGCGCAGGTGTACCGGTGCGGCATAGGTGAGGCCGTTCGCGGTCTGCACGGGGACGGTATAGGAAAGGTCGCGCGAGGCGACACCGGCACGGGCGGCATCGGCGGGCTTGAGGACGACGGTCGAGGCGCCGGTGTCGACGAGCAGCAGCATCGCCTGCCCGTTGACGTTGGCGCGTACGGAGAAGTGCCCGTCGAACCGCTTGCGCACGCGCACGGCGCGCTCGCTCTTGTCCTCGCTCTCGACGACCATCGTCTGGCCTGCCGGGGTGAGCTCGCCCGCGACGCGGTAGATGACCCCCGTGAGCTCCTGCCGGTAGGCGTAGCTCGTCACCAGGAACAGCCCGAAGGCGGCCCACGTCAGAAGATAGCGCAGGGCGCGCAAGGGCCGGCTCCTCTCGTCGTTGAGGAGGACGAGAACGTACACCGCAATGAGCAGCACGCCGGCGGCGAGGATGGCGATCTCGGTGTTGTCCATGGTGGACAGCACCTCCACGTCGCCGCGGAAGAAGAAGAGCGCGCCCGCAATCCCGAGGAAGGCCAACAACAGCCAGGCAATCATCGGCTCACCCCTCGACCACCGGGATCTTGCGCAAGGGAAGCTCTGTCATGATGCGCCGCCGCTCCGCGCTCGTCATCGCCGTCCAGCCGGCGATCTCGTCGATCGTACGCCGGCAGCCCAGGCACAGGCCCGTTGCGCGATCGATCTCGCAAACGTCGATGCACGGGCTTTCCATTGAGGCTCCGGCCAGCCAAGCGTCGACTGCGTATCTAGCGTTGCCGTTGCGGCGGGACAATGTCGGCGAGCGCTCAATTGAGGGTGGGAGCGTCCTCGCCGCCGGCGAGCGGCTTTGAGCGCAGCCGGGCCGGCCGTGGCGGGCGCGGCGCCATCTCCCGCAGCCGGTGCGTTTCCTGGCCCAAAGGCTGCAGCGGCGCCATGGCGCGCAGCACCCGGTAGGCCGGCAGGATGACGGTCGCGTCGGTGCCCTTGCGTAGCTCGGAGCGCAGTTCGAGGGTACCACCGTGCAACTCGATCAGGTTCTGCACGATGGCAAGCCCGAGCCCCGCCCCGCCCTCCGCCGTCTGGTGAGCGAGCGCGCCTTGGCCGAAGGCCTGCAGCACCTTGGGGATCTCATCCTCGGGAATGCCAGGCCCGGTGTCGCGCACGCTCAAATACTGCCCGCCGTCCTCGGTCGAGCCGACCGCGAGCGTGATGCGCCCGCCGCGCGGCGTGAACTTCAGTGCGTTCGACATGAGATTGAGCGCGATCTGACGCATGGCGCGCTGATCGGCCCAGACGACCGGAAGATTGGGCTCGAACTCCTCGACCACCTGCAGCCCCTTGCTGTCGGCGCGCAGCTTCAAAAGCTTATGGCACTCGGCGGCGACGTCGGCGAGGCGCACCGGCTCCTCGTGCAGCTCGTAGCGGCCGGCCTCGATGCGGGTCAAGTCGAGGATCTCGTTGATGAGGTGCAAGAGATGGCGGCCGCTGTCGAGGATGTTGCCGGCGTACTCGCGGTAGGTGGGATTTTCCATGGGGCCGAACAGCTCGGTCTTCATCACCTCGGAGAATCCGAGAATGGCATTGAGCGGTGTCCTGAGCTCGTGGCTCATGGTGGCGAGGAAGCGCGACTTCGCATTGTTAGCGGCTTCCGCGCGCCGCCGCGCCTCGTCGGAGACGGATTTCTCCTCCTCCAGCTCGGCGATGAGCGCGTCCTTCTCGGTGCGGTACTCGAGCATCGATATGGCGGTGGAGCGGATGCCGCGGGCGAGGAACAGGAAGTACACGTGGACGCCGACCGCCATGGAGGCGAGCGCGAAGTAGAAGGGTTCGTGCAGCAGCAGCAGCCGCGTCACCACCGCAACCGTCATCGGGATGGTGCCGGCGTAGAGGATGGCCGGGATCGTGGCGGCGAACATGGTGCGGACGGCCACCACCACGATGAGCGTGGCGAAGATGAAGACGTGTGAGGAGAAAGCAAGCTGGCTGCCGGCGCCGAAGTTCTCGCCAAGGCCCATCAGCGCAAAGCCCGCGAGCGCGACGCCGTTCAACAACTCGATCATGACGAAGCGCCGCCGCCAGAGCCTGACGTTGACCTGCGCGGGTGGCAGCGCCAGGAAGCGCCGCCCCAGATCGAGCAGCACGACCTTGGCGCCGATGACGATGCTGAGCCAGATGATGGCGTCGAATGCCGGAGCCCAGAACATCGAGGCGATGGCGAACAGCGCATAGAGCGCCGGCATGGTGACGGCGGCGCCGAGCTCGCTGCGCACGAACATGGTCAACAGCTCGTACTCGAACTCGGGCTTGATGGTGGTGCCGGCCGCGAGCCGCGCGCGCGTCGCCTTTAGGTTCTCGGCCGCGCGCAGCTTCGCGTCGCGACGGCTGCGGCGCCGCGCAACCTCATCGGCTATGACGCTGCTGTTCATGCGGCTGCGCATCCCCTCAGGGGCCCAAGCCCAACCTTCCTAATCTTGAGGAGCAATCTCTGGATGATTTCCTAACTAAGTGTTTATCAAGACATTCTCTAAAGTCATTGGTAGCTGCAAGTTAGGAATTCCCCCGCATCCCGCTCGTGCTTCGTTGTCGAACGGCCCCCCTGCCGCTACCGTCCCCGCGCCCGTTAACCTCGCTCGCCCCAAAAGCCGGCCATGCGGATCATCGAGACGCGCACCGCGCCCAATCCCCGCCGGGCGCGTATCTTCCTCGCGGAGAAACAGATCGCGGTGCCGTTAGAGGAGGTCGAGATCATGCAGGGCGAGCTGCGCACGCCCGAATTTGCCGGGCTCAATCCGTGGCAGCGGGTACCGGTGCTCGTGCTCGACGATGGCACTGCGATCGCGGAGTCGGTCGCCATCTGCCGCTATTTCGAGGAGCTACAACCCGAGCCCGCCCTGTTCGGGCGCGGCGCCTTGGGACGCGCGCAGGTCGAGATGTGGCACAGGCGCGTGGAACTCGGATTGTTTCAAGCCGTCGCCTCCGTGTTCCGGCACCTGCACCCGAAGATGAAAGGGCTCGAGGACCCTCAGATCGCTGCCTGGGGCGAGGCCAATAAGCCGAAGGTGGCGGAGATGCTCGCGCTCATCGATGCTAGGCTTAAGGAGGCGCGCTTCATCGCTGGCGATGAATACTCCATCGCGGACATCACCGCGCTCGTGGCGGTCGACTTCATGCGGGTGATGCGGCTGCGCCGGCCGGAGGGGCTCGGGAGCCTCGAGCGCTGGCACCGCGAGGTGTCCGCGCGGCCGAGCGCGTCAGCGTAACGAAATGGAACGGCGGGCGATCTTGAAAGAATGCTGACCGGGATTGCGAGGCGCGGATGAAGCTAACGATCGTCGGCTCGGGCGACGCCTTCGGCTCCGGCGGACGGCTGCAGACGTGCTACCACGTCGCTTGCGGCAGCGAGGACGTGCTTATTGACTGCGGCGCCACGGCGCTCATCGGCATGCAACAGCTCGGGCTCGATCCCGATCGCGTGTCGACGGTCTTCATCTCGCACCTGCATGGCGATCATTTCGGGGGCCTCGTGTGGTTCCTGCTGCACGCGCATTACGTGACGCAGCGTACAGCTCCTTTGACGGTGACGGGTCCCGCCGGCATCGCACAGCGCTTTGCCACCGCGGCGGACACGCTGTTTCCTGGCACCACCGCCATCGCCAAGCGCTTCGACATGCGCTTTGTCGAATATTCCGAGGGTGTGCCGCTTGACGTGGGGCCCGCGCGCGTCACCGCGTTCGAAGTGCGCCATCCCTCCGGCGCGCCGCCCTATGCCTTGCGGTTCGAGATAGGCGGCAAGACCGTGGGCTTCTCCGGCGACACGCAATGGGTGGATAGCTTGCTCAGGGCTGCGAACGGCGCCGACCTCTTCATCAGCGAGTGCTTCAGCTTCGAGACTCCGATCGGCTATCACCTCGCTTGGCGCGACATCGAGAGGAACCTCGATCGGCTCGGCGCCGAACGTGTGCTGCTGACGCACATGAACTCCGACATGCTGACGCGGGCGCCGCAAATTCGCGACCCGCGCATTCTCATCGCCAAGGACGGCATGCAACTCGAGATTTGAGCCGCCGCGCGGCCCGCATGTGACGGAAAAATATACCCGCGTTCCCCTTGACGGCGCGGCCTGCCGCAAGCCTACTCGCGCATACTTGCTGAATTTAGAAACGATTTTCCACGCAGGCTGCACATGCTCGACGAGATGGACATCAAGATCCTGCGCATCCTGCAGGAGGATTGCACGCGGCCGGTCGCCGATATCGGCAAGGCGGTCGGCCTGTCGACGACGCCGTGCTGGCGGCGCATCCAGAAGCTCGAGGAGGCGGGTGTCATCGAGCGCCGCGTCGCCATCCTCGACCCGCACAAGGTCAACGCAGGCGTCACCGTCATCGTCTCGATCAAGACCGACCAGCACAGCGTCGGATGGCTCGAGCGCTTCCATGGCGCGGTCGCTGACTTCCCCGAGGTGGTGGAGTTCTACCGCATGGCCGGCGAGATTGACTATCTCCTGCGCGTGGTCGTACCCGACATCGACGCCTATGACGTCTTCTACAAGAAGCTCATCGCCCGCATCGAGATCGCCAAGGTGTCGTCGTCCTTCGCCATGGAGCAGATCAAGTATACGACCGCGCTGCCGCTGCACTTTGCGCGCGCGTCCGAAGCGGAGCGGGCGGGCAAGGACTAAGCCAAAAGATAGAGCGTCGACAGCGTGAAGCATATCATCGCGGCAATCCCCATGGCCGCGAACGTGAGCGTCATGCCCCAGACTCGGTATTTCAGGATGTGGGGCGTCTGCGATAGCCCATAGGCATGCATCGCGCGGCCCGCGAGAAGCGTGAGACCGACGAGGTGCACGAGGACATGCGGTGGCCCTAGGTTTTCGGCGAGCGCCATGAGCAGGAGCGTGAACGGCGCATACTCGGCGAAGTTCGCATGCACGCGCATCCGGCGCAGGAGCTGCACATCCTCGCCGTGTCCGATCTCGACGCGCTGCTGGCGCCGCCAGCCGATGACGCGCACACTCAAAAAGAGGAAGAGCACGGCGAGCAGCGAGGCGTAAAGGGCGGTGATCCTCATCATGGGTGGGTCTCCGGGCAGGGCGCCGTGAAATGAGCACGACCGTGTAGCGATCATTTTCACGTACGGGCGCGCGCTTGCCAAGCCGCCCGCGCGGCGCTCAGCCTTTCGCGGACCCCTCGCGCGGGTTCAGGCGCGCGATGAGGCTCGAGATGTCCCAGCGGCCGCCGCCCATGCCTTGCACCTCCGCGTAGAACTGATCGACGAGCGCGGTCACCGGCAGGCTCGAGCGGTTGCGCCGCGCTTCCGCGAGGCAGATCGCCAAGTCCTTGCGCATCCAGTCGACCGCGAAGCCGAAATCGAAGCGGCGCTCGCTCATGGTCTTCCAGCGGTTCTCGAGCGGCCAGGACTGCGCGGCCCCCTTGGAGATCGTCTCCATCACCAGGGGCAAGTCGAGGCCCGCGTTCTGCGCAAAGTCGATGGCCTCGGCCAGGGCCTGCAGCATCCCGGCGATGGCGATCTGGTTCACCATCTTGGCGAGCTGCCCGGCGCCCGCCGGCCCGATCCGGTTCACGGCACGCGCGTAGTTGAGGATGAACGGGCGCGCCGCATCGAAGGCCCCGGGCTCGCCGCCAGCCATGACGGTGAGCGTACCGTTCTGAGCTCCGGCCTGGCCTCCAGATACGGGCGCGTCGAGGAACGAAAATCCGCGCTCGGCCGCCGCCGCGTCGAGCTCGCGCGCAACCTCGGCCGAGGCCGTCGTGTGGTCGACGAGGACGGTGCCGGCGCCCATGCCGTGGAAGGCTCCGTTCTCGCCGGTAGTGACAGCGCGCAGGTCATCGTCGTTGCCGACGCAGCAGAAGACGAGCTCAGCGCCGGCCGCGGCCGCAGCCGGTGTCGGGGCAGAGCGTCCGCCGTGCTCGGTGACCCAGGCTTGTGCCTTGGCGCCGTTGCGATTGTAGACAACGACGTCGTGGCGCCCCTTCGCAGCGAGGTGCCCGGCCATGGGATAGCCCATGACGCCGAGCCCGATCCATGCGACCTGCGCCATGCTGGCCTCCTCGAACGGTTGCGCGCGGCATCGGCGGCCGCATCGCGGCGGCTGCGGCTGAAGCCCGGTGGGGAGCTAGTGCTTGATAGGCTGGTTGGGGTACGCGAGCTGCTCGCGCGCGCGCCACTCGTTGGTCACGTAGTTGATGATGACCGACTTGCGCACGCCGTCGATCTTGCGCTTCTCGAAGCCGTGATAGGTGATGTTGGACGGTACGAAGACGAGCGCGCCGTTGCTCTCGAACGGCGAGCGGCCGACGTGGGACTTGTCGGCGTCGTAGATGTCGGTTCCGAGCGCCGCGTGGCTCGGGTCCTTCGAGGTGTAGAGCAGCATGGTGAACAGCTTCACGCCCAGATCGGTGTGGGGCTCGAGCCAGAAGCCGTCGGTGTCCTGCGCGATCTCGACGCGCAGGTAGGAGCCATCGAGGTTGGTGCCGAAGTGCTCCTCGATGCGGTCGATGACGGCCTTGCTCTGGAAGGCTTCATTGAAGGCCGTGCACACGGGAAATCGGCCCATGTTCTCCTGGTCGAAGTATTTGCGCGTGTTGTTGTGCAGCTCACGCTTGCCGGACACGCCGTCAAGCGAAGGCGCCTCGAATGGCAGCGCCAGAATCGTATCGATCACGTCCTGAGGGAGGCAGTGGCGCAGGAACCAGTGCTTGTAGGGCGTCGGCGTGAACTTGGAGGCTTCGATGCTGTTCAACATCGAGTCGACGATTGCTTGCTTCGTGATGGCCATGTGGCGTTGCTTCCCCTGAGTTGACGGCCGGAGCGGAAAGAAGCCGCTCCGCGGGCTCGGGCCTCGGGGCCTGCACTTCGCCTGCGCCGACAGTGGCGGATGCAGGAGCTCCGGGGCGCTCGGACGGATCAAAGGCCGAAGCCGCCACTTAGCATTGGCCACTGGGGAAGCGCAAATGCGGCACGGGAGCAATGTTTAAGGGCGGCGGTGCGATCTAGAGACGCGCCGCAATTCCGCGGGTTCAAGCATTTGCTTGGGCCCTCGCAAATAAAGGAGGCCCCGGATCCGGCGGATCCGAGGCCCTAAAGTTGATATGGGGGAGAGAAGTCTGGAAAACCGATCGTGAGCGTAAGGCGTGGTTTGGTGCTCAACCGAGCTCAATGCGCTGCCCCGAGAAGCCTGCGGTTGAGTGCTGGCTCTTCAGGGTCGTAAGGGAAGCTAGGAGCAGCACGCCGGTCAGCAGGAACAGGAGGAGGGTCGCCGTACGGGCCCAAGCCCATTTGGACCCTTGCTGTCCCTTGGCGGCGTGGAGATCCATCGTGAAGGTTCCTGTCCGGGCCGGGCGTGTATGATCGAGTTGAGAGTTTTGTAACCGATAAGGTCTCGTTAGTCTAACTGTTGCTGGGGACATGGATAATGGGACAATTCGAGATTTAACGAAGTATTTACGAATAGGGCGCCGCTCATGGGCCCGGACTATCACCTGCGGCTTCCTGCGATTTCGCTCAAGCTTTGCCGCGCCGAGATCGCCTCGGGGTCGATTTTCAGCTCAATTACGGTCGGGACCGAGGCGGTAAGGGCGCGCTGCAGGGCTGGCAGGAACTCGCGCGTCTCCCCGATGGTGAGGCCGGCGGCGCCGAAGGAGCGGGCGAGCGCGGCAAAGTCAGGGTTAACAAGGCTCGTGCCCACGACCCTGCCAGGGTAAAGACGCTCCTGGTGCATGCGGATGGTCCCATACATCCCATTGTTGGCGATGATCAGGACGATGGGGACCCCGTATTGCACCGCGGTGGCCAACTCTTGCCCCGTCATGAGCGCGCAGCCGTCGCCAGCGAGCGCCACCACCGCCCGCTCGGGGTGGATGAGCTTCGCGGCGATGGCGGCCGGCAAGCCGTAGCCCATGGAGCCGGACGTGGGGGCAAGCTGGGTCGGCCAGCCCTTGTATTGGAAATAGCGATAGAGGAATCCCGCGTAGTTGCCGGCGCCGTTGGTCACAATGGCATCCTCGGGGAGCTCGCGTGACAGCGTTGCGATGATCTCGGCGAGCTGTACCGAGCCCGGCGTCGCCAGGGGCTTCAGTGCGCGCTCGTAGGCGGCGCGCAGCTCGCGGCGCAGCTTGCGCCAGGGCCGCTTGGCGGGAACGCGCAGGCGGGCAAGCGCGCGGCAGAAAGCTTCCGCGGCGGCAACGATGCCCACCTCCGTGCGGTAGAGGCGCCCCAGCACCTCGGGTGAAGGGTGCGCGTGCACGAGCGCTTGGCTCGGGTCCGGCGCGGCAATCAACGTCTGCGCCGCGGTCGGCACCTCCCCCGGCGTCTCGCCGATGATGATCAGGAGGTCGGCGCCCGCGATCGCGGCGGCAAGCTCCGGCTCGATGTCGATGCCGGCGTGGCCGACGTAGGACGGGTGGCGGTTGTCGAAATGGTCCTGGCGCCGGAACGTTGCCGCGACGGGGATGTCGAACTTGGCGGCGAACGCCGCGAGCTGCTTGGCCGCGACGACGCTCCAATCGCCGCCGCCGATGAGCACGAGCGGGCGCTTCGCCGCGGCGAGCCGCTCTTTCAGCCGCCGCATGTCGGGCGCAGAGGGAGTTGGGCTCGCCCGCTCGATCGGCGCCGCGTCCGCGACCTCCGCCGTTTCGTTCAGCACGTCCTCGGGGAAGCCGAGCACGACGGGCCCGGGGCGCCCGGAGCGCGCCGCCTGAAAGGCGTGCGCGACCGCCTCGGAGATGCGCGCCGTCTCGCGCACGATCTCGACGCGCTTTGCTATCGTGCCGAACACGGCCTCGAGATCGATCTCCTGGAACGCCTTGCGTCCCTCGCGCGCCCGCGCTGGCAACCCCACCAGCAGGAGCATGGGCGTGGCATCGTGGTGGGCGACGTAGACGCCCGATGCGGCATTGGTGGCACCCGGCGCGCGCGTGACGAAGGCGACACCCGGAGCGCCCGTGAGCTTGCCCGCCGCCTCCGCCATCATCGCGGCCGCGCCTTCGTGGCGGCACACGATGGTGCGCACGGGACCCTCGTCGAACAGGGCATCGAGCGCCGGCAGGAAGCTTTCGCCCGGCACCGTGAAGAGGAGGCGGGAGCCCTGCCGGGCGAGCCCATCGATCAGGATCTTTCCCCCGCTACGCATCACGCTTTCCAAACACACGGGGCTCTTCCCGCGAGGCTCTTTTAGGCGCCGCGCGGGGGCCTCGGACAGAAGAAACCCGCGGCTCGGTTACGAGCGGAAACGAGCGAGCCCGGGAAGCCACGCTGCGCGGCGCTCGACAGCGGAACTCGTGACACAAAAAAGCCCTTTACAGGGGGGGCAGCGCACCCTAAATGCAGGCGCTCTTTTCGTTCGCGGCGCGGCGCCCCAAGGGGCGGTGGAGGTTTCATGCGATGGAGAAACTCGCCTCTGCGGCAGCTCTGATCGACAAGTGCCGGCCCGAGCGGCCGGTGCGGGGCCTGCGCCCGGAGGCCGCCGGCCGCGCAGCCCGCTGGTTCCTCGACAAGTTCCCCGGCGACGTCGCCTACGCGTACAAGGCGAACAACTCCGTCTTCCTGATCGGTGCGCTCTACGGCGCCGGCATCCGTCACTTCGACGTCGCCTCGCTGCCCGAGATCGAGGACGCGGCGACGATCCCCGACGCGCACCTCCACTTCATGCATCCGGTGAAGTCGCGCCACGCCATCCGCCGCGCCTATGAGCTCGGCGTGCGCTCGTTTGCGCTCGACGGCGAAGATGAGCTCGACAAGATTCTCGAGGCCACCGGCAACGCGCGCGATCTCCTGCTGTGGGTGCGCGTCGCCGTGCCGGCGATCAACAGCCGCATTCCGCTCGAGCGCAAGTTCGGCCTCTCGGGCCAGAAGGCGGCAAGGCTCTTGATGAAGGCGCGCCAGGCGGCGGCCGAGCTGGGGCTCACCTTCCATGTGGGCTCGCAGACGACGACGCCCGATGCCTTTGTCACCGCGCTGGGCGAGGTGCACAAGCTCATCGTCAAGGCGGCCGTCGTCATCGACCGGCTCGACGTCGGCGGCGGCTTCCCCTCGCGCTATCCCGACAGCGAGCCCGCGCCGCTGCAGACCTTCATCGACACGATCGTCGCGGAGGTGAACGAGCTGCCGGTGAAGGAGAACATCCGCTTGATGTGCGAGCCGGGGCGCGCGCTCGTGGCGGAAGCGGAGAGCCTCATCGTGCGCGTCGATGCCCGCCGCGGCAACGCCCTCTACATCAACGACGGCGGCTACGGCATGCTGTTCGACGCCGCGCATCTCGGCTTCATTTTCCCCATGCGCCTCGTCAGCCGCGACGTCGACCCCTCCGAGGCGCTGGTGCCGTTCGAGCTGTGGGGCCCGACCTGCGACTCCATCGACTACATGAAGGGTCCGTTCCTTTTGCCCGCCTCGGTCAAGGAGGGCGATTACCTCGAGATTGGCAACATGGGCGCTTATGCCCGCGCCATCGCCGGCCGCTTCAACGGCTACGGTGAGTACGACGAGGTGATCCTCATGGATGAGCCGATGCTGACCATGTACGGCGCCGAAGCGGCGCCTGCGCGCTCCGCGCTGCGCTGACGCCCTCCCCAGCTTATCCACAAGGTATCCACCGTTAAGTAAGGCCGAATCGCGCTAGCTCTCAACGGCATATCGTCCTGACGGGGGAAGACATGCCGGGCCATGAATTCTTCGAGCGGCAGCAGGCGAGGTTCGCGCTGCAGGCGGACGCGGCGAAGCGGAATGTCGACCGCCAGGCCAGAACCGAGGTGCTGATTTCCAGGGCCGAGTACGAGTGTCAGCAGATGCGGCGTGACCTCAGCGCCGCCTTCGCGGTGCCGCTGTCGCATCGCGCGGTGGTCCTAGAGCCGGTGCCGGTCGTGGAGGCGGCGGAGCCCGTTGTGGCAGCCGCGCCGCCGCCTGCGCGAGCCGTCAAGGCGGCGTGAGGCTCTGAGAGCCGCAGCGACGCGCGCCCGTATCGCGAAAATTTCCCAATCGGAACCGGCGTCTCGCGGCGCCGTACCCGCCGCCCATTGCTTTGCCCTGGCAAGACCCCACCTAATGGCTCGGGACGGTTCGGTTGTGGAGGCGCAACCCTGGAGTGACGGTGAGATGCATCGAGTGATGTTCGCAGCCCTTGGGCTGATGGCGCTGGCGGTTTCGCAACCGGCGGCCGCGGGTGGCTTGGTCGAAGCGGGCGAGCTTGAGCATGCGCGCGCCAACGCGCGCGCCGGCGGTCCCATCAGCGAGCGTGACGCGGAGCTTTTGGAGCGGTGGGGCTGCGCGAGCGGAACGGACAACCCGTTCTGTTACGACCTCTCGCACCGCGCGAGCTGGCACTACCGTGCGCATCGGCGCCGCCACATGGAACGTTAAGCGTGCGGGCAATATCGTCGCGAATGCGATAGGTGCGCAAACCTGCGAGTTGCCGAAAGGGCGGGCTCAGGCTCGCCCTTTCGCTTTCGCGATTGGCGCTCAGCATCTCGGGCGTCGCGCGGGGGCGCCGAGGTCGCATTAATTCAAACTAGCAAGAATCCTCCGTAAACTGCTGAATTGATGTAAATCATGGTCGCTGAGGCGGGCGCGGACTAAATTTTTATGCCACGTTTTTCCGTCCCCTCGGAAAAAATGGCCCGTTCCCCCCGGGCCCGTGGCTGGGACGCTGGCCGATCCCCCGTCTCCGGTCCAGCGTCCCGCGCCGCCGCATTCGAGCGCGTCGGAGGTGCTTAAATGCCGAACGTCGGTCGCCTAGTCGCTTCGTTGGGAGCAGTGCTTTGGCTCTGTCTGGGCAATGCCTTCGCTCAGGAGCAGGAGAAGCAGCGTTCTCCCAATGAAGCGGAGCAGATCCTGAAGGATGCTCAAAAGCAGCAGCCCGAGACAGCAAAGGAGATCAGTGAGTGCGAAAAGCAGTGGGACGCGCACACGCAAATGACGAAGGAAGAGTGGGCCGCTAGCTGCAGAACCACGCTCCGCTATTTCCGGGAGAAGCCGTAAGCCATGCGCGCCGGCGCGATGCGCGCGGCTGCAAGATTCCGTTTCAGAAGAGGTAACAGCAGCCCGGCTGCCGCGGAGATTTATGGTGGGCGGTATAGGGATTGAACCTATGACCCCACGCGTGTGAAGCGTGTGCTCTACCGCTGAGCTAACCGCCCGCCGTGCTTGAAGCGGCCGTTATGGAAGCGCTCGGGCGCGCCTGTCAAGCAAAGGGCCTTCCGCGCCTCCAGGGAACTTCATCTCTGCCAGGGGGAGAGGTCGTTCCGCGCGCGGCGTCAGCCTTATGGCACCAGCAGGAAGCTCTCCGCGATCCTCGGGAACTCGTCCTTTAACCGCGCCTCGTCCTTGGGCGTCGCAATCCCGATCAGGCGGAAGTAGCCGCCGTCCTTGCCGAGCACCATCGCCTGATAGAGGCGCACCGGCGTATCGTCGTCCTCGTCGACGGCGCTCGCCCACGTCTCCACCGCGGGCATCCCGTCGATGGCGATGTCGCGCGGCGCCTCCGTCTTGATGTCCTTGTAGCCGGTGAGCGTCGCGAGCAACGCCGCCGCCTCCTTCTTCGGCTCGAGGACCGCGCGCTTGTCGAGCGAGGGGGCCACCATGAAGGCCGAGCGCGTCACGCCCGCGCGCTCGGGCTCGAGCCGCCCGCCGAGCGTATAGACCTTGCTGGTGCCGACGAGCGTGCCCGCCTCCTTGAAGGGGCCGAGATAGGAGAGCTTGAAGAGGTCGCGCACGGCGGGCTGCGCTACGGTCGTGGCGCTCGCCAGCACCTTCTCGATCTCCTCGGCCTTGACGCTCCCGTCCCCGATGGCCGAGGAGGGCACGTTGACCGAGATGAGCACCGTCTGGTCCTTCGTGCGAAACAGCACGAAGTATTTCTGGTAGGTGCCGGCCGCCGACTTCTGGCGCGCGCGCATGAAGACGTGCTCGTCGCTGCGCGGAAGCTTCGCCGCCTTCGCGTCCGTGATGCCGCGCTTGGCGAGCTCCTCGGGCGTGAACCCCTGCGCCATCTTGTCGTACTCGGAGGCCGGCGCCTCGAGGATCACGAAGGAGACGCCGCGGGCCTCGTCCTGGAAGCCGGAGAACAAGGGCGAAGGCGCGTAGCCGGGCGGCAGGTCGAGGACGACGCGGCTGTTGGGTGCCTGCTGGGCACTCGCCTCCGCCGGCTCCGGCTGGCCGAGGGCGAAAATCGCGGTCAGGACGAGGAGACACAGGGCGCCAGCGAGCACCCCGGCGGCTGCTTTGCCGAGGGTCAAGCTGAGGTTCCGGGGCGTGGGGCGCTTCGGCATCAGGGTAACGCTTATTTTCGTTGCTGCGCTTGCCACATAGGGGTGGCGGGTGGAGGCGGCAAGGATCGCGGGCGTTGCGGCCACAATGGGGCGCAACCCGGGCCCTCCCGAGCCCCTTGCGTGAGAACTGCGGCAAATGCGACGATCCGTCGGTCGAGCCCGATTCCGACGCGCGTAGGCGGGCTCGCGCAGTATTCAGAACACATCGGCCGGCCGCTCGCGAAGCTGCCCGAACGAGTGCCGACGGGGGAGCTATGGGGAGCGCTGAGGAGCCGGGCCGGTCGTTCGTGTTCTCGTTCGGCCTGGAGAAGGTGGGGCTCATCGCCTTGCGCGCGCCCTACCTCGTGGCCGTCCTCGTCGTTATCGCCACTGTGCTCGGCGCCATGGGGGTGGCCAAGCTGCAGGTCGACGATTCCCTCTCCGAGCTCTTCCGCACGAACACCGAGGAGTTCCACCGCTACGAGGCGATCGACCGCCGCTTTCCCTCGAGCGAGTACGACGTGCTCGTCGTCGTCGAGGGCAAGGACCTGTTGCAGCGCAAGGGGCTCGAGGCCTTCGCCAACCTGACGACGGAGCTGCAGCTCGTCGACGGCGTCTCCGGGCTCGTGTCGATGCTGTCGGCGCGCGGCAAGCCGGATGCCACGGGCTATGCCGCGCCCATCGTGCCGGACGAGCTGCCCGAGGACGGCCCCGCCTTCGACGCCATGATCGAGGCGCTGAAGAGCAACGACATCGTCAAGGGCAAGTTCCTCTCCGACGACGGCCAGCTGGCGATGATCATCATCGCGCTCGATCGCCAGGTCGTGCAGGAGAAGACCTCGCGCGTCGTCATCGGCGAGATCAACAAGAGCGTCAACGATATCCTCGCTGGCTCCGGGCTCACGGCCAAGATGACCGGGGCACCCGTGATGCAGCTCGAGATCCGCAACGCAGTGGAGCGCGACCAGATTCTCTACAACGGCCTCGGCCTGTTGTTCGGCGCGTTGATCGCGGTCGTTTTCTTCCGCCGCATATCGCTGATGCTGGTCGCGGCGCTGCCGCCTGTGCTGGCCGTGACCTGGTCGCTCGGCCTGCTTGGCTGGATGCACTTCAAGCTCAACCTGTTCCTCAACGTGATGACCCCGCTCATCATGGTGATGGGTTTTGCCGACAGCATGCAGATGGTGTCGGCGATCCGCATCCGCTTGCGCGAGGGCGACGACCGCTACCAGGCGGTGCGCTTCGCCGTGCGCGTCGTCGGCCCAGCCTGCGTGCTCGCGCACGGCGTGGCGCTGTTGGCGTTCCTTGCTCTGCTGCTTTCCGAGTCGGGCCTCATCCGCACCTTCGGCATGGCTGGAGCGCTTGCCGTTTGCATCTCCTTCATGGCAGTCATCCTCGTGCTGCCGATCCTCGCCGTCATGCTCATCCGCAACGAGGAAAAGCTCGCCAAGGACGTCACGCCGGCGGACGCGCTCATGGACGGGCTCGGCACCATCGTCGGCTGGGTCGTCGACCGCGTGACGCACCGCCCCTACCTCTACACCGCGATCGGGGTTGCGCTGTTTGGGCTCTTCACCGCGGCCTTTATCGCGCTGCCGACGCGCTATCGCCTCGCCGACCAGGTGCCCGACCGCGAGCAGGCGCTCGATGCCACAAGCCGCATCGACCAGAAGCTCACCGGCGCCAATCCCGTGCACGTGATGATCGAGTGGAGCGACGGCACGCCGCTCTATGCGCCATCGACGCTCGAGGTCATCGGCAAGGTGCACGAGGCGCTGGAGAAGGAGGCGGGGCTCGGCAACGTGTGGTCGCTCGAAAGCTTGCGGCGCTGGCTGCACGAGGCCGGCGACGACCGCATCGAGACGGTCAAGAAATACGTCGGCATTCTCCCTGAGCACCTGGTACGCCGCTTCATCGCCAAGGAGGAGAACGCGGTGCTGGTGACCGGGCGCCTGCCCGACATCGACTCGAGCCGCATCCTGCCCGTGGTGGAGAAAATCGACCGCTCGCTCGACCCGATCCGCAAGGACTATCCGAGCTTCCGTATCTCGGTGACAGGGCTGCCGGCGATCGCCGCGCGCAACAGCGCGCGCATGATCGACCAGCTCAAAGAGAGCATCCCCGTTTGCGTCGCCTTTGCGGGCGTGCTGCTTGGCATGGCGTTCCGCTCGCCGTTCGTGGCGCTCGTCAGTCTGTTGCCGGGCCTCTTCCCCGTGGTCGCCTCGGGCACGCTGCTCTGGGCCAACGACGACGGGCTCGAGTTCGCCTCCGTGGTGGCTCTGCTCGTGGTATTCGGCCTCGGCATCGACGCGCTGATCCACTTCCTCAACCGATTGCGCTTGGAGGAGCGCGCGGGCGATCCGCCCGAGCTCGCCATACGGCGCGCGCGCGTGCTCGTCGGCCCGGCCATCATCCTGACGACGATCGTGCTGGCGTTCGGCCTCGGCGTGACGGTGTTTTCCGACCTGCCTTCGCTCAGGACGTTCGGCCTCGTGTGCGGCTTGACGCTGCTGGCATCGTTGATTGCGGACTTGGTGTTCCTCCCCGCCACCATCATGGTTGGGCGCAAGCTGTGGCCGCACCGCGGAGACCCTGCGGCCTGAGCCCTCAGCCGAGCAGGGCGAGGATTGCGGGCTCGAGCTCATCGTAGTGGTCGATGACCTTGTCGGGTCCGAGCTCGCGCACGGGGATATCCGTGTAGCCGAACGTCACTGCGACGACGGGCACGCCCGCCGCCTTTGCCGTGGCAATGTCGATGCGGCTGTCGCCGACCATGACGGCCCGTGCGCTGTCGCCGCCGGCGAGCTCAATCGCCCCCAGCAGATGGTCGGGATGCGGCTTGAACACCGGAAAGGTGTCGCGGCCAGCCACCGCCGAGAAGAGGCCGCTCATCCCGAGGGCTTCCAGCAGCATGCGCGATATGCGCTCGGTCTTGTTGGTGCACACGGCGAGCTTGGCACCGGCGCCTCTGAACCGCTCGAGCGCAGGGACGGTGCCCTCGAACGGGCGGCTGCCCACCGCGATATTGCCGGTGTAGTAGTCGAGAAACCGGTCGAGCAGCCGCTTGCGTTCCTCCTCGGAGAGCTTGGCGGCGCCGGGCCCGATGGCATGCTCGACCATGAAACGCGCGCCGTGGCCGACAAGGGGCCGCAGCGCGTGCTCGCTGATGCCCGGCAGGCCGAGGCCGGCGAGCACGTGGTTCGTCGCAGCGACGAGATCGGGAGCGGTATCGACGAGCGTTCCGTCGAGGTCGAAGATAAGCGTGGCGTCGCGCATGGGGTCCGGTGGGCCGAGGTTAAGCGGGGGCGCACGCTAACCGCTGGGCCGCTCGATGTCATCATCGGGGGGCGCGACGGCTTGAAACCACGGGTCACGCACCTTAGACAAAGGCCAAGCGTGCCTTAAGCACTCCCCCGGCGGTGACAGCATGGACAAGCAGCTCATCACGCTTCTCAAAACGCAGGCCTACATCGACGGCGCCTGGGTCGGCACGCCGGCGATGGCGGTCATCGACAAGGCCACCGGCGAGGAAATCACCCGCGTGCCGGATATGGGGGCGAAGGAGACCAACGCCGCCATTGAAGCCGCACACCGCGCCTTCAAGCCATGGGCAGCTCGCCTCGCAAAGGACCGCTCCAAGATCCTGCGCCGCTGGTATGAGCTCATCGTCGAGCACGCGGACGAGCTGGCGCTGCTGTTGACCAAGGAGCAGGGCAAGCCGCTCGCGGAGGCCAAGGGCGAGATCCTCTACGGCGCCGGCTTCGTCGAGCTGTTCGCGGAGGAGGCCAAGCGCGTCTACGGCGAGACCATCCCCTCGCACAAGGCGGACGCGCGCATCGTCGTCATGAAGCAGCCGGTCGGCGTCGTCGCTGCAATTACGCCGTGGAACTTTCCGAGCGCCATGATCACGCGCAAGGTGTCGCCCGCGCTGGCCGTGGGCTGCACGGTCGTAGTCAAGCCCGCCGAGGACACTCCGCTGTCGGCCTTGGCGCTGGCGGAGCTCGCCGAGCGGGCCGGCCTGCCGAAGGGCGTGCTCAACGTGGTCACCGCCAAGAACCCCGTTCCCGTCGGCGAGGCGATGACGTCGAACCCGCGCGTGCGCATGGTGACGTTCACCGGCTCGACCGAGGTTGGCAAGATCCTGATGGCGCAGGCGGCCGGCACGGTAAAGCGCGTCGGCATGGAGCTCGGCGGCAATGCGCCCTTCATCGTGTTCGACGACGCCGACCTCGACAAGGCGGTCGCCGGCGCCATGGCCTCCAAATTCCGCAACGCCGGGCAGACCTGCGTGTGCGCCAACCGCATCCTCGTGCAGGATTCCGTCTACGACGCCTTCGCCGAGAAGCTCGTCGCGGCCGTGCGCGGCCTCAAGGTCGGGCCCGGCACGGAGGCCGGCGTGACCGTCGGTCCGCTCATCAATGCGGACGCCGTGAAGAAGGTCAGCGAGCACGTGGCGGATGCCGTCAAGAAGGGCGCCAAGGTCGTGGTAGGCGGCAAGCCGCATGCGCTGGGGCGCACCTTCTACGAGCCGACTATCCTGACCGAGGTGACGCCGGATATGCGCGTCTCCTGCGAGGAGACCTTCGGGCCGGTGGCGCCGCTGTTCCGCTTCGCGACGGAGGCAGACGCGATTCGCATGGCCAACGACACGCCCTTCGGGCTCGCCGCCTACTTCTTCGCGCGCGACATCGGCCGCTGCTGGCGCGTGGCGGAGGCGCTCGAGTATGGTATTGTCGGCGTCAACGAGGGGGTCACATCGACGGAGATCGCACCGTTCGGCGGATTCAAGGAGAGCGGTGTGGGGCGTGAGGGATCGCACCACGGCATCGATGAGTTCGTCGAGATCAAGTACACGTTGATGGGCGGTCTTTAGGCGGTATTGTTAGATGGAATATTGCATTGGCCGCGCACTGCGGTGGCGCGGTCAAGCGGTGTGAGCCACGAGGCCCTTTGGGCTCGCGCTCGCGGCCCCCTCCCTGCCGGGAGGGGGCAAGCGTCGCCAACAATGATGCGCTCCCTATCGCGGAGCGTTGCGCGCGGGGAGCTTCGGAATGAACACAGACGCCTTGAAGCTGGCGGTGGCGGAGCGCGCACTGACGTTCGTGGAGCCGGGCATGAAGCTCGGGCTCGGCACCGGCTCGACCGCGGCCAAGTTCGTGGACCTATTGGGCCCCGAGGTGCGCGCCGGCCTCGACGTCGTTTGCGTCGCTACGTCCGACGCGACGCAGCGGCAAGCGGAAGCGCTCGGCATTCCCATGACCACGCTCGATACTACCCCATTCCTGGATCTCACCATCGATGGGGCGGACGAGCTCGACGAGGAGCTGCGCCTCATCAAGGGCGGCGGGGGCGCGCTTTTGCGCGAGAAGATCGTGGCGACGGCCTCGGGGCGCATGATCGTCATTGCGGACGCGTCCAAGCGCGTCGCCACGCTCGGCGCCTATCCGCTGCCGCTCGAGGTCGTGCGCTTCGGGCTCACCGCAACGCGCAACATGATCATCGCGCTCGCCGCCGACGCCGGCTGCGAGGGGGAGATCACGCTGCGCATGGGCGCCGACGGCAAGCCGTTCGTTTCTGACAGCGGCAACTACATCCTCGACTGCGCCTTCGGCCGCATCGAGCAGCCGGAGGACCTCGACGAAGCCCTAAAGCTCATCCCGGGCGTGGTGGAGAACGGCATGTTCTTGGGCATTGCCGACCTCGCCATCGTGGGCGGCCCCGACGGCATCAGCTACGTCGGCTTCGAGAACGGCGCCTGAAGCCCGACGGAGCCGGCGAGCATGGCCACCTTTGACTACGACCTGTTCGTGATCGGCGCCGGCTCGGGCGGGGTGCGTGCGGCGCGCATCGCGGCCGGCTACGGCGCCAAGGTCGCGATCGCTGAGGAGTATCGCATCGGCGGCACCTGCGTGATCCGCGGCTGCGTGCCAAAGAAAATCCTCGTCTATGCGAGCCGCGTTGCCGACGACTTCGAGGACGCGCTCGGCTTCGGCTGGAGCGTAGAGGAATCGAAGTTCGATTGGCCAGCCCTGATTGCCGCCAAGGACAAGGAGATCGCGAGGCTCGAAGGCCTCTATCGCGCCGGCCTCGCCGCAGCAAAGGTCGAGGTCAGCCCGGAGCGCGCCACCGTCGCCGGCCCGAACACGGTAAGGCTCGCCAAATCGGGGCGCGCGGTGACCGCGGGCAAGATCCTCATCGCCACCGGGGGGACGCCCATGCTGGGCAAGCCCATCCCCGGGCTCGAGCACGTCATCACCTCGAACGAGGCCTTCAACCTCGAGCGGCTGCCGGAGCGCATCATCATTGCGGGCGGCGGCTATGTGGCGGTCGAGTTCGCGGGCATCTTCTCGCACTTGGGCGCCGAGACGACGATCGTCTACCGCGGCGACAAGATCCTGCGCGGGTTTGATGAGGACCTTCGCGACCGCTTGATCGAATCCTACACCAGGCAGGGCATCCACATCGTCACCGGGCAGGTGTTCACCCGCATCGAGAAGACAGGGGGCGGTCTCGTGGGCCACCTTGCGAACGGCACAACGCTGACCGCCGGCCAAATCATGTTTGCCGTGGGCCGCGCACCCAACACCGCCGGGCTCGGGCTCGACAAGGCGGGCGTCGCGCTCGGCTGGAACGGCCACGTCGTCGTCAACGAGTATTCGAGGTCCTCGGTCGACAGCATCTTCGCCGTCGGCGACGTCACCGACCGCATGGCGCTCACTCCCGTCGCCATCCGCGAGGGGCACGCCTTCGCCGACACCGAGTTTGGCAACAGGCCGCGCATGGTCGAGCACGACCTCATCCCGACCGCGGTGTTCTCCACGCCCGAGATCGCCAGCGTCGGGCTCACCGAGCACGAGGCGCGCGAGCGCCATGGGGACGTGCACATCTACAAGGCCGCGTTCCGGCCGTTGAAGGCCACGCTCTCGGGCCGCGAGGACAAGGTGCTGACGAAACTCGTCGTGGACGGGGCGAGCGACAAGGTCGTCGGCTGCCACATGCTGGGAGACTGCGCGGCCGAGATCATGCAGATGGCGGCGATTGCGCTGAGGCTCGGCGCCACCAAGGCGGACTTCGACGCCACCATGGCCCTGCACCCCACCGCGGCGGAGGAGTTCGTGACCCTGCGCGAGAAGTGGATGGCGCCCACCGAGGCCGCGGGGTGATGCGTCCGGTTGAAAGCGGGCGCCGCCGGTGCTACGTCGCGCGTTTCGCGGGAGGCGGCAGATGCGGCTCAAGGACAAGATCGCGCTGGTGACGGGCTCGGCGGCCGGCATCGGGCTCGCGTGCGCCAAGCTGTTCGCGGCCGAGGGCGCTCACGTCTACATCACCGATGTCGATGGGGCGGGCGCGGCCAAGGCGGCCGCCGAGGTGATGGCGAAAGGCTTCTCGGCCACTCCGGTGACGGTCGATGTGTCGCGCGGGCAAGACGTGACGGCGCTCATGCGTTTGATCGAGCAGCAGCACCGCCGGCTCGATGCCGTCGTCAACAACGCCGGCATCAACGTGCGCTCGGACTTCCGCAACCTGTCGGATGCCGACTGGGTGCGCCTGCGCGAGGTGAACCTCGACGGCATCGTGCGCATCGCGCGCGACGCCTTCCCCTTGATGAAGGCCTCGGGCCGCGCTTCCCTCGTCAATCTAGCGTCCATCATGGGCCACCGCGGCATGCGCACGCTTGCCGCCTACGGCGCGACCAAGGGCGCGATCTCCGCGCTGACGCGCGGGCTTGCGGTCGAGTACGCGCCCTTCGGCATCCGCGTCAACGCGCTGGCGCCGGGCTTCATCGAGACGGCGCTGACCGAGCGGGTGCTGCGCGTGCAGGCGTTCTCCGAGGCACTTCTGGAGCAGACGCCGCTCAAGCGCTTCGGCACGGCGGACGACGTGGCGCAGGCCGCGCTCTTCTTCGCCTCCGACGAGTCCTCGTTCATCACCGGCGCCGAGCTTGCCGTCGACGGCGGCATGGCGGCGGGCCTTTGAGATCAAGGGTGTGACCAGCTAGAGCTGGTGCAGACCGAAGGCTCTTCGACGCTCAACCTCGCTCAACGTCATTCCCGCGCAGGCGGGAACCCAGACACGTTTCCGCATTGATGAATTGCGAGGGTGCCCCGGGTCCCCGCCTGCGCGGGGACGACGCAGTTTGTGAAGGACTTCGCGGCCGGCTAAGAAACTCGCGTTCAGGTGCCGGCGATAGTTTCGGCGATGAGCTGATCGACGACGCCCTTCAGGGCATCCTCGGTCGACGCGCCCTGCGCGAGCAAGCTCTCGTAGCATTCGACCTGCCGGTCTGCGCTCGTACCGCCGGTGGCGATGATGAGTGCGTTCTTGACTTCCCGCTCGCAGCCGAGCACGGCCGCGTCCTCGGCGATCAAATCGAGCAGCTCGTCGATGAGGGCCGCAAACGGCACGAGCTCGCCCTTGCCGAAGTCGAACAGACGGTCGCGCACGCTGTAGCGCTGGGCGCGCCAGCGGTTCTCCTCGATGAGGAACGCAGGATAGGTGCGCCACTTGTGGTTCGACCGGCGCAAGCGATAGAGCATGCGCAGGATGCAGACATAAACGGCTGCAACCGAGAGGGCGTCCTCGATACGCGTGCAGATGTCGGTCACCCGCATCTCGAGCGTCGGGAAGCGCACGGACGGGCGCAGGTCCCACCAGATCTTGGTGGCGTCCTCGATGACGCCGTTGCTCACCAGAACGTCCACGGTGCGCAAGAATTCGCCGTAGCTCTCGAACCGCTGCGGCAGGCCGGTGCGCGGCAGCTCGTGGAAGACGGCGAGGCGGTAGCTCTTGAGGCCGGTGTCCTCGCCCTGCCAGAACGGCGAGGATGTCGACAGCATCAGCAGGTGCGGGAGGAAGTAGCGCGCCTGGTTCATGAGGTCGATGCGCAGCTCCTCGTCCTCGATGCCGGCGTGCACGTGCATGCCGCAGATCGCCAAGCGCCGCCCGATGCCGGCGAAGTCGCGAGCGAGCGCCTGGTAGCGCGCTTTCGGGGTCGTCTGCAGGGTCGAGCGGTCGGCGAAGGGGTGGGTCGAGGCGGCAATGGGGGCGAGCCCGAACTCGCGAGCGTTCTTGGCGATGGTGCGCCGCAGGTGCGCAAGCTCCTCGCGAGCCGCCTTGAAATCGCGGCATACGCTGGTCCCGACCTCGATCTGGGAGCGGAAGAACTCGGGCGCGACCTGCTTGCCGAGGAGCGACTCGCAGGCCTCCATCAGCGCCGCGGGCGCCGGTGCAAAGCCGCGCGTCTTCAGATCGACGAGGTGGTACTCCTCCTCGATCCCGAACGTGAACGTTGGCTCTTTCAAGCGCATGGCTCCTCAGGGCCCAAGTGGTCCGGAAGCCAACGACGCAGGCTGGAAAATCGATGCCGCTGACACCATTTCGCGCATGCAACCTGAAGGGGGCCGGCCCGCTGGCCTCCGCCCGAAGGGTAGCCTATAAGCCGTGACGAATGGCATAATGCCTTGACTGTGTGGCCCGGATTTCCGGGCGGCGCGGCCTTCCTTAAGGGCTTAGAGGTAGGCTCGCCGCAAAGGAGAGAGTATCGAGGAATGGCTGCAGCCTGGTCCCCCGACAGCTGGCGCACAAAGCCAATCGTGCAAGTGCCCGAGTACCCCGACAAAGCGGCGCTTGCCGAGGTCGAGGCGAAGATTGCGTCCTATCCGCCGCTCGTGTTCGCGGGCGAGGCGGATAAGTTGAAGCGCGCGCTGGCCGAGGTGGCTGCCGGCGACGCGTTCCTTTTGCAGGGCGGCGATTGCGCGGAAAGCTTCAACGAGCACGGCGCCAACCATATCCGCGAGCTGTTCCGTGTCTTCCTGCAGATGGCGGTGGTGTTGACCTATGCCGGCGGCTCCCCCGTGGTGAAGGTCGGACGCATCGCCGGCCAGTTCGCCAAGCCGCGCTCCTCGCCGACCGAGCGCCGCGGCGACGTGGAGCTGCCGAGCTACCGCGGCGACATCATCAACGGCGAGGGCTTCACCGCGGCGAACCGCATTCCCGAACCGCAGCGCCAGCTCGAGGCCTACCGGCAGTCGGCGGCGACGCTCAATCTTCTGCGCGCCTTCTCCGAAGGCGGCTATGCGAGCCTCGACAACGTGCTGCGCTGGCTTCTCGACTTCGAGCAGAAGTCGACCTTCGGCAAGAAGTACCGGGAGATGGGCGAGCAGATTCAAACTGCGCTGCGCTTCATGCGCTCCTGCGGCGTAACGGCGGAGACGGTGCCGGCGCTGGGGCGCACGTCGTTCTACACGAGCCATGAGAGTCTCCTGCTCGGCTACGAGCAGGCGCTCGTGCGCCGCGACGAGGCCGGCGGCACCCACAACTGGTACGCAACGAGCGGCCATATGCTGTGGATCGGCGACCGCACGCGTCAGCCCGATCACGCACACGTGGAGTTCCTGCGCGGCATCAAGAATCCGATTGGCGTCAAGTGCGGGCCGACGCTCGAGCCCGACGGTCTGATGCGGTTGATCGACATCCTGAACCCAGCGGACGAGGCGGGACGCTTGACCCTCATCTGCCGCTTTGGCGCCGACAAGGTCGAGAAGCACCTGCCGAAGCTCATCCGCACGGTGGAGAAGGAGGGCCGCACGGTGGTGTGGTCGTGCGATCCCATGCACGGCAACACGATCGCCGCGGCCAACGGCTACAAGACGCGCCCCTTCGACCGCATCCTCAAGGAGGCGGTGTCGTTCTTCGACGTGCATCGGGCCGAGGGCACGGTGGCCGGCGGCATTCACGTGGAGATGACGGGCTCGCCCGTCACCGAGTGCACCGGCGGCGCTTCCGCCAACATCTCCGAAGCGCAGCTCAAGGAACGCTACGACACGCTGTGCGATCCTCGCCTCAACGCCGAGCAGGCGCTCGAGCTTGCTTTCCTGATCGCCGAACGCTTGAAGCAGGAGCGCGAGGGGCTATCGCATCCGATCCCCGTCGTGGCGTGAGCCCGCGCTGACCCCCTCTCCGCCGGGAGGGAAGAAGATGGCGACCCAAGGTCGGTCCATGTCGCAAACCCCCGCAACGCAGCTGAAGATCGCGCTCGCGCAAGCCAATCCGGTCGTCGGCGACCTCGACGGCAACATCGCCAAGCTGCGCGTCATGCGCACCAAAGCGGCGGACGCCGACCTCGTCGTCTTCCCCGAGCTGTTCGTGACGGGCTACCCGCCCGAGGATCTCGTCTTGAAGCCGGCCTTCCAGGCCGCGGCGCGCCAGCGCGTGGAAGCGCTCGCAGCCGAGCTGGGTCCTGGGCCCGCCGTGCTCGCCGGCACCGTGTGGCCCGAAGGCGGCAAAGTCTACAACGCTGTTGCGCTGTTGGAGGGAGGCAAGGTCGCGGCCGTGCGCTTCAAGGCCGACCTGCCGAACTACGGCGTGTTCGACGAGAAGCGCGTATTCGCGCCTGGGCCCATGCCGGGGCCGATCAGCTTCCGTGGCGTGCGCCTCGGGGTGCCGATCTGTGAGGACATTTGGGGTGCCGACGTCACCGAGTGCCTCGCCGAGTGCGGCGCGGAGATTCTGATCACGCCGAACGGCTCCCCCTTCGACTGGACCAAGCCCGACGTGCGCATGAACATCGCCGTAGCGCGCGTGATCGAGACCGGCCTGCCACTCGCCTACCTCAATCAGGTGGGCGGGCAGGACGAGCTCGTCTTCGACGGTGCCTCCTTCGTGCTCAATGCCGACCGCAGCCTCGCCGTGCAGCTGCCCGCGTGGGAGGAGGCGGTCGCGGTGACCCGATGGGAGAAGACGGCCCAAGGCTGGGTCTGCGAACGGGGTGAGCGGGCGCGCCTTGAGGAAGGGGACGCCTCGGCCTACCACGCGTGCGTGCTCGGCTTGCGCGACTATGTGGAGAAGAACGGGTTTCCGGGCGTCGTGCTCGGGCTTTCGGGCGGCATCGACAGCGCGCTCGTGGCGGCAATGGCGGTCGATGCGCTGGGCCCCAAGCGCGTGCACGCCCTGATGATGCCCTACCGCTACACCCGCAACGAAAGCGTACGCGATGCTTCCGCCTGCGCCGAGGCGCTGGGCCTTCGCTACGACACGCTGCCCATTGAGCCGGCCGTCGCCGGAATCGCGAAGGCGCTCGAGCCGGCGCTCGCCGGTACCGCGCCCGATACGACCGAGGAGAACATCCAGGCGCGCGCGCGGGGCATCATCTTGATGGCCATCTCCAACAAGTTCGGCGGCATGGTGGTGACGACGGGCAACAAGTCGGAGATGTCGGTCGGCTACGCCACGCTTTACGGCGACATGAACGGCGGCTTCAATCCGGTGAAGGACCTCTACAAGATGGAGGTCTACCGGCTGGCGCGCTGGCGCAACGCGCACGTGCCGAAGGGAGCGCTCGGACCCTCGGGTGTCGTCATTCCGGAGGCGATCCTCACCAAGGCACCCTCCGCCGAGCTGCGCGCCAACCAGACCGACCAGGACTCGCTGCCGCCTTATCCGGTGCTCGACGACATCCTTTCCTGCCTGGTGGAGAAGGAGATGCCCTTGTCCGACATGGTCGCGCGCGGGCACGCACCCGAGACGGTGAAGAAGGTCGAGCGCATGCTCTACATCGCCGAGTATAAGCGGCGCCAGGCACCCCCCGGGGTGAAGATCTCGTCGAAGAACTTCGGTCGCGACCGGCGCTACCCGATCGTCAACCGGTTTCGCGAGAGCGCCGCAGCGTCTACCGCCTCAAGGGCAGCGGCGACGGTACCCGCAAACGGCGCAAAGCCCGACGCTTCATCATAAGCTTCGCACTTCTTCTTCGTTCGAAATGCGCGTGTTGCGCGTGATCCTTATCGCGTGATTCTGCGCGGCCCTTGCTGGGGCATTTTACGCGCGACACGAGAATCAGTCCACAAGGGAGTGGCGTTCGTCTGGGCCGGCAAAGGCTCACAGAAATCAATCTGTTATGCCGGAAGAAGCTCCAACATAGCAGACGGGGAAGCGGCGGTTCATGGCGGTCGGCAGGCGAGCGAGGAGGGCGCTCTGTAGCGGCATGGTCGCCGCCGCGCTCGCGCTCGGCTTGGCCCATGCCCCCGCCCGCCATCGCCGCCGATCTCGGCGGCAACTGTTGCGGGGATCTCGAGGAGCGCATCGCCGACCTCGAGGCGACGACCGCGCGCAAGGGCAACCGAAAGGTCAGTTTGACCGTCTCAGGATGGATCAATGAGGCGCTCTTCTGGTGGGACGATGGTACCCAACAAAACGTCTATGAGGGCACCAACATGGTCGAACAGTCGCGCGTCAAATTCCTCGGCGAGGCGAAAATCGACAAAGACTGGTCCGCCGGCTACCTGCTCGAAATCGCCGTGCAAGGACATCCTAATAGAGAATGGAATCAATTTACGTCCAATTCTGTCAGCAGCAACCCGAACAACAAGGACGATGCCACTTTTCCCCGCAAGAGCTACTGGTTCCTCAAGAGCAAGACCTATGGTCAGATCGCCATCGGCCTCAACGGCATGGCCACCTACCATCTTCTCGACGATGCCGATCCGACGCTCACCCGCAATGTCGACGATGCCGAAGGTCCACCCATCTTCATGTCCGCGTTCCTGATCAGGAGCAACGGGCTCTTCGTGAACAATCTGCGTTGGGTGGATGTTTTGCGCGGCTTCAACAACTCGACGCCGGGAGATGCCGCGCGGCGTGAAATCGTGCGTTATGATTCGCCAGAGTGGCATGGATTAACGCTGAGCGCTTCATGGGGCGAGAGCGACGTTTGGGACGCAGCGCTAACATACAAGCAGACCATAGGTGACCTTAGTGTGCTGGCACGAACCGGTTACGGCGCCAGCAATGATCCAGGTATCGAGACAAAGGGTGTGCCAACCAACTATGTCATTGGAGGGACGCCCTGCATATCGGGTACCGCGATCACGACGTCGCTGCCCAATTTCGAATGCACCTGGGAGGGTGCGGCAGCATTCCTCCAGCACGAGCCGACGGGACTTTTCCTTTACGGAGGCTGGGGGCGTCAGAGCGTGCACACCGCCCACGTTTTCCCTCCCGGCACCGTCTTCGAGCCGGACAGCACGACGTGGTTCATCCGCCCAGGCGTCGAGAAGAAATGGTGTGGCCTCGGATCGACAGAGGTCTTCGCGAACTATCGTCATGACGACCCCGGCTCCAACCCCGACAGAACCGTCAGCGCAAGTGCCAATTTCTACCAGCTGGGAGTGATCCAGAAATTGGAGAAAGCGGATATGAACCTTTACGCGATCTATCAGCTCGCGAATGGCAGCATCATCGGCAACGCGGCGACCGCCAAGGCCGGAGCCCCGATCGGCACGACCGAGATCGATGGCTTCCAAGAGGTTATCACCGGCGCCAAGATCAACTTCTGACGCGCGCCACTCCCGATCGGCTTGAGTTTCCGCGCACTCCCTCTATACGGTGGCGCCGATCATCGACCAAATCCGGATACCCTCAATGGTTGTCACGGTTCGCTTTGCGCCGAGCCCCACCGGGCGCCTGCACGTCGGCAACGTGCGCACGGCGATCCTCAACTGGCTGTTCGCGAAAGCCGAGGGCGGCACCTTCATGCTGCGCCTCGACGACACCGACGCCGAGCGCTCGACGGAAGCCTTCGCAGAGGGCATCCGTGAGGACCTGCGCTGGCTTGGGCTCAACTGGGCGCTGGAGGAGCGCCAGTCTGCGCGCGTGGCGCGCTATGAGGCGGCCGCCGAAGACTTGAAGCGCGCAGGCCGGCTCTACCCCTGCTATGAGACCGAGGACGAGCTCGACCGCAAGAGAAAGCGCCAGCTCGCGCGCGGGCTGCCGCCGATCTACGACCGCAGTGCGCTGAAGCTCTCCGACGAGGAGCGCGCCGCGCTCGAGCGCGAAGGGCGCCGCCCGCACTGGCGCTTCCGGCTCGCCAACTCCGAGGAGGATTTGAACCCGCTGCCGACCATCGTGTCGTGGAACGACCTCATCCGCGGGGATCAGACGGTCGACGTGGGCTCGCTTTCCGACCCCGTGCTGATCCGGGCCGACGGGACCTTCCTCTATACCTTCACCAGCGTGGTGGACGACGCCGACTTCGCCATCAGCCACGTCATTCGCGGCGAGGACCACGTCACCAACACGGGCGTGCAGCTGCAGCTGTTCGAGGCGCTGGGAGCCGATCCGCCGGCCTTCGGCCACCACAGCCTGCTCATCGGCGCCGACGGTCACGCGCTGTCGAAACGGCTCGGCGCGCTCTCGATCGAGAGCTTCCGCGCGGCGGGGCTCGAGCCCATGGCGGTCGCGAGCTATACCGCTCTGATCGGAACCTCGGATCCCATTGAGCCGCACGCCCACCTCGACGATCTCGTGCGCCTCTTCTCCTTCGCCAAGATATCGACGGCGCCTGCACGCTTCGATAGCGACGAGCTCAAGGCCCTCAATGCGCGCCTTTTGCACAAGCTGCCGTACGCGGAGGTGGCCCCCCGGCTCAAGGCGCTCGGCGTCGGCGGCGCAGAGTTCTGGGATGCGGTGCGGGGCAACCTCGCAACGCTCGAAGATGCGGGGCGCTGGTGGCGCATCGTTTCCGGTGACGTGGCCCCGCTCAGCGAGGACAGGGAGCTCACCGCGCGCGCGGCCGCCCTGCTCCCGGCCGAGCCCTGGGACGACACGACCTGGGACACTTGGGTCGCGGCGCTGAAGGCTGCAACCGGGCGCAAGGGCCGTGCGCTGTTCCATCCGCTGCGGCTGGCCTTGACGGGCCTCGAGGATGGCCCGGAGCTGAAGGCGCTCTTGCCGCTCATCGGCCGCGCCAAGGCCGAGCGCCGTCTGCGCGGCAGCGCGAGCTAAAGCCCGGCAAACTCCGCCTTGCGCAGGAACGTGACGGCGATCTCACGCCCCGTCGGCAGCGCCCAGGTGCCTTTGCGCACGAAGCGGAAGCCGATCGCCTCGAAGAAGGGCGCAGCGTTGAGCGTGGCGGCGGCCTCGATCGCCGGGTAGCCCGCTTCGCGCGCTTCCTCCTCGACGTGGCCGACGACGCGGCGCCCGATGCCTTCGCCCGTGAACATCGGCCGCACGAACACGCCGAAGATACGTGCAGTGGGGCTTCTGGCCTCGCCCGGGCTCCAGGCCGCGGTCGCGACCATGTCGGGCCCGAGCCAAGCGCCGACGGCGGGATTGCCGAGCAACAGGTCGGCATAGCGCGGGCTGCGCACGAACTCTCCGAAGGCCTCGATATCGGCCGCGGAGTAGTGCCCTTGCGCCGCACGCGCGAAGGCCGCGGCGTGGATGTAGCGGGCGATCGAAAGGTCGTCGACGCTCAAGGGCCGCAGCTCAATCATGGAAGCAAGACTATCGGGCCCGGCTGGCGCTTCTTTCGAGGAGGGAGGGCCCATGCATGCATCCGCGGCAGCATCGCATCACTGTGATTTCGCCCCCGGCTCGGAGCGGGCTTCCCAGCCGGTCGTTGCGCCGGTGTCGACGCGCTTGCCGCTCGGATCCGTCTCGACCGGGGTATATTCCGCCTCTTTGCAGGAGCACCCCTTCACCAGCTCCTTGCGATAGCGGAAGGCGGTCTTGAGGCTGGTGTAGGGCTCCTGCGTGCGCAGCGCGACCGACTGGTCCACGGCGGCGCCCGGGTTCTGGTAGTAGTAGAGCTCGACGGGGGCTGCGCATTTCGACTGGCAGGCGGCGGCATCCTGCTCGAAGTGGCTTGGCAGCGTGGAGAAGCTCACGGGGAAGAAGTAGCCGTCGCAGAGGCGCACGCAGATCGTGCGATAGGTGGCGTAGGGCTGAGCCGCACCGTAGGGAGCCCAGCCTCCGCCGCCGGCGCTCTCCTCGTCCTGCCAGATCGACGAGAACGGCCCGCGATCCTGCCGCCGCGCCTCCTGCTGGTAGTTGGCGCCGCAGTTGTTGCGGGCAAGCTCGCGCACGATGTCGTCGCGGTAGGAGTGCTCAGAGGAGCCGATGATCTGCTGGCGCTGCGCCTCGAGGTCGGAAAGGCGGCGCTGCGCATCCTCCTTCTGCCGGGCGAGGTCGACGCACCCGCGCGTGCGCCTGAGCGATTTTGAAAACAGGAAATACTCGTAGCAGTTGCCGCGCTCGAGCTGGGCATCGGCCTGCTGGTAGGTCTGCTCGGCCTGGCGGATCTGCGCATCGAGATTGGGGAGCGCATCGCGCGACTGGCTGGTGCGCTGGCTGTCCTGCACGAGCCGCTGCTCGAGCTGCAGGCAGATGGGGTTCTTGGTCGACCAGTTGGCGGCCGGCGGCTGGGTGGCGGGCTGGTCGGGAGACGGGGGCTGCCGGCTATCTGGCTCCCCCGGGCGGAACACGGGCTCCTGGGGGATCGGGGGGCCGCGCTCCGGCTCGGAGTTGCTCCATGGCCACCAGCCTTGCGCCAGCACCGGCCCGGCGGCGAGGAGGCCGGCGAGCACGATGGCGGCGCCGAGGCGCAAACGGCGGCCCTGCGCTCTACGCATCCTCGTGTCGGCTGCGTCGTGGCTCATGCTGTCCCGCATTGGCCCGGAAGCGGGCGCCTTGATGCAACTATGGCCATCCGCGATTAGGGGGTCAATGCGGAGCAATTGGGGCGTCCACCCCTAGGGGCGGACAGCAAGGGCTCGATAACGTTGGAGCTTTGCCACGCTTGACGAGACGTGCCCCGCTCCCGCATAAGGGCGCCCATGCAAGTCACACCGCGCACACATGCCGTGAAGATTTATTGCGGCATTATTATCATTTCGAGCTAGCAACCATCGCTGGCGCGCGGCCCGCTTCTTTGCCCAAAGCCTGAGACAGAGAAACGCACCCCGCCAGTGGCAGGGGACGTTCATGGCTGAAGCGCATCCGTTGATGCTCTACAACACGCTGACGCGCCGGAAAGAGCGGTTCGAGCCGCTCGATCCCAAGAACGTGCGCATGTACGTGTGCGGGCCGACGGTCTACGACTACGCCCACATCGGCAACGCGCGCCCCGTCATCGTGTTCGACGTGCTGTTCCGGCTCCTGCGCCACCTCTACGGCGCAAAGCATGTCACCTATGTGCGCAACATCACCGACGTCGACGACAAGATCAACGCGCGCGCGGCGGAGGAATATCCCGACCTGCCGCTCAATGAAGCGATCCGCAAAGTCACGACGAAGACGGA
>DATIZL010000012.1:0-9523 GCA_035517115.1 Hyphomicrobium sp.
GTGATGAACACCGTCTTGCCCGAGCGCGACAGCCCGGTCACGCCGAGGCGCAGCGTCGGCGTCATCATGTCCGTCAGATAAAGACCGGCACGATGCAGGGCATGAGCTGCGGTTTCGTCAGAAAGCGGCAAGGGGACCTCACAGGGTCCCCTTTGCTAGTGCGAAGCGGGCTTGGCGGCAAGGCCGCGGCGTCAGCCGTAGAAGACGACGAAGATTCCGGCAGCCATCACCGTCACCCCCATGAGGATGATCAGGCTGCTGCGAACGAATTCCGACATGACACGCTCCAATCGCGTCACCGTTTGAATGGGAGAAATTTATGCTGGCCGGATTGAACAATTACTGAAGCCGACCTTCATGTCCCATTCATGTTCCGAACGTGGCGACGCGCCAATTTGCTTCGCACTGTCTCTTCGCCGCCGCAGTTCCCGGCGTTACCGCTTTCGCGCGCCTTTGGCGTATCGCGTGCGTTACAAGATGGTAATGCGGCGCGAGCGCGATCCGCCTACTCGCCGCGGCGCCGCGACATGAAGGCGATGCGCTCGAAGAGGTGCAGGTCCTGCTCGTTCTTCAAAAGCGCGCCGGCGAGCGGCGGGATCAGCTTGCGGCTGTCGGTCTCGCGCAAGGTGTCCGGCGACACGTCCTCGTTCAACAGCAGCTTGATCCAGTCGAGGAGCTCGGAGGTCGAGGGCTTCTTCTTGATGCCCGGCACCTCGCGGATCTCGTAGAAGATGCGCATCGCCTCCGAGACGAGCCGCCCCTTCAGGCCCGGGAAGTGCACGTCCACGATGCGCTGCATGGTCTCGGTGTCGGGGAACTTGATGTAGTGGAAGAAGCAGCGCCTGAGGAAAGCGTCGGGCAGCTCCTTCTCGTTGTTGGAGGTGATGATGACGATGGGGCGGTTCTGCGCCTTGATGGTCTCTCCCGTCTCGTAGACGAAGAACTCCATGCGATCGAGCTCCTGCAGGAGGTCGTTGGGGAACTCGATGTCGGCCTTGTCGATCTCGTCGATCAGGAGCACGGGGCGCACGTCCATCCGGAACGCTTCCCATAGCTTGCCGCGCTTGATGTAGTTCTTGATGTCGTGCACGCGCTCGTCGCCGAGCTGGCTGTCGCGCAACCGCGAGACGGCGTCGTACTCGTAGAGGCCCTGGTGCGCCTTGGTCGTCGACTTGATGTGCCACTCGATGATGGGCACGCCGATCGCGTCCGCCACCTCGAGCGCCAGCGCCGTCTTGCCGGTGCCGGGCTCGCCTTTGACGAGCAGGGGGCGTGCGAGCGTGATGGCGGCGTTGACCGCCACCTTGAGGTCGTCGGTGGCGACGTAGCGGCGGGTGCCGTCGAATCGCATTGGGGTTCGGGCTCCTGGGCTGGAGGGCAGGCCGAGCCGGCCTCCGGCACGGGCTGGCTGCCGGCAAAATGGGGCTTTCCGGGGCGCTTGCGTCAAGCACCAATAGCGCCACACGTCCGACAAGAAAAGCCGCGCTCGGCGCCCCGTCCCGGGGCAAATTTTCTTGTGTTGCGCCCGTCACTTAATCACGCTGCGGGAAGCGCTTGACAGAACGACGCGGTCCATAGAGAAGGTGGCGCCAACAGAGCTTGTCGCCGCCGGTTGAGGGCCCGGTCGCGGTCTCGTAAGGCCTCTAGGGAGGCAGCCATGAGCAAGCGGAACGCCGAGAAAAACGCAAAGAGCGCGGGCAGCGCCAAGACCCTCGCTGCAGGCCGCAAGGTCACAACGCGCGCTGCCAAGGGCAACGGCGCGACTGCGGCCAAGGGCAAGGCCGACGCAGCGCCCAAGGGCAAGGTGGCGGCGGGCAAGAGCAGAACTGCGGGGAAAAAGATGGCGACGCGCGCCAAGGCATCGTCGATTGTTCTACCTCCCGACTATCGTCCGTCGGAGGACGAGCCGTTCATGAACGAGCGGCAGCGCGTCTACTTCCGCCAGAAGCTGCTCGCGTGGAAGGAAGAGATCATCCGGCAGACCAAGGAGACGCTCGCCGGGCTGCACGAGGAATCAACGCAGCACGCCGACCTCGCCGATCGCGCGACGTCCGAGACGGACCGCGCGCTCGAGCTCAGGGCGCGCGACCGCCAGCGCAAGCTCATCGCCAAGATCGACGCCGCGCTCGCGCGCATCGAGGACGGCTCTTACGGCTATTGCGAGGAGACGGGCGAGCCGATTGGCCTGAAGCGGCTCGACGCGCGCCCGATCGCGACGCTGTCGGTCGAGGCGCAGGAGCGGCACGAGCGCCGCGAGCGCGTCTACCGCGAGGACTGAGCGTACGCCCGAAGTGTCATCCTCGGGCTTGTCCCGAGGATCCAGCTGTCGGCGGGTTCCTTCCCTCATGAGAGCTGGGCGCTCGCTGCACCCTGGATCCTCGGCATAAAGCCGAGGATGACACGAGCAGCCAGCTTCATCATCTCATCAGTGCTCGATGCTTTCGGCAGGGCATTTCGCGGACTTAACCGGGGTTTATGCGATTTTAACCCTAATGATTGAACTGTTAGGGAGAAAGCGGTGCGGCGCGGCTCCGCCGCCCCGCGAAAACGGCCCTTTGTTGGTCAGTTGACCGGGCCGTTCGTTAAGCCTCTGTGCTTGTAAACGCGTAACAGAGATTAATCGCCCATGCGGCCTCCCCGAACCTTGCGTACTCAGAATCAGCTAGCCTCCCCCGCCATGGGTGAGCGCAACGCAATCGAGCTGCAGCCTGCGCCCTTCGATGCGATCGATGCGGGGCGCGCCGCCGGCAGTCGCCTGCCGGTGATTGCATTGCTCTCGGCGGCCGCCCTCGTGGCCCTTGCGCTCATCGTGAGCGGCCTTGGCAAGCTCCTGCTCGTCACCGCGATGGCCGCGCTCGCCGCCATCGGTCTCTTCTTCCTGCTTGCCTTCGCCGCCGGCTTCGTGCGCTTCGGCCAGCGCCAGCCGCTCTCCGAGATCGTCGCCTCCGCGACCGATGCGCTCGACAGCGGATTGATGATCGCGACCCGCGACGGCGAGGGCCTCTACGCCAACGCAGCCTTCGCCGCGATGGTCGGCCCTCGCGAGATCGAGGGGATCGCGACGCTGCAGGAGCTCTTCACGGGTGAGCCGCAGGCGAGCGCGGCGCTGTTCCGCCTGACGCGCGCTGCCGAGCGCGGCGACACGCTCAGCGAGGAGTTTGCGCTAAAGGGCGCGGGCGCCGGGCAGCGCGGCGGCAGAAGGCTTCGCGTCTCGGTGCATCCCTTCGCGACCGCCGTTGAGATCGCGCCCGACGGGCTCGTCGTCTGGCGCATCCTCGACGTCACCTCGGAGCGGATGCAGGAAGCCGCGCGTCTCGCCGGCGTCGAGGTGCAGCTCGCGCAGTTCGATTCCGCCCCGATCGGTCTTGCTTCCGTAGGCGGCGACGGCTCGCTGCTGCACGTCAACGCCACGCTCGCGCGCTGGATCGGGCGCACGCCGCGATCGGTGCTGGAGCAGCGCCTGACGCTCGCCGACATCACGGCCCGCGACGGCGCCGGCCTCGTCGCCAACCTGCAGGGCCGCGCTGCCACTCAGGTCGCGAGCCTCGACGTCGAGCTTGTGCGCGAGGACGGGCGCATCGTGCCGGCGCGCATCCTTGCGCGCGCGGTGCCCAGCGGAAACGGTCTTACGCTCGCCGTGCTCAATCTCGCCGACGAGAGCACGGCCGAGTTCGAGGCCGACGCGGGCGGTGCGCGCTTCACCCGCTTCTTCCAATCGGCGCCGTTCGGCATCGCCATCCTCGGCCCCGACGGCCGCATCGCCAACGCCAATGCCGCGTTCTGCAAGCTCGTGCTCGAGGGCGCGAGCGGCATCGGCGTCGCGGCGGTGGAGGCCCTCTGCCGCTCCGTGGAGAGCACCACGCGGGCCGCGGTCGAGGCGAGCTTGAAGCGCGTGCTGTCGGGACGGGCGAGCCTCGAGCCGGTCGAGATCACGGTCGGTGCGCGGCGCGATCACGTCTCGCGCGTCTACATGAGCCCCTTTGCTTCTGCCGGCGGCGGCCGCGAGGCGGCGATCCTCTATGTCGTCGACGCGACCGAGCAGAAGGCGCTCGAGGCCAAGTTCGCGCAGAGCCAGAAGATGGAGGTCGTCGGCAAGCTCGCGGGCGGCATCGCGCACGACTTCAACAACATGCTCACCGCCATCCTCGGCTTCTCCGACATGCTGTTGACCATGCATCGGCCGAAGGACCTCGCCTACAAAGACATCATGAACATCAAGTCGAGCGCCAACCGCGCGGCCGAGCTCGTGCGCAAGCTGCTCGCGCTGGCGCGCCAGCAGACGCTGCAGAACGAGGTCGTGAACCTGGGCGACGTGCTGACCGACGACTTCTCGCTCCTGAAGCGCTATCTCGGCGAGAAGAGCGAGCTCAAGATCTCCACCGCGCCCGATCTCTGGTACGTGATGACGGACAAGCAGGAGTTCGTGCAGGCGCTGTTCAACCTCATCACCAACGCCAAGGACGCGATGCCGGACGGCGGCACGCTGACGATCAACGCGCGCAACGTGCACGAGCGCGAGAGCCAGAAGCTCGACCACCGCGAGATCGCGCCGGGAGAGTACGTGCTGATCGAGGTGGGCGACACGGGCCACGGCATGAGCCCGGAGGTCATGGACAAGATCTTCGAGCCGTTCTTCACCACGAAAGCGATCGGCAAGGGCACCGGCTTGGGCCTCGCCTCCGTCTACGGCATGGTGAAGCAGTCGGGCGGCTACATCTATCCCGAGAGCGAGGTCGGCAAGGGCACCACGTTCCGCATCTACCTTCCGCGCCATCTGCCCGAGAAGGAGGAGGAGGCCGCGCCGAAGGAGAAGAAGAAGGAGCAGAAGGCCGCCGATCTCACCGGCACCGGGCGCGTGCTCCTGGTCGAGGACGAGGAGGTCGTGCGCAACTTCGCCGCCCGCGCGTTGAAGCGCCAGGGCTACAAGGTGCTCGAGGCTGCGAGCGGCGTCGAGGCGCTCGAGGTCATGGACAAGAACAAGGGCAAGATCGACATCGTCGTCTCCGACGTGGTGATGCCGGAGATGGATGGGCCGACGCTGCTCAAAGAGCTGCGCAAGAAGAACCCGAGCCTGAAGATCATCTTCGTCTCCGGCTACCCCAACGACGCCTTCAAGGCCTCGCTCGGGGAGGAGGAGTTCTCCTTCCTTCCCAAACCCTTCTCGCTGCCGCAGCTCGCGGCCAAGGTGAAGGAGGAGCTGAGCCGCTGAGGCGCGGAACGCTTCGCGCGCCGTTACAAATCGTTACGCGCCGGGCGCTCGCGCGCAACACCGGCGTAAAGCGCCGCCCGCATGCTCTCTCCAGCGACCGACGTTCGGCGCCGCTCGAGGGACTCCGGGCTCGAGCCTTCTTCACTTTCAGGCAAAGGAGGTTCGCGATGCTGTCGCGTGCAATGATTGCCAGTGCCGTAGCGTTCGGCTCGATGGCGGGCTCCGCGGAGGCCGCCCCGGCACCTGCGGACGCGCTCAACGCCAAGTCAGTGCCATCGGTGATCGCACCGGTGTTCTACCGCTGCATCGTTCCGGTGTGCGGTCACTACCGGTGCGTCTGGGTGAACCGCTGCCGCCGTCCCTGGTGGTGGTGAGGAGGGTTGGCCACAACAATGTCATCCTCGGGCTCGTCCCGAGGATCCAGCCCTCCCGCGAGTTTCGCGATCAACAACTCGGTCGGCGCCCATTGCACCCGGGATCCTCGGCATAAAGCCGAGGATGACACTTAGGGCTGCGCCTCCGGCTTCCCCTCTCCCCTTGGGAGAGGTAAGGGTGCGCGGCATTGCTTGGTCGCGGCCTCGCTAGAACCGCCCGGTGACGCCCAGGACGGGACCCTGCTGCAGCACGTCGAACTCGTAGCGGTCGACGCCCGCACCCTGCACGTAGTCGACCTGCAGCGCGCGCCACCCTGCGTAGCCGTCGATCAGCATCGGGCCGAGCGTGCACATCTGCCAGCTGTAGGTGGCGAGTGCCTGCCAGGTGAACTTGCTGCCGACGCCGAAGCCGCCGATGTCGCCGCGTAGGATGACCTCCTCGCCACGCGCCGGCTGGAAGCGGATGCGCGCGCCGACGAACGGGTCGACCCACTCGACTCCGCCGGAGGTGGCGAGCGCGCGGTTGCCCGAGACGATCAGGCCATCGACATTGAGGGTGCCGGCGAGTGCAAGGTCAACGTCGAGCTCCTGGTGCCAGTAGCGGCCGCCGGCCAAGAGCTCGAGCTCGGTGTCGGGGCTCGCATAGCGGCCCCCGTGCGAGTTCCAGCTCGCGACCTCGTAGGTGGCGCCTCCCTCGACGATCCAATATTGATAGTCGGCCGAGAGCGCCGCGCCGATGGTGCCGCTGACGTGCGGGGAGAAGGTCTTGGAGATCAGGAACGAGTCCGAGTTGGCGACGCTCGCATACATGACGTCGGTAAAGAGCGTCAGCGGCCCGTTCTTGGCCTGCTGATAGCTCATCCACACCATGTTGACCTGCTCGAGCACCTCGATCGGCGTCTCGCTCACCGCGAAGCTGCGGCCTTTGATGACGGCGTCGCCGGTGACCCACGGCACCCAGCCGTAGGGCGTGAACTGGTAGGTCCAGCCGCTCGGGGCAGGCGCGAGCTTGGGCGCCTCCATGCCGTCGGCGTGCGCGAGTGACGGGACGAGGACGCACGCGACGCTCGCCAGTGCCGTGACGCGCATGATGTCCCTCCCAATCGGTTGAGAATTTGGTCCCGACGATGCCCGATTCGGGAGCGGCAGGACGTGTCGCCGCGGACACGCGAGGCGTGCGCGACCATAAATTGCTACCGGAAATGCTCATTCGTCGGGGAACACGAGCGTCGCCTCGAAGCGGAAGCCCCAGCCGTGCGCCGCGGTCTCGGGGTCCTCGACCCAATAACGCACGCCCGGTCCGAAGCTGAGCGCCGCGCCGCCGAGCCGGATGAGCTTGGTGACGGTCAGATTGATCGGCACCGAGGATTCATTATCGGTCCAGTAGTAGAAGGCCTCGCTGTTGAGGCCGAACGTCCAGGCATCCTGCGTGGTGTAGCTCACGAACGGCTGCAGGTACGTCTCGTTGATGTCGGCCTCGCTGCTCGAGCCCCCGACCGACCAGACGTGCCGCGTCAGGAAGCCGACAGTCCACGGCCCAGGCGGCTGCCACACGATCGCTGCCGTCGGGCCGAGGCCCCACTTCTGCGAGCCGAGCGCGGAGTTCGTCGCCGGGAAGCTGACGACGGGGCCCGCGCCCAGCGTGAGGCCGCGCGCGACCGGACCTTTCGGTGACAGGAAAAAGCTCAAGTTCACGCCGGTCAGCCCCAACTGCGTGCCCGATCCGGGGCTCACGTCGTCCTGCTCGACCATCGGCATGAAGAGGCGCGTGATGAGGTTCCAGCCGGGATCGACGTGCAGGGGCACGACCGGCTGGAAGCGCACGTAGTTCGACGTGCCGTCCTCGTCCGAGCCGAGCTTCCCGTCCCAATTGTAGAGGAGGGGCGCGGTGGCGAGGTCGGCGATGGGGTTGGCGACCTTCTTGGCGAGCTCGAAGAGCTCCTCCGCACCGGCGCCCGGCGCTGGCAGGATCACGGCGGCGATGGCGAGCGCGGCGCGGCGCATGTTGCCCTCCACGCGGACGAGCAACGTTCCCGCGCGGGGCAAGATCGCCGATTCTGCCGCTCACCCGAAGATGTAGTCGATGATGTAGGTGCGCTGGTCCGCGGAGAGCCCGGGCGGCGGGCGCTGGAACTGCGCCTTGCGGATGGCGTTGATCGCCGCCTGGTCGAGCGCCGAATTGCCGCTCGACTGCAGCAGGTGCACGTAGGCGATCTGGCCCGACTCCGAGATCTGGAACGATACGAGCACGCGCCCCCACAGCGCGAAGGGGCCGGGGCGCGTCTTCATCAGCGCGGCGATGACGCTGCGCGAGAAGGGATCGGAGCGGCCCGACGCGCCGGTGCCGCGGATCTGCAAGGGGCCTCCAGGGGCGACCGCTTGGCGCTCCTGCTGACGTTTCCTCTCCTGCTGGCGCTGCTTCTGCTGCTCTAAATGCTCCTTGATCTTGCGGTCGAGGTCGGCGGTGGCCGCGTCGACCAGCGTGTTGATGTCGGGGAGCGTCGGCGAGAAGTTGTGCTCTTGCTCGGCGACGGGGGCGTCCTCGGGCTTCGGTTGATCCGCGGTGGGCGCCTCCTCGGCCTTGGGCTGCTCCAGGCTTGCCACCTGCGGCGGTTGGGGAGGCTGCGGAGGGGTCTCGGCCTGCTGCGTGACCGGCGTGCCCTCCTGCCATTTCGTCGTCTTTGACGTCCGGTCGGGATCGGGAACGAGCTCGACGCTGATCGAGTCCGGTGCGTCCTGTCCGCGCCGGCGCTTCATCATCTGCTCGATGTCGGCGGCGGAGAGCTGCATGACCTGGCTGGCGATGAGGCCGGCGTAGATGAGCGTCACGGCGGCGGCGCTCGCCCACAGCGTGCGCTCGTTCTGCTTGCCGCTCGTGCGGATGCGCTCCTCCGCGTCGAGCGTGCCGAAGAGGTTGCGGTCGGTCGCCTCGGCGGGCGTGGATGACGCGGCCTCGCCCGCCTCCGCCGCGGGGGGCGTATCGGAGGGCGGCGCGGGGCCGGGCGCAGGCGCAGCCTCGGCTGCCGCGGTTACGGCATCCGTCTCGGCCTTAGGCTCGGCCGCCGTCGGCTGGCTCACGTCCTCCGGTTTCAATTGCGAATCGGCCCCCGATGAAGCCGCGAGAATATCTGGTTTTCTCGCAGGCGCTTAGCGGCCAAGTAGCATCATGCACATTGCGCCATGTGTGAGGGCGACTGAAGCGTTGCGAGCGCGGAGCAGAAGATCGAGGCCGGGCGTTGCCGGTGAGCTACGTTTTTCCCCAATGGACGGCGATATTATACTTGTCAAACCCATTTCGAGGGATTATATTGAGGTTGTAAGGAGATAACCCCAATGTCATTGCTCTCGCTGAAGCACCTTCAGGACGAAAAAGCGGCTTATGCGTGGGTTGAGGCCCATTTGTGGCCCGACGGCCCCGAGTGTCCCCACTGCGGGCAGGTGAAGCGCATCTCCAAGATGGAGGGCAAGGCGACCCGCACCGGGCTTTACAAATGCTACGCCTGCCGCAAGCAGTTTCGGGTCACCGTCAAGACCATCTTCGAGAAGAGCCACGTACCGCTGCACATTTGGCTGCAAGCCTTCTATCTGATCGCCGGGTCGAAGAAGGGGATCAGCTCGAACCAGCTCCACCGGACCCTGAAAGTTACGCTCAAGACCGCGTGGTTCATGAGCCATCGTATCCGCGAGGCGATGCGCGCCGGTTCGCTGGCGCCTCCCATGGGCGGCACCGGCTCAATCGTTGAAGTGGATGAGACCTACATCGGCCGCAAGCCCGGTAGGAAGAAGGCCAAATCTGGTGCTGGACACAAGCAAATCGCACTCACTCTCGTTGAGCGCGGCGGGCGCGCGCGCAGCTTCCAAATCGACAGGGCGACCCGCCAGACCATCGAGCCCATCGTCACCAACAACATCGCGCACGAAAGTGCCGTTGTAACTGATG
>DATIZL010000013.1:0-4567 GCA_035517115.1 Hyphomicrobium sp.
AACTCGGTGGTCACGACGTTGGCGCCCGTGAACCCGTGATGGAACGTGGTATAGACCACGCCCGGTTGCATGCGCTCGGAAATATGCGCGTGCAGTGTCGTTTCGCCCGCGCGGCTGACCAGCGATACGCGATCGCCCTCGCGAATTCCGCGATTCTCCGCGTCAAATGCGTGAATTTCGAGAATATCTTCGGGATGCCAAACGTTATTTTGTGTGCGCGCCGTCTGGGCGCCCACGTTGTATTGCGTCAGGATGCGGCCCGTAGTCAGGATCAGCGGGAACCGGCTGGTGGTGCGCTCGTCGGTGGGAATGAATTCGGTGACCATGAAGCGGCCCTTGCCGCGGACGAACGTTCCGATGTGCATCACCGGCGTTCCTTCCGGCGCCTTGGCGTTGCAGGGCCACTGGATGCTGCCCAGTTCATCGATCTTTTCGTAGGTGACGCCGGCAAACGTCGGCGTCAGCCGCGCGATCTCATCCATGATCTCGGATGGATGCGAGTAATTCATGGGATAGCCAAGCGCGTTGGAAAGTGCTTGAGTGATCTCCCAGTCGGCCATGCCCGCCATAGGCGCAATCGCTTTGCGAACGCGGCTGATGCGGCGCTCGGCGTTGATAAACGTTCCGTCTTTCTCCAGGAACGAAGAGCCCGGCAAAAACACATGCGCGTAGCTCGCGGTCTCATTCAGGAACAAGTCCTGGACGACCACGCATTCCATGGAGGCCAGTCCCGAGGTCACGTGCTTGGTATTGGGATCGGACTGCAGAATGTCTTCGCCTTGAATATAGATGCCTTTGAAGCTTCCGTCGCAGGCCGCGTCCAGCATGTTGGAAATACGCAGGCCGGGCTCGTTTTGCAGCGGGACCTCCCAGGCGTCTTCGAACAGCTTGCGCGTCGCATCGTCGGACACGTGGCGGTAGCCGGAGAATTCGTGCGGGAACGATCCCATATCGCAGGATCCCTGCACGTTGTTCTGGCCGCGCAGCGGATTTACGCCGACGCCTTCGTGCCCGATGTTGCCGGTCGCCATCGCGAGGTTGGCCATGGCCATGACCATGGTCGAGCCCTGACTGTGCTCTGTGACGCCGAGGCCGTAGTAGATCGCCGCGTTGCCGCCGGTGGCGAACAGGCGCGCAGCCGCGCGCACCTCGGCAGCCGGAACGCCGGTGATGGGTTCCAGCGCCTCGGGCGAGTTCTTGGGGTCCTTGATGAACTTCTCCCAGCCGGCGAAGCCCTCCTTCTCGCAGCGGGCGGCGACGAAGCTGCGGTCGATCAGGCCTTCGGTGGCCACCACGTGGCTGATGGCGTTGAGCACGGCAACGTTGGTGCCGGGTCGGAGCTGCAGGTGGTAGTCGGCGCTGACGTGCGGGCTCTTCACCAGATCGATGCGGCGCGGATCGACAACGATGAGCTTCGCACCTTCACGCAGGCGCCTCTTCATGCGCGAGGCGAACACGGGGTGGCCATCCGTCGGGTTGGCGCCGACGACCATGATGACGTCGGACTTGTCGACGCTCTTGAAGTCCTGCGTGCCCGCGGATTCGCCGAACGTCTGCTTCAGCCCGTAGCCGGTCGGCGAGTGGCACACGCGCGCGCAGGTGTCGACGTTGTTGTTGCCGAAGGCGGCGCGCACCATGCGCTGGACGACGTAGACCTCCTCGTTGGTGGTGCGCGAGGAGGTGATGCCGCCGATGGAGCCGCGGCCGTACTTCTTCTGCGCGGCCTTGAGGCGGTCCGCTGCGAACTTGATGGCCTCGTCCCACGAGACGACCTGCCAGGGGTCGGTGATCTTCTCGCGGATCATCGGGTTCAACACCCGGTCCTTGTGCGTCGCATAGCCGAAGGCGAAGCGGCCCTTCACGCAGGAGTGGCCTTCGTTGGCGCCGCCGTCCTTGTACGGCATCATGCGCACGACGCGCTCGCCCTGCATCTCCGCCTTGAACGAGCAGCCGACGCCGCAGTAGGCACAGGTCGTCACCACGCTGTGCTCGGGCTGGCCGTGGTCGACGATGGACTTCTCGATCAGCGTCGCCGTGGGGCACGCCTGCACGCAGGCGCCGCAGGAGACGCATTCGGAATCGAGGAAGTCCTCGTCCTGGCTCGCCGCCACGTGCGAGGCGAAACCGCGCCCGTCGATGGTCAGCGCGAACGTGCCCTGCACCTCCTGGCAGGCGCGCACGCAGCGCGAGCAAACGATGCACTTCGACGGCTCGAACTGGAAATAGGGATTACTCTTGTCCTTCGGCTGCCAAAGCGCGTTCTTCTCGCCGTTTTGGCGCGCGAACACGTGGTTGGCGCCGTCGTAGCCGTAGCGCACGTCGCGCAGGCCGACCGCGCCCGCCATGTCCTGCAGCTCGCAGTCGCCGTTGGCGGCGCAGGTCAGGCAATCGAGCGGGTGGTCGGAGATGTAGAGCTCCATCACGCCCTTGCGGATGCGGGCGAGGCGGTCGTTCTCCGTCGTCACGTTGATGCCGGGGGCGACGGGCGTCGTGCACGAAGCCGGCGTTCCCTTGCGGCCCTCGATCTCGACGAGACACAGGCGGCACGAGCCGAACGGGTCGAGGTTGTCGGTGGTGCACAGCTTCGGCACCATGATGCCGAGCTCGGCGGCGGTGCGCATGATCGAGGTGCCTTCGGGCACCGTGATCGTCTGCCCATCAATCGTCAGCGTCACCATCTTGTTGGAATGGCTCGCTGGCGTGCCGTAGTCCTTCTCCTTGATGAGCGTCATCGTCTTGGTTTCGCTCGTCATGGCCTGGCCTCGTAAGTTGCGTTCATTCTGCCGCCTCGGCGCGGGCCGGGCGGTGGAAGTCCTCGGGGAAATGGCGCAGTGCGCTCATCACGGGCATTGGTGTCAGCCCGCCCATGGCGCACAGCGATCCATCCGTCATCGTCACGCACAGATCCTGCAACAGATCGATATTCGCCTCGCGGTTCTCGTCCGCGACGATGCGGTCGATCACCTCGACGCCGCGCACGGAGCCGATGCGGCAGGGCGTGCACTTGCCGCACGACTCGATCGCGCAAAACTCCATGGCGAAGCGTGCCATCTTGGCCATGTCGACCGTGTCGTCGAAGACCACTACGCCGCCGTGACCGACCATGGCGTCCTCTTTGACGAACGCCTCGTAGTCCATCGGGGTGTCGAGCTTGGAATTGGGAAGATAAGCGCCGAGCGGGCCGCCGAACTGCACCGCGCGGATCGGGCGGCCGGAGGCGGTGCCGCCGCCGTAGCCCTCGATCAGCTCACGCGCGGTGACGCCGAACGCCTTCTCGACAAGGCCGCCCTGCTTGATGTTGCCCGCGAGCTGGAAGGCGAGCGTGCCGCGCGACCGGCCGACGCCGAAGTCGCGGTAGTAGGTGCCGCCCTTGTCGATGATGATCGGCACCGAGGCGAGGCTCAGCACGTTGTTGATCACGGTCGGCTTGCCGAACAGCCCTTCGATGGCGGGAAGCGGCGGCTTATAGCGCACGAGCCCGCGCTTGCCCTCGAGGCTGTCGAGCATCGAGGTCTCCTCGCCGCAGATGTAGGCGCCGGCGCCCACCCGCACGAAGAGCTCGAAATCATAGGGCGAGCCCTGGATGGTGCGGCCGAGCCAATTGGCCTCCGTGGCGATGCGGATGGCCTCGCGCATGGTGGCGACGGCGTGCGGATATTCGGAGCGGATATAGATGTAGCCGCGGGTGGCGCCCACTGCGATGCCGGCGATGGTCATGCCTTCGATGAGGCAGAAGGGATCGCCTTCCATCAGCATGCGGTCGGCGAAGGTGCCGCTGTCGCCTTCGTCGGCGTTGCAGCAGACGTATTTCTGGTCGGCCTTGGTGTCCAAGACCGTCTTCCATTTGATGCCGGTCGGGAAGCCGGCGCCGCCGCGGCCGCGCAAGCCGGAGGTCGTCACCTCGGCCACGATGTCGGCGGGGTCCATCTCGATGGCCTTGGTGAGCCCCGCAAAGCCGCCGTGCGCGCGGTAGTCCGCAATCGACAAGGGATCGATGAGGCCGCAGTGGGCAAACGTCAGCCGCTCCTGGTTCTTGAAGTAGGGGATGTCCTCGGTGAGCCCGTGCGAGAGCTTGTGCTTTCCGCCCTTCAGGAAACCCGCCTCGAAAAGGCCCGCGACGTCGCTTGCGCCGACCGGTCCGTAGGCGACGCGGCCCTTCTCGGTCTCCACCTCGACGAGAGGCTCGAGCCACAGCATGCCGCGCGAGCCGTTGCGCACGATTTCGATTGTCGCATTGCGCTTCTGCGCCTCAGCGGCCAGCGCCTTGGCCACCGCGTCGGCACCCATCGACAGCGCGGCCGCATCGCGGGGGACGAAAATCCGCGTCTTCGTGCCGGCCGGCGCAGTGCCCTGAGCCTGCGGCTTTGCTTGCGGCTGCGCAGCCCCTTCTGCTCGCTTCTTGTTGGTCGGCTTGTTCATGCGGCAGCCTCGCTATCGAGACCGGAGATGATGGCGTCGAAGCGCTTCTTGTCGACGCAGCCGTAGAGGTTGCCGTCGATCATCATCGCGGGCGAGCGCGCGCAGTTCCCCAAACAGTAGACCGCCTCGAGCGTGAACTCGCCGTCGG
>DATIZL010000014.1:0-2405 GCA_035517115.1 Hyphomicrobium sp.
CGGCAAGGAGTTCAACGGCGAGATGCCGGCCTGGAGCCTCTCCGACGAGGACATCGCCGACGTGTTGACCTACGCCTACAACACCTGGGGCAATTCGGGCCTCGAGGTCACCCCGGCCGAGGTCAACGCATACCGCGTCAAACTGATCTTCGACAGTGCGCTGAACCAAGCCATTGATCGCGCGCGCAAAATCGCGCTGCGGGGCGGCCGTGGCACTACATTACCGATTTTAGCTGTTGATCAGGCGCGTGGGATTTGCCGCAAGGTCGGCGGCAGGGCGACGCCGAGGGCCGAGAGGGTGAGGCTTGCGGCGGGGCGCGGGGCGGAGCGCAGCAGGAAGCGCTTGCCGTCCTGTTCGACCTCGGTCTCAGTCAGCGAGTCCAAGTCGGCGATCACGTCGGGCCAAGAGGCGCGGGCGCCCTTGGCGGCGACGGCGAGGCGGTCTTCCAGCTCCTTCTTCAGCACGAGCGCGAGGAAGCTGCAGGCGACGTGGCCACGGATTGTCTCGTCGAGTTTGTGAAAGATCGGCCGCGTTTCGAGCAGACTCTTGGTCGTGCGGAACGTCCGCTCCACGGTCCACAATTGTTTGTAGACGAGCATCGCCTCGAGCGCCGAGAGGCGCGCGTTGGTCTTTAGCACGAACACGCCGTCGAACTTCGCGTCCTCTTCGACCTTGGCGCGGTCGATGGAAAAACCTTGGCCATGCGGCTCGGCGAGGAAGCGGCGGTAGCCCTTGTTGCCGACGAGGCTCTTGTCGCCCTTCTTCAGCTGCCGCTCCAAGGCGGCGACGATTGTCGCGCGGTTGGCGGCGTCCTTCTTCATCTCATCGAGGTTGCGGCACACGACGTAGCGCCGCCCGGCGAGCGTGACCGCCTTGGCCTCGTAGTCGACCTCGCGCCTTTCCTTCATCAGGACGAAGGGAACGAACGGCGCGGGATCGTCGAGAACGAGCTCGCGCACCAGCCTGTCGGTTCGCTCGCGCACGCCCAGAACATAGAGCAGTCCCCGCGCTTCGAGCTCCGCAATCGTCTCGGCGCTGATCATGCCGCGGTCGGCGACGACGCAGACGCGGCTGATGCGGAATCGGTGCTGCAGGCGGTTGATCGCCGGGATCAGGCTGTTCACGTCGGCGGTGTTTCCGGGCCACATCTCCGTGCACACCGGGCGGCCGTCGCCGTCGAGGATCACGGCCAGGATCATCTGATTGAGATCGGGCCGGTGGTCCTTGGAGAAGCCTCGCCGCCCGAGCGTCTGGCCGCCCGCGCCTTCGAAATAGAGGCTGGTCGTGTCCATGAACACGATGTCGAGCGTGGTCAAGAGGTCGCGTCGGCAGGCGAACAGCTCCTCCTCCAGAACGTCCTTTACGCAGCGCGGGGCAAATGGCGTCGCGGCGTCCTGCTGGTCTTCGGCAAGCTCCTCGCCGAGCCAGGCCATAGCGCGATAAAGATGATGCAGGTCGAGCCCCTCGACCCCTTCGATGCGATAATCCTCGCGCCAGCGGTCGGCGGCGCGGTCCGAGCCGCCGCACAACAGGCGGTGCAGCACGGTCAGGAACGCCGCGCGCTCCAGCGAAAAGTCATGCTTGCGCGCGCTCGCCAGGCGTTCGAGCACGCTCCGGCAGCCCGTCTCTTCCCACACCCGCTCGAAAGCGAGCGCCGGACCGATGCGCCGGGTCGAGATCGTCGTCGCCGCGCCGCGGTCAAGCGCATCGAGCACGATCGCCTTGTCGGCGAAGCGCGCCCCGGAGCGCAAGAGCCGCTCCAACTGCCCGCTCTCTTGCAGATCCTCGATCCGCCCGAGCGTGGCGATCACCTGCTGGCGCACCGCTGCGCCCTCGCGCCGGCTCGCGACGATCTGCAGATAGGCCCGGCCGCCGGAGGTCTTCTTGCGGAAATACATGGCGGGAACTGGTCGCCGACTCGATGTGGGGTGCGCACAGTATCCGCTTCAGCTCCAGAAAAATCAACGAAAACCAGCAGAACGCATGGCACTACAATATCGCGCCCGCGCCCAGTTGCCTCAAATCATATCAAGGGCTTACGCGCCGCACCCATGCACCAACTGTCGAAGATCAGTCTTGCATCCCTTGGCTGCGGATCAAGGGGTGGCTCTCGCACGCGCTGCAAAAAGACTGAAGCGAGGCGATAGTGACGACGCCGGCTATTCCGGCGGGACCATGGAGCGCCCCGCGCTCAAGCGTCTTCTAGCCGACATCGCCGCGCATCGGATCGACGCCGTCGTCGTCTATAAGGTCGACCGCCTGACAGTAATGCAAAATTTGGGCTTCAGGTACAACATATCGTATTATGGAGCTAAAACTTGTACTTCCTATTGTATACTTCCTTCAAAATTCCGATTACTCGGACAGGCTCAGTTTGCGTTCCTTGACGTCGTAGCCGAGCGAG
>DATIZL010000015.1:0-11021 GCA_035517115.1 Hyphomicrobium sp.
CGGCAAGGAAATGGTCGACGTCGCATTGCTACACGACGAGGCCCGACAGGCGGTCGAGGACCTGTTGGACGACACACGCTGGGCCGCGGAGGGCGAAGACGAGTAGTGAAGTTCTCTCATCAGTGGACCTCGTAAACGCGCGGGGCGCACGGAGGCATCAGCACGCACAGCCACGCGCAAAAACGCTTTGACGACCGCATGCGCACTCAGCCTGGAGCACCCAACGTGATCGCTCCAATGGCGCTCCAGACCGCCCATGGTTTGCGGACAAGACGCGGACACGAACCAAAGAGAAGTCCGCGAAATATCACTAAATGCCTGATAAGCTTGGTGCCGCAAGCAGGACTCGAACCTGCGACCCCGTCATTACGAATGACGTGCTCTACCAACTGAGCTATTGCGGCTTGAGGGTGGAGGGATAGCGCCCGACCTCGCCGAAAGCAAGCCGCCAGAAAGTCTCCCGCCGTCGGCGTCACATAGAGGCGGTCTCGGGCCGCTGCCTGCCGCTCTCGCCCCAAAAAACGGGCGCGGTTGGGTGGAGGGTTCGCCGTCCCCAGGCGAGATTTGGCGAGCCAGTATTTTCTTAAGGGTTTGCCGGGCGAATATGAGAAGCGACCGCACCGCTTGAAGTCCCAACGCTGGGGTCGCGCGAAGACGTGGTATGCAACGCTCTTCGGGCGTAATTATAGCGAGGCAGTTGCGAATAGCGTGATTGGATGCGTGCGGGCGACGGGCGGCGGCGGTCCGAGACCGCCCCCACAAGTCCGATCGGAATTCATTCTTGGAGGTAGGGAATGTGTCAGCGCCAACAGATTTTGGCAGCAACCGACATTGTGACGAAAATTCCAGATGAGCTGAAGGTGAGCACGGAGGAGGTAAAGGCCGTCGTCACCGTGTTGCGTCTTCTTGGCCAGCTTCTCGATACGAAGGCCACGGCCAATTGAAGGCAGCGAGGTCGCGGGCCGCGCGCTTAGGCGCGCTGCGGCCGCAGCGGCAGCGCCGGCTCGTCTGGGCCGGGGGATTCCGGGCCCGGGTCGTCGGGAGCATGCGGCGCGACAAAGATGCGCGTCTTGCCAGGCTCGCCTTCCGAGCGGATCTTGGCCGCGGGCCGCTGAGAGACGCGGCTGCGCGCGGGACCCGCTTCGCCTTCGGATGCAGGCCCCGGGGCTGATCTGGCCGCGGCCTGCGACGGCTCCTCGCCTTTCCGCCTGGATTTCGACGGGCGCTCATCGGGCTGCTCGAGGTCCTTGGCGCCCGCAGCCGGCGGCGGAGGCTCGTCGTCGGGCCAGACGGTCTCGGCGCCCGAGGAGGGAGGCGCGGGCTGTTCAGCCTCAGCATGCCGGTCGACGCCGAGCGCAGCCAGCTCCTCGGCCTTGCTCGCCAACAACGCTTCATCGGGGTGATCGACCGATTCCACCGGCACCCGCCACTGGAAGGCGTCGAGCGTGTGCGTCACCGGCGAGATCGGCGCCCAATGGTCGGCGACGATGCCGTCGGCGGTCCAGGCAGGGTCGCGCGGAGCATGCACGGCGCGCGCCAGCCACTCGCGTACGCGGCCTTTGTCGCCCTGCTCACCCTCGACCCGGGCCATGAGGGTGGCCACGCGCTGGGTGAGGCGTCCTTCCAGCAACGGCTCGAGTGCGGCGCGCGCGTCGTCATACTGGCGTGCTTCGATTGCCGCGTTGGCGACAGCGATCGGCCCCTCGATGGAGTTTGGGCTCAGGGCGGCGAGCTGCTTGATGCGGTCGAGCCGGTCGCGCGGGCTGTCACCAATGCGGGCGTAGGCGTAGGCCGTGGCAAGGTCGGGGTGCGGTGCGCGGGTCCAGGTGCGCTGCAGCACTTTGGCGGCCCGGGGCGTGTTCCCCCTCGAGGCGAGCAGCCGGCCGGCGATGGCGGCCGCCGGCACCAGATCGGGTGCGAGCCCGTGCGCTTCGAGCGCGAGCGTCAGCGCGCGGTCGGGATCGGCGTCCTCGGCCGCCTGCGCCTGCGCGGCGAGCAGGACCGCACGCCGGCGGTCGGCCTTCGACTTGTCGATGTGACCGTGCTTGCGGGCGATCGCGATCGTCTCCAGCGCGCCGGCCCAGTCCGATTGGCTGCACTGCAGCTCGAACAGCGCATCGGCGGCCCAGGCGAGCTTAGGGTTGAGCGCCACCGCGCGTTCGGCGAAATGCAGCCCGGCCTCCGTCTCCCCCTCGCGCTGCGCCTCGAGGAAGAGGCCGCGCAGGCCGAGCTGCTCGGTATCGGGCGAAGCAAGCATGGCCTCGAAGATGCGGCGCGCGGTGGTCCGGTCTCCGGCGAGCTGCGCGGCTTGCGCGCGCAGCAGATGCGTTAGCGGCTCGTTCGGCAGCGACTTGCGGGCCTGGATGGCGGAGCGCATGGCTGCCGCCCGGTCGCCGGCCCCGAGCGCGATCATGCCGCTCGACAGGGCGTCGAGACCGAGCTTCTGGCGCCTCCGGGCGAGTACGCTCCCAACGGCTGCCGGGCTCTGCCACACGTTGCGCAGGACCGACCACAGCACAAGGGCAGCGACGACCAGCGCGAACAAGAGGACGATAGCGCGAAACACGCTCGTCTCAATCACGTAGCCTTGCCACTCGACCGTGAGCTCGCCGGGACGGTCCGCGAGCCAGGCAAGGCCGGCAGCAATGAGCGCCACCGCGACGAGGAAGGCAATCAACCGCAGCATGCCTTTGCCCCTTACTCTTGCGACTTGACCGCAGCGCCCGCGGGCGCGACGAGCGATGCCTTGAGCTGCGCCTCGACCGTGGAGAGCGCACCGTCCACCGCATGGCGCGCCTCGACCTTGGCGAGGAAGTCTCGGGCCGCGTCCTGCGCGCGCGGCGGCAGTGCTTTTGCCTCGGTGAGCACGTCGCCCAGCCGGTCCGCGTTGAGCGCCGTTTCCATGCGGGCGACGATCGCCTCGACGCTGGCGTCGCCGGCGGTCTGGCTCACCCTGCGCACGCGCACGACCGACTTGGCGCCGGCGAGCAGCCGGTCCATGACGGAGCCGTCCGCGGGCGCCTGGTCTGCATCGATCATCTTGAAGGCCGTTACCTTGAAGTCCTTCTGCAGCTCGGCGAGCGTCGGCACGCCCGTGTCGGCGTAGCGCGTGAGCGGGCTCAAGTCGACACTTGCGCCCGACAGCTTGCGCGCATCCGCAAGTTCGTTGGCAAAGCCGTTGCCGCGGTCGATGGCGCGTTTGAGGCTAGCGAGCTCGAGCGACAGCACGATGCGCTCGGCCGTCGCCTTGCGGTCGGTCTCGCTCTTGACGACGCCCTGCACGTCCTGTTGCAGCCCGGCAAGCTTGCCGGCGAGCGGGGTCACCGCAGCGGCGACGTCATCAGGTCTGGCGAAAGTTGCAAGCCGCGCGTCGATCTCGGTCTTGAGCTTCTTGAGCTCGTCCTCGGTCGCTTTCAGGTTGGCGCCGGCGTGGTCGGCGTCGCCCTTCAGCACATCGAAGCGGGCCGCCAGCTGACCGCTCTCCGTCTTCAAGGCCGCGAGGTCGCGGTCGATGCGTTGCGTGCCGGACTTCGCCGCCTCGCTCGTCTCATTGGCCGCTGCAAGGCGGGTGTCGAGCTCCTGGGTCACGCTTTTGCGTAAGGCATCGAGCTGCGTGTTGATGGTGGATTCGAGGTCCACGACCTTGCCGGTGAGCGCCGCCAGTTGCGGCAAACGTCCGCTCTGCGGGTCCTTCGCGGCGGCCGTGGACATATCGTTGAGCTGCTCCTCGAGCTTGCTCACCCGGGTGGACACGGCAGCGTCGTCCGGCCGCGCGACGATCTTGGCGTCGACGGCCTTGACGTTGCCGGCGAGCTCGTCCTGCCGTTTGGCGATGCGATCGAGACTCGCATTGACCTTCTCGAGACCTTCGAGCTTGGCTTCGGCAGCCGCGAGCCGCGAGGTCAGCGCCGACGTGTTGCTCTTCTGATTGCTTGCAGCCTCGAGTACCACGATGCGCTGCTGCAAGGCCGCGGTCGCATCCTCGTGTTGTGCGGATCCGCTCAATCCGAGCTGAGAGGCGAGCATGTCGGCGGCAAGCAGCGCCACGATGCCGCCCGCGATGCCGGCGGCGAGATGCGAGAAGAACCCGCCGTAGCCGCGGGCCATCTTGGGCGGCGTCGCCACGGGACGTTTGGGGGCCTCCGGTTTGCTAGCCCCTGCCTCGCCGCGCGGCGAGGCGCCCGGCAGCGCGCTTGCGCTCGCCTTGGTTGCGTCGGGCGCGGTAGGTTTGTCATCCTTGGCGGGATTGACCACCGTCGCCTTGAGGTCGAGGGTCGCATGCGGACGGCTGGAGCTCGTGTCGCCGCCTGCCGCCGGCTTCGCGGGGTCATCCTTGCGCGTATTCATGGGAGCCATTGCACCTTAAGCTAGGGGCCTCTCATTGCACGGGGGGAGCCGCATAACCGGCGGCACGTGTCGCAGAGAGCTACCAGTCCTCTTTGACGCTAGGCTACACCCCTGAGGAATGCGTTGCCACCCGGCCGACGGCTTCGAGAATTCCAGAGGAATTTGGCCTTACGGCGATGTTAACGCGGATGGGGTCCAAGCCCTTGAGCACGCCGGCGACATTTGCCGACAAGCACACGTAGGCGAGCCGGCGGGCGGACTCGCTGAGGCCGGACTGCTCCACGAGCCCGGCAAAAATCCTCGCCGTCCGCGGCGACATCAGGATCACGGCATCGAGCGTGCCCGCGGCGATGGCGGCGGCCGTCTGCGGTCCGAGCCTATCAGCCGCCACGGCCCGATAGACGATGAGACTGCAGACCTCGACTCCGCGGGCGCCGAACTCGGCCGTGAGATCGTGCGCGATCTCCTCGCCGCAAAGGTGCACGAGCGGGCCCTTTGCGCCGATCCCGGAGCCAAGAATGAGAGGAATGAGATCCGCCGCCGATCCCTCTCCGGCGATGACCCGCTCGAACCCCAGCCCGCGCGCGAGCTCAGTGGTGCCGGCTCCCACGCAGAAGATGGGAAGCGCCCGCGCCGCGTTAAGTGCCTCGCTTTCGGCAAGCGCGCGCAAGCTGTTGCGGCTCGTGGCGATGAGGCCGCGCGCGCCGTCGAGGACACGGACCTCGACAGGCAACGTCTCAATGGCAAGCAACGGGTCCACGGTGACGACATGACCTTGCGCCTCGAGTGCGGCCTTGAGCTCGGCCGCATCAGGCTCGGGCCGGGTGACGAGAACGCGCATCAGGCCAGCACGCGCAGGAAGTCGGGCCCGGCGCGAGTCAGCAGCTCCGCCGCGACCTCCTCTCCGAGACGCACCGCCGATTGTCCGGGCCCCGTGCGCGCCACGGTGAAACTCTGCCGTCCGTCCGGGGTCAGGACCTCGCCGATCATGTGCACGGCGCCGTTGCGCAGCTCCGCATGACCGGCAATCGGCGTGCGGCACGATCCTTCGAGCTTTGAGAGGAAGGCGCGCTCCGCCACTATGCATACGGCCGTCGCCTGGTCATTTAGGGGCGCGAGGAGGGCCCCAGTTTCGGTGTCATCGACGCGCGTCTCGATGCCGATGGCGCCCTGCGCGACGGCCGGCAGCATCCGGTCGATGGACATGGCCTCGGTGACGTGCTGCGCCATGCCCAAGCGGTTGAGGCCGGCGCAGGCGAGGAAGGTGGCATCCGCCACGCCCTCGCGCAGCTTGCGCAGCCGAGTCTCGACGTTGCCGCGAAACTCCACGATCTTCAAATCGGGCCGCAGCCGCAGGACTTGCGCCTTCCGTCGCGGCGAGGAGGTGCCGACAACCGCGCCGGCTGGAAGCTCGCCCAGCGAGGCATACTTCACACTGACGAAGGCATCGTGGGGATCCTCTCGCTCAAGCACCGCCGCGATGGTCAAGCCTCGGGGCAACAGGGCCGGCATGTCCTTCATGGAATGCACGGCAAGGTCGATCGAGCCCGCGAGCAGCGCCTCCTCGAGCTCCTTGGTGAACAACCCCTTACCGCTGGCCTCGATCAGCGGCCGGTTGGTGATCATATCTCCCGTCGTCTTGATTACGACGATCGCGCAGGCGCCCTCGGCAAGCTTGTGCGCCTTGGTGAGCTTGGCCACGACCTCGCGCGCCTGCGCCAGTGCCAAGGGCGAGCCGCGCGTGCCGATGCGGATCTTGCCTGCTTGCAAGCCATTCTCTCCGGGTGCTAGCGACAGCTTCGATTGGGCGCCATTAATGCCTGCGCGGCGCCTTTAAGGCAAATGCGAGGTCGCCCGCGCCAGCGATGGACAGCCCCGAGCACAACATCCCCGATTTCACGATCGTCCTCGGGATCGAAACGAGCTGCGACGAAACGGCGGCGGCGGTCGTGGCGCGCCTCCCTGACGGCAGCGGCCGCATCGTCTCCAACGTGGTGCGCACGCAATGGGAGAAGCACCGCCCCTATGGCGGCGTGGTGCCCGAGATCGCGGCGCGGGCGCACGTCGAGTGCCTCGATACCCTCATCGGCGAGGCGATGCGCGAGGCCGACATCGACTATCCCGATCTCGACGCCGTCGCCGCGACCGCGGGCCCAGGGCTCATCGGCGGTCTCATCGTCGGTCTCGTGACCGGGAAGGCCATCGCGCTCGCCGGAAACCTGCCCTTCATAGCCGTGCATCACCTGGAGGCGCATGCGCTCACGGTCGGGCTGACGGAGGGTTTGCAGCCGCCGTATCTTCTCCTGCTCGTCTCCGGGGGCCACACGCAGCTCCTGATCGTGCGCGGTGTGTCGGACTACGAGCGCCTCGGCACCACCATCGACGATGCACTGGGTGAGGCCTTCGACAAGACCGCGAAGCTCTTGGGGCTGGGCTTTCCCGGCGGCCCGGCAGTCGAAGCGGCGGCGCGCAGCGGCAACGAGAGCCGCTTTGAGCTGCCGCATCCCATGGTTGGCCGGCCCGAGCCGCATTTCTCCTTCGCCGGCCTCAAGACGGCCGTGCGTCGTACGGCCGAGCAGCTTGCCCCCTTGCAGGCGCAGGATGTCGCCGACATCGCCGCCAGCTTCCAAGCGGCGGTGGTCGCCTCCGTCGCGGACCGATGTGCCCGCGCGATGGACATCGCGGTGGAGCGGCTCGGGCTGGGAGCTCCACGCCATTTCGTAGTCGCGGGCGGCGTCGCCGCCAACGAGCGCCTGCGGGAAAGCCTACGCGGTCTCGCCGAACGAAAGGGCTTCGCTTTTCACGTGCCGCCGGCGCAGCTATGCAGCGACAACGCGGCGATGATCGCGTGGGCGGGGGCCGAGCGCCTGGCCTTGGGTCTGATCGATCCGCTCGCAGCGCCCGTGCGCCCGCGCTGGCCTCTCGACCTTGACGCGCAACCTGCTATCGGTGCTGGCGTGAAGGCATGAGCCCGCGTCCATGCTAGACGTGGGCTGGGGTGTCGCGAGCGGGGAAATCCCTTGAAGATCGACAGCGTCGGCATCATCGGCGGCGGAGCCTGGGGGACGGCGCTGGCGCTGTCGTTGCGGCGCTCCGGACGCGACGTGGTGTTGTGGGCACGCGAGCCGGAAGTTGTCGCTGGTATCAACGAGCGGCACCTCAACGCCGCATTTCTGCCCGGCGTCGCACTCGATCCGGCGATCCGCGCCACGGGCAAGCTTGCCGAGCTTGCCCGCTCCGACGCGTTGATGCTGGTCGCCCCCGCACAGCACGTGCGGGCAGTGTCGCAGCAGCTCAAACCGCACCTGCGCAAAGGCCAGCCAATCGTGCTGTGCGCCAAGGGTATCGAGCAGCAGAGCGGCCGCTTGATGGGCGAGGTGCTGGACGAGACCGTGCCCGAAGCGCCGCGCGCGGTGCTCTCCGGCCCGAGCTTTGCCGCCGACGTCGCGCGCGGGCTGCCGACGGCGCTTACCATCGCTTGCGCCAACGAGCCCATGGGCCGCGTGCTCGCCGAGCGCCTCGGCAACCGCAGCCTGCGCCTCTATTGGACGAGCGACCTCGTCGGCGTCGAGCTCGGCGGGGCCTTGAAGAACGTGCTGGCGATCGCTGCCGGCATCGTCGACGGCAAGGGATTGGGTGCCAGTGCGCACGCAGCTCTCGTCACGCGTGGCTTCGCGGAGCTGCGCCGCTTCGGCGAGGCGCTGGGGGCGCGGCCAGAGACGCTCACGGGACTCTCGGGCCTCGGCGATCTCATCCTCACCTGCGGAAGCGCGCAGTCGCGCAACATGTCGCTCGGGCGCGCGCTCGGTCAGGGCCAGAGCCTCGCGCAGGCGCTGGGCGGACGAACGGCGGTTACGGAGGGCGTCTATACGGCCGTGGCAGTGCGGCGCATCGCGGCCGAGAAGGGCATCGAGATGCCGATTTGCTCGGCGGTGTGCGACATCGTCGAGGGGCGCATTTCGGTCGCCGACGCCATCGGGCGGCTCATGCAACGGCCGCTGAAGCCGGAAGACTGACCGGTCAGGATTTGACGCGCCAGACCTTCAGCGGCGTCGGCGCCGAGAGCACCACCGGCGCAAGGAACGGCGGCGGCCTGTCCGCAAGTAGCAGCGTCTGCAGCGCGTCGGCCGGATCGGCGCCTTGGGAGCGCGTGGTGTCGAGGCCCTGACAGGTGATCACATAGGTCGCGCCCGTCTCGCGCAGGAGCCGCTCCGCCTCGGCTGGGGAGGAGTGAAGAATACGGTGCGCGGCAATGATCGATCGACCGAGCCGGTGATAGGGGGCCGACAGCGCGTCGAGCCTGGTCAGGCTTACGAGAAACGGTCCGAGGGTGACATCGGCAACCGCGAGGCCGGGCGAGAGGCTCGCAAGCGGCTCCAATGCCTTCGTTCTGAGACAGTTTTGCGTTGCCTCGATCTGTGCCACCGTCTCGCGGGTGGTCGGCTCGGTGAGCTTCGACAGGAGCGACACGAAGCCCAACGACAGGAGGACAACGGCGGCCGCCATCCAGAGGCCGCGTCCAGCCGGCGCAGTCGCGAGCCGCCGGGGCAGGCCAGTCAGCCAGATGGCCATGAGGGGTATCGGCAAGAACATCGAGTACGGGATGAGCTTGATTTGCCACGCGCTGAGTGGCAGCGCGATGGCAAGAGCGACGATATGAAAGCGCAGACTGTCGCGAGGTTCAGCCCGCAACAGCCGCAAGCCGCAGTAGATGCCGAGGCCGATATAGAGCACGCCCACCGCCGCGACGGCCGGCGCGCGCGAGCCGAGTGATAGGACGCTTTGCGTCTCCGAGACCAGCGACAGCCAGATTGGAAACAGATCTGGCTCGACCTGAGCGAACGGCCCGGCAAGACATGCAGGCTCGAAGGCCCCGTATGTTACCAGCCCGGCGACGGCCGTCGCCACGAGCAGGGCGAGTCTGGAGGCCAATGAAAGCCGTGGCTCGAGCGCCGACGCGATGCAGACCCCCAAGGCGCCGATCGCGCAAAGCACCACGAGGTTGATCGACAGAGCGTCGCAGTGGCTGACGAACAGCCTGTCCGGCGGCACCGTCGCAGCGACGCCAACCGCAAGAACGGCGCTCAGCGTCACGAGTGCGCGCGACAGGGCCAGCAGCGATCGGCCGGGCAACATGGCGAAGATTGCCGCCGCACCGAGACAGGCTGCCGTCAACGCCAGGGACTCGTAGCCGATGGCGAGGCCAAGGCCGAGAAAAGCGCCCGCGCTCCAGCCCGCATCGGCATCGTCGAAGCTGCGCGCCAATCTCAGTATGCCGGTGACGGCGCACAGGATCATCGCGTTGTGATGATCGATGCGGCCCGGCCAGAATTGCACGACCCCGAGCATGCACGTCACCGTGAGCGCGATGCTCACCAGCGCTGCGATGCGGCCGCTGTAGAGCTCGGTCTCTCGCGCAATGAGATAGGCAAACGCACAAAGCAGGATCAGCGGCCAGACAAAGCGCACGACTAGCTCGGCCTGCGCCGGCGGCATGAAGAGCTCGAGGATCTGCAGTAGCGCGAAGAGCGGCGCATCGATGATGCGCGACCAGTGCGAAATGAGCGGATGGGCACCCCCCAGGCGAGGCAGCGTCAGGTCGAACCACGAAGCACCCGCCATCCATTCACGCACTTCGATCATGCGTGTCGCGTCGTCGGGATCGCCCAGGAACGTCGACAGGCGCGCCGGATCGCTGAGGAGATGAGAGACGCCGAGGAGGGCGACGCCGAGCGCCGACCACGCGAGCAGCGAGAGGCGTCCGGCCCGCGCGGCTTCAGGCCGCGCGCCTTGGGCGCGGGCGCGGATGCGACCGTGCTGCCGGATGCCCGCAGCCGCCACTGCCATCGTTCTCTCCCTTGGTCGCAGGCGACGCTAACGAAGCGCACTTGCGGGGCTGTAAACGGGCCGCGGCAAACCGGCCGCTCCGAGGTCTGAGCAAGGGTTTCTTCAGCGTTGCCACCTAGGTTGCCGGTTGCACGAGGGGAAGGGCACCCGCGCGTAGGCGCGTTGTTTCAGCGGGAGACCCAGGTGGAGCACTCGGAAGTCTTCGTCATTGGCGCAGGGCCTGCGGGCCTTACCGCTGCTTACCTGCTGACAAAGGCGGGTGTGGCAACCACGGTGATCGAGGCCGATCCCGTTTACGTCGGCGGCATTAGCAGGACCGTTAACTATAAGGACTTTCTTTTCGACATCGGAGGGCACCGCTTCTTCTCCAAGTCGAAGGAGGTCGTCGATCTCTGGCACGAGATCCTGCCCGACGATTTCATCGAGCGCCCGCGGCTCTCCCGCATCTACTACGACGGCAAGCACTACTCCTATCCGCTGAAAGCCTTCGAGGCGCTGGGCAACCTCGGCGTCGTCGAGAGCACGATGTGCGTGCTCTCCTACGCCTACAAGAAGGCCTTCCCCACCAGCAATCCGGAGAACTTCCGCGAGTGGGTGTCGAACCAGTTCGGCGACCGCCTGTTCTCGATCTTCTTCAAGACCTACACCGAGAAGGTATGGGGCATGTCGTGCGACGAGATCTCGGTCGACTGGGCGGCGCAGCGCATCAAGGGACTCGATCTGTGGAGCGCCATGGCGAACGCGCTGCGCCGCTCGATCGGCACGAGCCCGCAGCAGCAGGGCGACAGGGTCATCAAGACGCTGATCGAGAGCTTCCAGTATCCGCG
>DATIZL010000016.1:0-4612 GCA_035517115.1 Hyphomicrobium sp.
CGGCGCCTGTTCGGACGGTGGCTGGCGGAGGCGGGCGCCGAGCTGTTGACCGATGCCGATCTCATTGTGCCGGTACCTCTGACGCGCAGGCGCCTGCTCACCCGGCGCTTTAACCAGTCGGCCCTGTTGGCGCACGAGGTCGCCCGCATCGCCCGCGTCAGGGTAGAGCCGCTGGCTTTGCTGCGGGTGCGGCAGACCAAGGCGCAAGTAGGCCTGAGCCGGGAGCAGCGCCGCCAGAACGTCAGCGGCGCCTTCGCCGTCGCGCCCTCCCGTAAGGGCGCCATCTCCGGCGCGAAGATCGTCCTCATCGACGACGTCATCACCACGGGGGCGACGGCCGAGGCCTGCGCCCGCACCTTGAAGCGCGCCGGCGCTGGGCGCGTGGATGTGCTGGCGCTCGCCCTGGTGGCGGATGCCGCCGTCGTGGCCGCTTAGAAACTAAATTCTTGTAAAGGTGTGACGCCGGTCATATTTGCGGCGACTCAGAGAACGATTAGATTGACTATTCCGGGCAATGAAAGGAGCCCGCCACAAGACCATGGCCACCATTACCGTCTACACGACAAGGCTTTGCCCCTACTGCCGGATGGCAAAGGAGCTGTTGCGCAAGAAGGGCGCGGTTTTCAATGAGATCGACGTCGGCTGCCGCAGCGAGCTGCGCGCCGAGATGTGTCACAAGGCCGGGGGCCGCAACACGGTGCCGCAGATTTGGATCGGCGAGAAGCACGTGGGCGGTTGCGATGACCTTTACACGCTCGAGCGCGACGGCAAGCTCGACCCGCTGCTCGCGGCCTAGGGTATCCGTGGCCACGCGCCGGCAGACGGGGGCGTGATGGCGGATACCGGTCACCCCCGCTCGTTCCGCGTCGGCCTCGTGCAGATGTGCTCGGGCCGCGACGTCGAGAGGAACGTCAACGACGCGACCGACCTCATCCGCCGGGCCAAGCACGAAGGCGCCGACTACATCCAAACGCCCGAGATGACGACGATCATGGAGCTCGATCGCGCGCGGCTGCTCGCGGCGGCGCGGCCCGAGCCGGCCAACCCCGTGATTTCGCATTTCCAGTCGCTGGCGCGCGAGCTCGGCGTTTTCCTGCACATCGGCTCCATGGCGATCCTTGTCTCTGATGGCCGCCTCGCCAACCGCTCTTTCCTGTTCTCGCCCGCGGGCGACATCGCCGCGCGCTACGACAAGATCCACATGTTCGACGTCGATCTCGGTGGCGGCGAGAGCTACCGCGAGAGCGCCAATTACGAGCCCGGGCGCCGCGCCGTGCTCGCGGATCTGCCGTGGGGCAAGCTCGGCCTCACCATCTGCTATGACCTGCGCTTTCCCCATCTTTATCGCGCGCTGGCGCGGGCCGGGGCGCGGTTCCTCGCCATCCCATCGGCGTTCACGCGCCCGACCGGAATGGCGCACTGGCACACGCTCTTGCGTGCCCGCGCCATAGAATCGCAGGCCTTCGTGTTTGCGGCGGCGCAAGGCGGGATGCACGAGAACGGCCGCGAAACCTTCGGCCATAGCCTCATCGTATCTCCATGGGGTGAACTTCTGGCCGAGGCCGGCGTTCACCCCACAGTCATCGTCGCCGATGTTGAATTGCAGCTTCTGGAGGATGTCCGCCGCCGGGTGCCCTCGCTCCAGCACGATCGGGCCTTCGACGTCGTACACGCCGCCCAGGACGCATCGGACAAGGTCGTGCCGTGATCAAATACCGCCTTCAATGCGCCAAAGGGCATGAGTTCGAGGCCTGGTTCTCGTCCAGCGCCGCCTATGACGCGCAGGCCAGGGGCCAGCAGGTGTGCTGTCCCGAGTGCGACGGCCACGAGGTCGTCAAGGCGGTGATGGCGCCGAACGTTGCCGTGCGCGGCGCTGCCGACGGGGTCAAGGGCGCGCAGGGTCAGGGCCCGGCCGTGGTGCACCTGTTGCGCGAGTTCCGGCGCGCGCTGCTCGCCAAAGCCGAGGACGTCGGTGCCCGCTTCCCGGAGGAGGCACGCAAGATCCACTACGGCGAGGTCGAGCCGCATGGCATCGCCGGCACGGCCACGGGCGAGGAGGCGCGAGCGCTCCTCGAGGAAGGCATCGAGATCCTGATGCTGCCGCCGCTGCCTGAGGAAGCGAACTAGCTTCCCGTGGTCGAGAGCGCTCTCCCGCCTACCCCTGGTCGAGCGCGGCGAGCGTATAGAGCACGGCCGACTTGGCGTCCTCTGTCTTGAATTTGGGCTCTGTGCTGCCGGGCGACTGCCACGCGTAGGCGCGGCCATCGAAGTCCCAAATGCCGTGCACGTGCCCGAAACGATCGATGACGATGCCGCCAGTCGGCGCGCAACTGAACGAGAAGCCCCTTGTCCGCAGCATGTCGTTGTTGCTCAAGAGGCCGAGCAAACGGCGATTCTCCGCTTTTCCCATGCGCCGAACCCCCTCAGCAGAAAAGCTAGCCCTATACTGTTCACGGTTCATGGACCGGCGCTCGCGGAGCGCTGACCCGCCCTCGTCAGGCCTCCCTTTTGAACAAGCGAAGAGTTGTTATGAATCAATCGCAATTACAACTGTAAATCTGATCATTCGTTACTCATTTCATAATCGATGTCTTAAGCAACCGAACGGCATTTCTGTCCCAAATCTTGACGATGATTAACCAAGGGCCGCGGTATTGCCCCCTCTTCCATTGTCACATCTCCATCATGCGCTGAGCCTAAGCACCAGCCTTCGCTTAAGGTTTCGCAATGCTGGGCATTTCGAGGGCTCGATGAAGAATGCAATCGGCTGGGCTTGCTTCGGCCTGCTGCTCACGGCCGTCGCGATGCCGGCCGTGGCGCAGACGATCTATCCCATAAACCGGGCTCAGATCCTGACGGGCGCCAACTTCGACCTGAAGGTCGAGTTTGCCGGCACGCCGGCGCCCGCCGACATCAAGGTCACCATTAACGGCGAGGATGCCGCAAAGGCGCTGGGGAAAGCGCCGGAGATCATCGCCAACGAGGACGGTTTCCCGCAGACCGCGTACTGGATCCGCGGTGCGCATCTCGACACCGCCGGCACGTTTACGGTGGAAGCCTCGGCCGGCAGCGCCAGGGCGAGCGTCGCCTGGGACGTGTTCGCCACGCCTGCAGGGCGCAAGGCCCGGAACGTCATCCTGTTCATCGGCGATGGCATGTCGATCGCCCACCGCACGGCCGCGCGCATCCTGTCGAAGGGCATCGCCGAAGGCCGCTACGGCGGCGAGCTGGCGATCGACGACATGCCCTACATGGCGCTCGTCTCCACCGCCGGCACCGACAGCGTGATCACCGACAGCGCCAACTCGATGACGGCCTACACCACCGGCCACAAGAGCTGCGTCAATGCGCTCGGCGTCTATTGCGCCAAGAATTTTCGTGCGCTTGCGCACCCCAGGGTAGAAACCATTGCCGAGCTCGCCAAGCGCAAGCTCGGTCTTGCCGTCGGCGTCGTCACCAATACCGAGATCGAGGACGCGACGCCCGCCGGCATGGTCGCGCACACCCGCTTGCGCTCCGACTACGAGGACATCGTGCGCATGTTCTACGCGGTGCAGCCGGACGTCATCATGGGCGGCGGGGCCGCGCCGTTTCTGCCCAAACGCTGGGATCCGGTGAGCTACATCGACAAGTTCAAGGAGGCCGGCTACGCGTTCGCCGCCAATGCGACCGAGCTTAAGGCCGAGGCGGCGAAGCCCGAGACCCGCAAGCTGCTGGGCCTTTTCAACGACGGAAACATGGACGGCGCGCTCGACCGCAAATTCCTCAAGAAGGGCACCGTCTCCAAGTTTCCCGACCAGCCGGACCTCACAGAGGAGGTGCGGACCGCGCTGCAGATGCTTTCGCGCAACGACAAGGGCTTCGTGCTGATGGTCGAGTCGGGCCTCATCGACAAGTATAGCCACTCACTCGATTGGGAGCGGGCCGTCTACGATACGATCATGCTGGATGACGCTGTGCAGGTGGCCAAGGATTTCGCGGCCAGCCGCGACGACACGCTCATCATCGTGGTGCCCGATCACGGGCATCCGATCTCCCTCGTCGGCACCTACGACGACGAGGCCGGATCGACGCTGCGCGAGAAGCTGCAGACCTATGCGGCGGCACAATTTCCCAACTACGCGCCGGCGGACCGCGAGGGATATCCGCCCTCGGTCGACGTATCGCGGCGCCTTGCCCTCGTGTTTGCCGCCTATCCCGATTACTGCGACGCGGGCAAGCCCAATCTCCCCGGCCCGGCCGAGCTCGGCAAGGTGCCGAAATTGCCAAAGGAGGAGTATTGCGCGCCCGGGTCGGGCTTGCGGGTGGGCAATCTTCCGCTCACGGCCCGTGCCGGCGTGCATTCGGGCGATGACGTCGTGCTGACCGCTACCGGCCCGGGCGCGGAGGTGTTCCACGGGCACATCGACAATACGATGGTGTTCCGCGCCATGGCCACTGCGCTGGGGCTCGGCAACTAGACGTAGATGTGCGACAGGCGCGTGTCGCCTCAATGTATCTCGGTCATGTAGTACATGTCGCGCAAATGGCAGCGCGCGACGCGCCACTCGATGGGGCGCCCGTCGATGGCATAGACGACGCAATCGAGCTTCAAGAGCGGGGTGCCCTCGGC
>DATIZL010000017.1:0-10058 GCA_035517115.1 Hyphomicrobium sp.
CCGCGCTACCTGATCGGAGCCTATGGCCTCGATATCGCCACCGCCGGCATGATCGGCGCGTCCTACTCGATCCCCGCGAGCATCTTCCGTGCCTACGGCGGCGTGCTCTCCGACCGCGTGGGCGCGCGCAAGGTGATGTACTGGAGCCTCTTGGTCTCGGCCGCGGCGACCCTCATCCTGTCGCTGCCGCCGACCAACTACGTGATGCGCGGCATCAAGGGCGAGATCGCCTTCCATTTCGAGATCGGCTTGCCGGCCTTCATCGCGGTGGCCTTCGTGCTCGGCTTCTTCATGAGCCTCGGCAAGGCCGCCGTGTTCAAGCACATCGCCACCTACTACCCGGGCAACGTCGGCGCGGTGGGCGGCCTCGTCGGCATGATCGGCGGCCTCGGCGGATTCTTCCTTCCTATCGCCTTCGGAGCGCTCAACGACCTCACCGGCCTCTGGTCGAGCTGCTTCATGCTGCTGTTTGCGATCGTGGTCGGCCTCGTCGTGTGGATGGACGTGTCGATCAGGCGCATGGAACGCGAGGTCCGCGCGCCCTCCGCGCCCGTCCCCGCGCAAGCCCTCTATGCCGCCGAATAGCTGGAGCGAGCCCGCATGAGTGAAAAACTGGTCATCATCGGCAACGGCATGGCGCCGGGGAGGATGCTCGAGCACCTCCTCGCGGCCGCGCCCGGCCGCTATGAGGTCACGATCTTCAACGCCGAGCCGCGCGTCAATTACGACCGCATCATGCTGTCGCCCGTGCTGTCCGGCGAGAAGGACTTCGAAGAGATCGTCATCCACGGCGACGGCTGGTACATCAAGAACGGCATCACGCTTTACAAGGGGCACAAGGTCACCGGCATCGACCGTGTGGCGAAGACGGTCGCCTCCGACCGCGGCGTGGTGCAGCCCTACGACAAGCTCGTCATCGCCACCGGCTCGGTGCCGCTGATCCTGCCGGTGCCGGGCAACAACCTGCCGGGCGTTCTCACCTACCGCGACCTCGACGACGTGAACGCCATGCTCATTGCCGCGCAGTCGCGCGCGAAGGCGGTGGTCATCGGTGGCGGACTGCTCGGGCTCGAGGCCGCCGCCGGGCTCAGCTCGCGCGACACGGACGTCACCGTCGTGCATCTGATGCCGACGCTGATGGAGCGGCAACTCGATCCCGCCGCGGGCTACATGCTGCAACGGGAGCTCGAGGGGCGCGGCATCAAGATCCTCACCAAGGCACAGACCAAGGCCATCCTCGGCGAGCGCCGGGTCGAGGGGGTCGAGCTCGCCGATGGACGCATCGTCCCGGCAACGCTCGTGGTGATGGCCGCCGGCATCCGGCCCAACGCGGGTCTCGCCAAAGAGGCCGGATTAGCGGTCGAGCGCGGCATCCTCGTCGATGCGGGCATGCGCACCTCCGATCCCGACATCATCGCGCTCGGCGAGTGCGCGGAGGTGGGCGGCCATGTCTATGGCCTGGTGGCGCCGCTCTACGAGATGGCGCGCGTCGCCGCGGCGCATCTTGCCGGCGACGGCACGGCTTCCTTCGTGCACAACGACACGCCGACCAAGCTCAAGGTCACTGGCATCGACGTCTTCTCGCTCGGCGATTTCGCCGACGGCGACGACCGTCAGGAGATCGTGCTGCGCGACGCTTCCGCCGGCGTCTACAAGCGCCTCATCCTCAAGGACAACCGCATCATCGGCACCGTGCTCTTCGGCGAGACCACCGATGGCGCCTGGTTCAACGACCTCAAGAAGCGCCAGGTCGACATCACCGAGATGCGCGACACCTTGATCTTCGGCCAAGCCTATCAGGGAGGGTCCCCGCTGGACCCTATGGCGGCCGTTGCAGCGTTGCCCGATGACGCAGAGATCTGCGGCTGCAACGGCGTTTGTAAGGGCAAGATCACGGGCGCGATCAGGGAGAAGGCTCTCGCCACTCTCGACGGCGTGCGCGCCCACACCAAGGCGTCCGCCTCCTGCGGTTCATGCACGGGTCTCGTCGAGCAGCTCATGAGGCTGGCGCTGGGCGATGCCTACAACCCGGCAGCGGTGCAGCCCATGTGCGCCTGCACCTCGCTCGGCCACGACGACGTCCGCCGTTTGATCAAAGCTAAGGGGCTCAAGACCATCCACGCCGTCATGCAGGAGCTCGAGTGGAAGACCTCCTGCGGCTGCGCGAAATGCCGCCCGGCGCTCAACTACTATCTCGTGTGCGATTGGCCGGGCGAATATGCCGACGACTACCAGTCGCGCTTCATCAACGAGCGCGCCCACGCCAACATCCAGAAGGACGGTACCTACTCGGTCGTCCCGCGCATGTGGGGCGGCGTGACGAGCGCGAAAGAGCTGCGCGCCATCGCCGACGTGGTCGACAAGTTCTCGATCCCCACCGTCAAAGTCACGGGCGGCCAGCGCATCGATATGCTGGGCGTAAAGAAGGAGGACTTGCCGGCGGTCTGGGCCGAGCTCGGCAAGGCGGGCTTCGTCTCCGGTCACGCCTACGCCAAGGGCCTGCGCACCGTGAAGACGTGCGTCGGCACCGATTGGTGCCGCTTCGGCACGCAGGACTCGACGGGCCTCGGCATCCGCATCGAGAAGTTCATGTGGGGCTCGTGGACGCCGGCCAAGGTCAAGATGGCGGTCTCCGGCTGCCCGCGCAATTGCGCCGAGGCGACCTGCAAGGACGTCGGCGTCGTCTGCGTCGATAGTGGCTACGAGATCCATTTCGCCGGCGCGGCCGGTCTCGACATCAAGGGCACCGAGGTGTTGGGCCTCGTCAAGACCGAGGACGAGGCGCTCGAGGTGATCGTCGCGCTCGTGCAGATGTACCGCGAGCAGGCCCGCTACCTCGAGCGCATCTACAAGTGGGCAAGGCGCGTCGGCGTTCCCGAGATCCGCCGCCAGGTGCTCGAGGATCGCGAGCGCCGCAAGGCGTTCTTCGATCGCTTCGTCTACTCGCAGAAATTCGCGCAGGTCGATCCGTGGTCCGAGCGTGCATCGGGCAAGGACAAGCACGAATTCCAGCCGCTGGCTGCGGTGGGCTTTGCAGAGGCGGCGGAGTAGCGGATGACCTGGATTGCCATCGGCAGCCTCTCGGATATCCCGCGCCGCGGCGCACGCTGCGTCGATACGCCAGCGGGGAGGGTCGCCGTGTTTCGCACGGCGGAGGACCGCGTCTTCGCCATCGAGGACCGCTGCCCCCACAAGGGTGGCCCGCTCAGCCAGGGCATCGTGCACGGCTCCGCGGTGACCTGCCCGCTGCACAATTGGGTCATTTCGCTCGAAACCGGAAGGGCGCTGGGCGCCGACGAAGGCTGCGTGCGCACGATCCCGGTCAAGTGCGACGGCGATACGCTCTTCATCGCGCTGCAAGCGCCAGCGGGACAGGCGGCCTGACGCATGGATATGGCCGCGCCGCGGAGCATCAAGACGACCTGCCCGTACTGCGGGGTAGGGTGCGGCGTCCTGGCCGAGGTGGGGTCGGACGGCCGCGTCAGCGTGCACGGCGATCCCGATCATCCGGCGAACTTCGGGCGCCTTTGCTCCAAGGGCTCTGCGCTCGCCGAGACCATCGGGCTCGACGACCGGCTGCTGTTTCCCGAGGTGGCCGGCGTACGGACGAGCTGGGACAGCGCGCTCGACCTCGTCGCCGGCAAATTCGCACAAGCCATCGAGGAGCACGGGCCAGACTCGGTCGCCTTCTACGTCTCCGGCCAGCTCCTCACCGAGGACTACTACGTCGCCAACAAGCTGATGAAGGGCTTCATCGGCTCGGCCAATATCGACACCAACTCGCGGCTGTGCATGGCGTCCTCCGTTGCAGGGCATCGGCGCGCCTTCGGCTCCGACACCGTGCCCGGGTGCTACGAGGACCTCGAGCTCGCCGATCTCATCGTGCTGGTCGGGTCGAACCTGTCCTGGTGCCACCCCATCCTCTACCAGCGCATCGCAGCGGCAAAGGAGCGGCACCCGCGGATGAAGGTCGTGCTAATCGACCCGCGCCGCACGATGACGGCCGACATCGCGGATTTGCACCTGCAGATCAAGCCGGACGGCGACGTGGCGCTGTTCCTGGGCCTCTTCCGCTATCTCGCGCGCAACCGCTCGATCAAGCGCCGCTACATCTCACAGCACACTACCGGATATCAGGAGGCGTTACGCGCCGCCGAGGCGCTCGACATGTACGATCTCGTGCGCCACACGGGAGTGCCCGCGGCGACGCTCGAGAAGTTCTTCATCCTGTTCGCGGCCAACCAGAAGACGGTCACCGTCTACAGCCAGGGCGTCAACCAATCGTCCTCCGGCACCGACAAGGTCAACGCCATTATCAATTGCCACCTGGCGACGGGGCGCATCGGCAAGCCGGGCATGGGACCCTTTTCGGTGACGGGGCAACCCAATGCCATGGGCGGGCGCGAGGTGGGCGGCCTCGCCAACATGCTCGCGGCCCACATGAGCCTCGAGGACGCAGCGCATCGCGACCGCGTGCAGCGGTTCTGGCAATCGCCGGCCATCGCCTCGAAGCCGGGCCTCAAGGCCGTCGATATGTTCCGCGCCGTCGCCGACGGACGCATCAAGGCGCTGTGGATCATGGCGACCAATCCGGCCGTCTCCATGCCGGAGGCGGGCAATATCGAGGCGGCCATTCGCGGCTGTCCCTTCGTCGCCGTCTCCGACGTGACGAGGGCCACCGATACGGCCCGGCTGGCGCATGTGCTGCTGCCGGCGGCCGGTTGGGGCGAGAAGGACGGCACCGTCACCAACTCGGAGAGGCGCATCTCCCGCCAGCGAGGCTTCCTGCCGGTGCCGGGTGAGGCGCGCCCCGACTGGTGGACCATCTGCGAGGTGGCGAAGCGTATGGGGTTTGGGCAAGCCTTCGACTATCCCGGACCGGCGGAGATTTTTGCCGAGCATGCCGCGCTGTCGCACTTCGAGAACGACGGTGAGCGCGATTTCGACATCGGCGCCATGGCGGACATCGATGATGCGCGCTTCGAGGACTTGCCCGCGTTCCAGTGGCCGCGGGCCCCAGGGCGCGCCTCCGCCCCCCGCATGTTCGCAGACGGCCGCTTCTTCACGCCCGACGCCAGGGCCCGGTTCGTCGCAGTGACCGCAGCGGTCGCGACGCGCACGACAACGGCCTTCCCGCTCACCCTCAACACCGGTCGCGTCCGCGATCACTGGCACACCATGACGCGCACCGGCAAGAGCGAGCGCCTGTCGCAGCATTGCGCGGAGCCCTACGTCGAGATCAATCCGCAGGATGCCGACAGCCACCACATCGGCGATGCCGATCTCGTGCGCGTGTCGACGGGGCTCGATGCGGTGCTCGTGCGCGCGCTGATTTCGCCGCGCCAGCAGCTCGGCTCGGTCTTCGTGCCGATGCACTGGAACGATCAGTTCGCCTCGCGGGCGCGGGTTGACGCGCTTGCGCCGGCGTTGACGGACCCGGTCTCCGGGCAGCCGGCCTCGAAGAATATCCCCGTGCGCATCGAACGTTTCGTCGCTGCAACCTATGGCTTCGCCGTGCTGCGCCACAAGCCGGCGGCGATCGAAGCCGAGTATTGGGCCATCGCCAAGTGCAAGGGCGGCTGGCGCGTCGAGCTCGGCTTTGCAGACGATGATCGCGACTGGCCGGCCTTCCTTGCGGCGCTCGCCGGTGCCGATGCGTCCGTCGAGACCATCGCCTATCACGACGCCAAGGCGCGCCAGCATCGGTTTGCCTGCTACGAGGGCGACCGTCTGATCGGCGCCCTGTTTCTGGCACCCGACCCCGTGGCGGTATCGCGCGATTGGGCGATTGCGCAGCTGTCAGAGCGCCACGCGAGCCGCCGCGCGCGGCTCTCGGTCGTCGCCGGCCGCCCCGGCAAAAGCGCTGTCGATCGCGGCGCCATCGTCTGCTCGTGCTTCGGCGTCGGCGCCGGCGAGATTGCCGCTGCAGCCGCGCGCGGCTGCACCACGCTCGCGGCCATCGGCGAGGCGCTGCAAGCCGGCACCAACTGCGGCTCCTGCCGTGCCGAAATTCGCACCATCATCGACGCCCAACGCGGCGCGCAAGCGGTCGCTCCGCAGCGCGCGGCCGTCACGCCGGTTTGAGGGGGCCTGCAATGCACGCACTATCAGAGCCGCTGAGGGTGCCGCCGGGGCGGGAAGGAATAGACTTTCTGGGAAGACTGCTGCGCGTCACGGCCCGCATGATCGCCCGCACGGGACGGCCCAGCCATAACGCTGGCCGCCGCGCGAAGGTAAGCCGCGCCCATCCCGCCGCGGGTCATGTCGTCCTCGTCGGCGCGGGCCCCGGGGATCCGGAGCTGCTCACGCTCAAGGCCTTGCGAGCCCTGCAGGGCGCCGATGTCGTCCTCTACGACCATCTCGTGTCGGACGAGGTGCTAACTCTGGTGCCCGCGCGTGCCGAGCGCATCGCCGTCGGCAAGAAGGGCTACGGCAAGGCCTGCAAGCAGGACGAGATCAACGTCTTGATGGTGGCGCTCGCGGCGGCCGGCCGGCGCGTCGTGCGCCTGAAAGGCGGTGACCCCCTGATGTTCGCGCGCCTGGAGGAGGAAATCGCCGCGCTGGAGGCCGCCCGCTTAGGGTTCACCATCATTCCCGGCATCTCGGCAGCGCAGGGTGCCGCCGCTCGCCTCCGCATTCCGCTCACGCGGCGCCGCGGGGCGCGCCGGTTCCAAGCCATCACGGGGCATGCGGACAACGGGCGTCTGCCCGATGATTTCGACTGGTCTGGCCTTGCCGATCCCAAGGCGACGACCGCCGTCTATATGCCGAAAGCGACGATCGGCGCTCTGTGCGCCGGGCTGATGCAGCGCGGGCTCGATGCGGCACATCCGGCAGCGGCGGTGTTCAACGCCACGCGGATGACGGAGCGCGTGCTGGCGGCGACGCTTGCCACATTGCCCGAGCGCATCGCGGCAGCGGCGAGCAACGAGCCCTGCATGATCCTGATTGGGGCTGCCGTCCGCGGAAGCGCGCCGAGGAGCGCGAGCGAGGATGTAGTTGAGGGTGCCTCGGCCGGCTGAGGCATGGGTTTCACAATGGGTCGGGGTCATTTGCGTGGGGGAGCTGCGTAGCGTGCGTCAGAAGTGCAGAATTCTAAGTCTTGCGGCCATGGCCGTTTCCATCTTTTCAGGCGCCCCTGCGGTGATCGCCGCGGATCTCGGCGGCGACTGCTGCGCCGATTTGGAGGAGCGCGTCGCCGAGCTGGAGGAGACGACCGCGCGCAAGGGCAACCGCAAGGTCACGCTCACCATCAGCGGCTACGTGACCAAGCAGATCATGTTTTGGGATGATGGCGCCGAGAGCAACGCCTACATCTCGGACATCGGCCCCACGCAGGCGACGAACTTCCGCTTGATCGGCGAGGCGACGATCGCGCCCGGCTGGAAGGCCGGCTACGTCCTGCGCATTCAGGATCTCGACGGCAACTCCATGGGCCTCAATCAAAGCACGCCGGTCGTCAATCTCGGCCTCAACACGCAGATGTCGTACTGGTACCTGGCGAGCAAGGACCTCGGCAAGATCAGCATCGGCAAGAACGCACTCGCGGCCAAGAGTGCGGCCATGTTCACCGACCTTTCGGGGACGCAGCTCGTCGCCAACTACGTGCTGTTCGACGGAGGGCAGTTCTTCGTGCGCCGCGATGGCGCGTTCATCAAATCAGCCACCGGCTTCTTGAGCTGGGGCGATTTCGGCTACTGCTACGCGCAGCAGCGGCCGTGGGGCGGCGACTGCGACGGCATCGTCATGGACGGCGTGCGCTACGACAGCCCGACGTTTGCCGGCTTCTCGCTCTCGGCAAGCTGGGGCGAGGATGATGATTGGGAGATCGCAGGGCGCTATTCGGGTGAGATTGGCGGCTTCAAATTGGCGCTCGGCGCCGGCTACTCGGTGAATACGGATGAGCACACGCAGCCGCCGCCCGTGTCGAAGGATAAGGACTCCGCCTTCTTTCAGGCGGGCGGCTACGCCGAGCATGTCGCCACCGGCCTCTTCATCCACGGCGCCTACGGCGAGGAGGACAACAACGGAAGGCGCACGCTCGCCGGTTTTGTCGAGCCCGACTCGCACCAGTGGTACGTGAAGGGCGGAGTGCGCGAGCAGTGGATCAGTCTCGGCCACACGATCCTCTATGGCGAGTACGGCCGCTACATCGACCAGCTCTCGCCCAACGCGCTCGCCGCCGGGGCCACGGGGAGCGAGTTCGACCGCTTCGGCGTGGGTGCCGTGCAGGAGATCGACGCGGCCTCGCTGTCGGTGTGGATGAAGTACCGCGAGCACAAGGCAGATGTAGCGGGTATCGGGGCAGGCGATCTGGAAGGCTTCCGCTACGTGAGCGTCGGCGCGCTCATGAACTTCTAGGCGCTCGATTCCGGTGCGATCTCGACCCTTCCTGGAAAGACCGTGTTGCACCCTCGAGGGCAAATACCTTGTCCTCAACCTCTGCCAGCCGGCGTACGGACAGCGGTGCGGTTGGTGCTGGTAAAGACCCGTTATCTGCTAGAATTGTGAGCTCCAACGCACGCCTGTGCTCAGGCCTTTCGGACCACCACGGTCGATAATGGTACCGCCGTGAACGGATTGCGGGCCCGGCATACGTCGAATTCTGCTGTTTCGAGCGCGTCCACGCTCGCGAGCTGATCGAGGTAGTCGCCGAGGTCGCGCAGAGTGAATGCCTTGTCGCGCCGCGCAGGCTTGAGCAAGCACCTCAGCTCGCTGGTGAACGCCGACCCGAAGATAAGATTGAGCATGCCGTTCAACAGCTGCGGGGGCGTTGGCTTGGGGCGCCCGCTGAGCAGCGCTGCCTTTATCGACCTCTTGAAGGGCGCCTCACCGCGCGTGCGACAGCGCATCAAGACCTCGGCAACCCGGTTTCCCGCGTCTCCGTCGTGCTTGTAGTAGTAGGGATAGATGTGCACCGCATATATTTCCTCGAAGGGAAACTCGGCGGTGCGTGCCGCCAAGTTCTCAAGCGTCGCTACGACGTGCTCGACCGATGTCGCGTGATAGCTCACCTTCGCCGGAAGCAGTGCGTGGTTGGCGGTGGTCTCGGTGTCGAGAAACTTCATGTGAATGGGGAGCTTCTCGAGCATCACGGCTTCGACGGCGGTTCCGCAATTGCAGTGAAGCACTGCCGTAGCGTTGCCGACGACTTTGAAGACGCTGCCGCTGCCATCGATGGAGACGTTCGCGAGGCCGGAAAAGGCCTCCCCGTAGGGCTCCTCGCGCTCAAAAGGGTGCGGCCGGACAAGGAAGGGCACATCGGGGAGCTTCTTGGCAACCGCTGCGACGCTCTGCAGGAAGGAGGCGAACGTCCACTCGAGATCGGCAAAGAGGCGGTCGACATAATCCGGGGCCCATCCCACGGCGACCATGGTCTTGCGCTCGGCGTCGACGCTGCCGGCATACTTCGGGTTTACGGTGGAAAAGTTGCCATTCACGAGGACGTAGCCGCTGCGGTGGTGACGCAGGAGTGAGCGCCACTTCCTGGCAGCAAGATCGAAGCGCGGACAGCCCGTGACGCGCCTCGTTGCCTCCGAGAACAACCCCGCGGCGGCAAATGCATCTTTCAGCCGGTCGCCCCAAAAGAAATAGCCAGCGATGGACTTTGCGAAATCGCCATCCTTCAGCCGCTCGACATGCGCTTTCGGCGAGTTGGCGCCCGTCTCACTCAGGACGCCGCCTTCCGTATCGAGGATGAAAACCTTGATGCCTTCGCGAGCGTAGGTCTCGATGAGCGCGCGATTGGTCGGGCGTGCGTAGTTTAGAACGATCGCGTCCAATTCCAGCAAAGGGACATCCGCGCCTTGGGTGTACATGGGGATGAGGAGAGCTTCGCCGCCAAGCTTCGTCACCTCATAGGCAATTCGTACGGCACCTTCCAAATCGCGCTTGGGGTGGTCGACAACGATTCCAACACGCATTCGCGCTCATCCCTCCCTCTCTCCGGCGGTTCTCGCGGACCATACCCGCTGCCGTGATGGAAGCCAGCTGACCGAAGGATTGCCTGCGCCGTGACAATTGGGCCACAGCCATTTGCCTAGGTGTCCGCGGGCTGT
>DATIZL010000018.1:0-28679 GCA_035517115.1 Hyphomicrobium sp.
GCTCGGTGCCGACGCGATGGTGCTGTCGGCGCACAAGCTTGGTGGTCCGCGCGGCGCCGGCGCGCTGATCCTGCGTGATGGCGTCACCCTGCCACCGCTCATCAGGGGCGGTGGCCAGGAGCGGCGCCGGCGCGGCGGCACCGAGAACGTCACCGGCATCGCCGGCTTCGGCGCGGCGGTGGCGGCCGTGCAGCACGAAACCGATGCGGTTGCTCGCATGAGGCGCCTGCACACGGTGCTCGAGGAGGGCGTTCTGCGCCTCACACCCATGGCGACGATCATCGGCCGCGATGCCAAGCGCGTCGCCAATACCTCGTGCATTGCGCTGCCCGGCAACGCGGCCGAGACGCTCGTCATCAAGCTCGATCTGGAGGGGATTGCCGTGAGCGCCGGCGCGGCGTGCTCTTCCGGCAAGGTTGGGCCGAGCCACGTGCTCGAGGCCATGGGGCTTGGCGCAGATATGGCGCGCGCGGTGATCCGCGTGAGCCTGGGGCCGCAGACGAGCGAAGGCGACATCGCCGCGTTCCTCGCGGCTTGGGAGAAGGTTGCAAAGCCCGCGGCAATAGCCGCGTGAGCTCAAAGAGTTCGAGGCGAAAGGACAGTTATGGCAGCGGTTCGAGAGACGATCGACCAGGTCAAGAAGATCGACGTCGACCAGTACAAGTACGGCTTCGAGACCAAGATCGCGACGGTCAAAGCGCCGAAGGGCCTTTCCGAGGACATCGTCCGCTTCATCTCGGAGAAGAAGGGCGAGCCCGCATGGATGCTCGAGTGGCGGCTTGAGTCCTACCGCCGCTGGCGCACCATGACGGAGCCCACCTGGGCCAACGTCAGCTATCCGAAGATCGACTTTGAGGATCTCTATTATTACGCCGCGCCGAAGTCGACGGAGGGGCCGAAGAGCCTCGCCGAGGTCGATCCGGAGCTGCTTGCGACCTACGAGAAGCTCGGCATCCCGCTCCGAGAGCAGGAGGTGCTGGCGGGCGTGCAGGGCGCGCGCGTCGCGGTCGATGCGGTGTTCGATAGCGTGTCCGTGGTCACCACCTTCAAGGCCGAGCTCGCCAAGGCCGGCGTGATCTTCTGCTCGATCTCGGAGGCGATCCGCGAGCACCCGGAGCTCGTGAAAAAGTACCTTGGCTCGGTCGTGCCGCAGGGCGACAACTTCTACGCGGCGTTGAACTCGGCGGTCTTTTCCGACGGCTCCTTCGTCTACGTGCCGGAGGGCGTGCGCTGCCCCATGGAGCTGTCGACCTACTTCCGCATCAACGAGAAGCAGACCGGCCAGTTCGAGCGCACGCTCATCATCGCGGACAAGGGCGCCTACGTCTCCTATCTCGAGGGCTGCACGGCGCCCATGCGTGACGAGCACCAGCTGCACGCGGCCGTGGTCGAGCTCATCGCGCTCGACGACGCCGAGATCAAGTACTCGACCGTGCAGAATTGGTACCCCGGAGACAAGCAGGGCAAGGGCGGCATCTATAACTTCGTAACCAAGCGCGGCGACTGCCGCGGCCGCAACGCCAAGATCTCATGGACGCAAGTCGAGACCGGCTCCGCCATTACCTGGAAGTACCCGAGTTGCATCCTCCGCGGCGACAACTCGCGCGGCGAGTTCTACTCGATCGCGGTGTCGAACGGCTATCAGCAGGTCGACAGTGGGACCAAGATGATCCACCTCGGCAAGAACACCTCGAGCCGCATCATCTCTAAGGGCATCGCCGCCGGCCATTCGAACAACACCTACCGCGGGCTCGTCTCGGCGCACCGCAAGGCGACGGGCGCGCGCAACTTCACCAACTGCGACTCGCTCCTCATCGGCGACAAGTGCGGCGCGCACACCGTGCCCTACATCGAGGCGAAGAACGCTAGCGCGCACTTCGAGCACGAGGCGACCACCTCGAAAATATCAGACGAGACGCTGTTCTACTGCCGCCAGCGGGGCTTGTCCGAGGAGGAAGCGGTGGCGCTCGTGGTCAATGGCTTGGTGCGCGACGTTTTGCAGAAGCTGCCCATGGAGTTCATGGCGGAGACGCAGAAGCTGATCGGCGTCAGCCTCGAAGGATCGGTCGGATAAGGCTGGAGTAATCGGTACATGCTCGAGATCAAGAACCTGCACGTGAAGATCGCCGACGAGGAGCGCGAGATCCTGAAAGGCCTCTCGCTCAAGCTCCCCAAGGGCGAGGTGCACGCGATCATGGGCCCCAACGGCTCGGGCAAGTCGACGCTCGCCTACGTGCTCGCCGGCCGCGACGACTACGAGGTCACCGAGGGCGACATCCTGTGGAACGGCGAGAGCCTGCTCGACATGGAGCCGGAGGAGCGCGCCGCCAAAGGCGTGTTCCTCGCGTTCCAGTACCCCTTGGAGATCCCGGGCGTTGCGAGCCTCACCTTCCTCAGAACCGCCGCCAACGCCGTGCGCAAGGCGCGCGGAGAGCCCGAGCTGTCGACGCCGGAGTTCATGAAGATCGCCAAGGACAAGGCTTCGCGCCTCAATATCGATATGGAGATGCTGAAGCGCCCCGTGAACGTCGGCTTCTCGGGCGGCGAGAAGAAGCGCTCCGAGATCCTGCAGATGGAGGTGCTCAACCCCTCGCTGTGCGTGCTCGATGAGACCGATTCAGGCCTCGACATCGACGCACTCCGCGTGGTCGCCGACGGCGTCAACGCCATGCGCTCGCCCGAGCGCTCGATGCTCGTCATCACCCACTACCAGCGGCTGTTGAACTACATCGTCCCCGACAGGGTTCACGTGATGGTCGATGGCCGCATCCAGAAGTCGGGCGGGCCTGAGCTCGCCGAGGAGCTCGAGACCTCGGGCTACGCCGAGTACCAAGGGAAGGCCGCGTGAGCAGCAAGACAAATCTATCGGCCGGCGACGTGAGAGAGGCTGCCGCCAAGACGGAGCGGGCGGCCGGCGCGCACGCGCGCGCAAGCGAGGCGCTGGGGAGGCGCGAGATGAACGTAGCGGTGTTGAAGACCAAGGCGGAGCAGGCGCTGACCGAGACCTTCGCGAGCGTTGCCGCCAAGCTGCCGGGCGGCCCCGCGGTCTTGAAAGCGCGCGAGGATGCGATCGGCCGCTTCGGGGCGCTGGGGCTGCCGCACCGTCGCATCGAAGCCTGGAAGTACACGGACCTGCGCAATCTTCTGAAGGAGGCGCAGCCGCCGGGCCTTGGAGCGCCCGCCCCCGTGAAGGTGGCCGAGCTTGCGGCCGCGCTCGGCCCGCTCGCCAAGCTCGACGCCATGCGGCTCGTCTTCGTCGACGGCGCCTATGCCGAGGCGCTCTCCGATGCCCGCGGTCATGATCGCGTTCGGGTGGCGCCGCTCGCGCGTGCGCTCGCGGACAAAGATGACCCCTCGGCAGGCGACCTCTTAGCTCTGAAGCGCGCCACCAACGAGCCCATCCTTGCGCTCAACACCGCCTACGTCACCGACGGCGCCGTGGTCGGGATCGCCGCTAAGGCCAAGCTCGAGAAGCCGCTGCTCATCGTCAACGTGAGCGCGAGCGGGGAGCCGCGCTTTGCCGCCACGCGCAACGTCGTGAGCGTGGGCGCCGGCGCGCACGCAACCATCATCGAGGCGTTTGTGGCGCTGCCGGGTGCCGCCGCCGACGCGCAGGCGAGCGCGGTCACCGAGATCGGCGCCGGCAAGGATGCGCGCGTCACGCACGTCAAGTGCGCGATCGGAGCCGGCCACAGCACGCATCTCAGCAACTGGCTCGTCGATCTTGCCGAGGGCGCCGACTACCGCGGCTTCCAGTTGACCTCTGGCATCGCGCTCGCCCGCAACCAGCTTGCCGTCACCTTCGAGGGCGAAGGCGCCAATCTCGACCTGTCGGGCGCCTTCCTGGCGCAGGGCCACGAGCACGTAGATACGACGCTCCTCGTCGATCACGCGGTGCCCGGCTGCACGAGCCGCGAGCTGTTCAAGGGCGTGCTCTCAGGTGAGGCGCGCGGCATCTTCCAGGGCAAGGTCATCGTGCGTCCCGATGCGCAGAAGTCCGACGGCAAGCAGATGGCGCAGGTCTTGATGCTGTCGCCCAACGCCGAGTTCGACTCCAAGCCCGAGCTCGAGATCTACGCCGACGACGTCATCTGCGGCCACGGCTCGACCAGCGCCGATCTCGACGAGGAGATGCTGTTTTATTTCCGCTCGCGCGGCATTCCGGAGCAGGAGGCCCGCGCGCTGCTGATCGAATCGTTTATTGGAGAGGCGATCGCGAAGGTCGAGCGCGAGGACGTGCGCGAGGCATTGGCGGCGTTGGCGCGCAAGTGGCTTGACACTCTGCCGCCGGCGGCGAGGGCATGAGCATGGCGAAAGCACACGACACCAGGGAGCTGCAGCGTGCATCGGCGCGGACCCCTGCGCCGTTGCCTGCGAGCGACTCCTATGATGTCGAGCGCATCCGCGCCGACTTCCCGATCCTCTACCGCGACGTCTACGGCAAGCCGCTCGTCTATCTCGACAATGCGGCCTCCGCGCAGAAGCCGCGCTCCGTCATCGAGACGATGGACCACGCCTATCGCTTCGAGTACGCGAACGTGCACCGCGGGCTCCACTTCCTGTCGAACCTTGCGACCTCAAAGTACGAGGATGCACGCGGGATCGTGCAGCGCTTCCTCAACGCCGGCAGCGCCGACGAGATCGTGTTCACCCGCAACGCCACCGCGGCGATCAATCTCGTCGCCGATAGCTTAGGCGCCCGCTTCGGTGAGGGCGACGAGATCGTGCTCTCGATCATGGAGCACCATTCCAACATCGTGCCCTGGCACTTCCTGCGCGAGCGCCGCGGCCTAGTCCTCAAATGGGCGCCGATCGCCGATGATGGCGAGCTGCTGCTTGATGAATTCGAGCGGCTGCTCACCCCGAAGACCAAGCTCGTCGCCATCACGCACATGTCGAACGTGCTCGGCACCGTGGTGCCGGTGAAGGACATCGTGCGCATGGCGCACGCGCGCGGAATCCCGGTGCTCATCGACGGCAGCCAGGCGGCGGTGCACATGCCGGTCGACGTGCGCGATCTCGGTTGCGACTTCTACATTTTCACCGGGCACAAGACGTACGGACCGACCGGCATCGGCGTGCTCTATGCCAAGGCGGCGCACCTTGAGGCTATGCGCCCCTACCAGGGCGGCGGCAACATGATCGAGGCCGTGCACGTCGACCGCATCACCTACGGCAAGCCGCCGCAGAAGTTCGAGGCCGGTACGCCGCCCATCGTCGAGGCGATCGGGCTCGGCGCCGCACTCAACTACATGATGCAGGTCGGCCGCGACAGGATCGCTCGCCACGAGACGGAGCTCGTCGGCTATGCGCACGCGCAGCTGGCCGAGCTGCCGTGGCTCAAGATCTACGGCACCGCGCCCGGCAAGGGCGGCATCGTCTCGTTCACCATGGACGGGCTGCACCCCCACGACATCGCCACCGTCGTCGACCGCTCGGGCGTGGCGGTGCGCGCGGGCCACCACTGCGCGCAGCCGCTGATGGAGCGGCTGGGGATCACCGCGACCGCCCGCGCCTCGTTCGCCATGTACAACACTAAAGGGGAAGTCGACGCCCTCGTAGAGGCGCTAAAGCGCGCGCACGAGCTGTTCACGTAGCGTCCGGAGTCTTGGGCCATGGAAGGCAAACCGCTAGAGCAGGGCGAGACGGGCACGGCAACGGCGACAGCCGAGGCGCCGGTGCCGGCAGCCGCGACCTCGGCGTCCGCGCTCCCCCCCGAGGAGGACGAGCGGCTGCGCGCCGACATCGTCGCCGCCTTGAAGACGGTCTTCGACCCCGAGATACCCGCCGACATCTACGAGCTCGGCCTGATCTACGGCATCGGCATCGATGCCGAGCGCAATGTGGCGATCACCATGACGCTCACCGCGCCGGCCTGCCCGGTGGCGGGCGAGATGCCGACGTGGGTGGAGAACGCGGTGGGCGCGGTGCCCGGCGTCAAGTCCACCAGCGTCACCATGACGTTCGATCCGCCCTGGGACATGAGCCGTATGTCGGACGAGGCACGCCTTGCGCTCAATATGTTCTGAGGCGCGAGCGGCCTCTTTGGCGCCGCCACCCGCTACCTTATATGATAGGCCACGCTGATTTGCAGGTTCGCCGATGCCCACGCTGCGCATGATGCCCAAGGTCGTGACCCTGACGGACGCCGCCGCCGCGCGCGTACGCGCGCTCATGCAAGCCAATCCGGGCGCGCTCGGCTTGCGGATCGGCGTCAAGAAGGGCGGCTGCGCCGGCATGGAGTACACGATGTCGGTAGCCGACACCAAGGGCGCCCACGATGAGGTCGTGGAGCAGGATGGCGCAGTGTTGCTGATCGAGCCGTCCGCGATTCTGTACCTGCTCGGCACCGAGATGGACTACAAGACCGACAAGCTCGCGAGCCAGTTCGTGTTCAACAACCCGAACCAGAAGGGCGCCTGCGGGTGCGGCGAGAGCGTCAATCTCGTACCGGCCGCGCAGCCCGAAGCGCCCGCGCAAAGCGACTAGGCGAACTATGCCCGACGCCGCCGACGAGGAGTGGATCGGCGACGTCCTTCATTTCTGGTTCGAAGAAGTCGGGCCCGAGGCGTGGTTTCGCAAGGACGCGGCCACCGACGAGAAGATCCGCTCGCGCTTCCTCATTCTCTACGAGGTGCTGGCCCGGTGGCCGCCGGGCGCGGCGCTCGCTAGCCCCGAGCGCGCGCTCGCGACCGTCCTCGTCCTCGACCAGTTCCCGCGCAATCTTTTCCGCGCCAGCGCGCAGGCATTTGCCACCGATGAGCGGGCGAGAGAGATAGCGCGCGGCGCCATTGCGAAGGGGTTCGATAAAGGCTTCGACAAAGATAAGCGGCTGTTCCTCTACCTGCCGTTCGAGCATAGCGAGGACAAGGAGGATCAGGCACGCTCAGTGGAGCTCATTGCGAGCCTCGGCGACCCAGGTCTTGCCGACTGGGCCGTGCGCCACAAGGCCGTGGTCGACCGCTTCGGCCGCTTTCCCCATCGCAACGCCGTGCTGGGACGCGCCTCCACGCCCGAGGAGGAGGCTTTCCTCAAGGAGCCCGGCAGCGCGTTCTAAGTGGGACGCCTCGCTGACTCGCTGGTTCGGAGCTAGCATGGGCGTCATGACGGCAAGCGACAGCTTCGTCGATTTCTTGAAAGACAGCCTGAGCGGGCTCGGGCCCGTGAGCGTGCGGCGCATGTTCGGCGGCGCGGGCGTCTACGCCGACGGCGTCATGTTCGGTCTCGTCACGCAGGATACGCTCTACCTCAAGGCCGACGTCCACTCGCAGAGGGCCTTCGAGGCGGAGGGATTACAACCCTTCAAGTATGCGGGCCGCGGCCGGGTGATAGCCATGTCCTATTGGCGCATTCCCGAGCGGCTGCTCGATGATCCCGACGAGATGGTCATATGGGCGCGGCGCGCACTTCTCGCCGCGCGGATTGCTGCCGCCGAGGGCAGGCCGAAGCGGGCGAGCCGCGCCAAGCCCAGGAGGAAAAAGCGCGCCGCGCGCCGCCCGGCTTCGGCACGCCGAGGAACGCGCAAGACGTAGAGGCTGGCTACTCGCTCGCGACCTTGGCCGGACGCTTCACCGGTTTGCGCAGGAAGGCCGGAACGTTGTCGGCAAAGCCTGAACGCGCCGGCTGCTGCTGCTGCTGTTGCGGCGGCTGTTGCCGCGGCCGCTCGGGCCGCGCCTGTGCGGCGTGACCATTGCCACCCTCGTGGCGTTGCTCGTGCCGCTTCTCGCGCTGGTCCGGACGCCGGTTTTGCTGGCTGTGCGCCTCGTGGCGTGCGCGCTCCGGCCGCGGCCCTTCATTGCGGCGGGGCTCCTGGCGCTGCTGACCGTGCGGCCGCTGACCGCCCGCGTCTTGTCTGGCCGCCTCCTGCCGGCGTGGCTCACCGGTACGCTCGGGCCGCCCTTCCGGCCGCCCATGCACGCGGTGCTCCTCGCGCCGCCCCTTGTCGCCTCCGCGCGCCGAGGGGTGCGGCCCCCGTCCGCGCTGGGCGCCGCTGCGGCCGCCGCGGCCCCGGCGCTTGCGGCCGGCCGCGGCGTAGTCCTGCTCGGTCGGCCCTTCGCCGAGCCAAACCACGGGCTCGCCCAGCATCTTCTCGATGTCCTTGAGCGACTTGAGCTCGTCGATGGTGACGAGCGAGGCCGAGTGGCCTTCCTTGCCCGCGCGCCCCGTGCGGCCGATGCGGTGCACATAGTCGTCCGGCTGCCAGGGCAGGTCGAAGTTGAACACGTGGCTCACGTCCGGGATGTCGAGGCCGCGCGCGGCCACGTCGCTGGCGGCCAGCAGCATCAGCTCGCCGTTGCGGAACTTGTCGAGCGTCTCCATGCGCGCCTTCTGGTCCATGTCGCCGTGCAGCGCGCCGGCAGAGAAGCCGTGCTTCACGAGCGACTTGTGCAGGATCGCCACCTCGACCTTGCGGTTGCAGAAGATGATCGCGTTCTTGACGTTCTGATTGCGGATCAGCTCGCGCAGCATCTCGCGCTTGGCCCAGTCCTCGCCGTTGGGGCAGAACTGGAAGCGCTGGGTGATGGTTTTCGCTGTGGTGGCGGGCGGGGCGACCTCGATGCGGGCGGGGTCCTTGAGGAACTGACTGACGAGGCGCGTGATCTCCGGCGGCATCGTCGCGGAGAAGAACAGCGTCTGCCGGCGCGGCGGCAACAGCTTGCAGATTTTCTCGATGTCGGGGATGAAGCCCATGTCGAGCATGCGGTCGGCTTCGTCGATGACGAGGATCTCCACCCCCATCAGCATCACGCGGCCGCGCTGGAAGTGGTCGAGCAGGCGCCCCGGCGTGGCGATCAGCACGTCGACGCCGCGGTCGAGCTTCTTCACCTGGTCGTCCATCGAAACGCCGCCGATGAGCAGCGCCACGCTCAGCTTGTGGTTGATGCCGTATTTCTCGAAGCTCTGCGCGACCTGCGCGGCGAGCTCGCGCGTCGGCGCCAGGATCAAGGAGCGCGGCATGCGCGCCCGGGCGCGGCCCGTCTCCAGCCGCATGATCATCGGCAACACGAAGGATGCGGTCTTGCCGGTACCCGTCTGCGCGATCCCGAGCACGTCCCGGCCCGCCACGGCGACGGGGATGGCGGCGGCTTGGATTGGGGTCGGCGTCGTATAGCCGGCGGCCTCTACGGCTGCCAGCACCTTGGGGCTGAGACCAAGCTCAGCGAAGGTCTTATGTTCCAAAAGTCAACGTCTCCGTCTGCGTTCATGCACTGCCCGCGCCAGCCTTCGCGGCAGCGGGATGACGGAGCGCAGGGGGATTTGCGGATTCGCCGAATGCGGCAAAGAAAATCGGGGTCTCGAAAAGGGACAAATAGAATCACGTCCCCTGCGCTCGATCCACGGGCTTGCTCGCACACATGTAGGAAAAACGCAAGAAAAACCAATAGATGTGGCGCGCTGCCGCGGCTCGGAGCCGCAATTTTGCAACGCGCCACTTGTCATCGATCTGTGATCATTCCTCGAGCAGCCAGCGCCCCAAGAGGCCGCCCGCCACGCCGCCCAGGATCGGGGCCACCCAGAACAGCCAGACTTGGGCCAAGGGCTCGCCGAGCGCGATGACGGCGGTGGCCAGGCTGCGCGCCGGGTTCACGGAGGCATTCGACACCGGAATGGCCATGATGTGGATGGCCGACAGGGTGAGGCCGATGGCGATGGCGGCAAAGCCCGCCGGTGCCCGGTCGGAGGTCACGCCCATGATCACGAAGATCAGGAAGCAGGTCAGCAGCGTCTCGATGAGGAAGACGGAGAGCATCGAGTAGCCGTTGGGGCCCCCATAGGTATTGGAGGCGAAGTTGCCCACGGTGAATCCGCCGCTGTGGCCGGTCGCAATTATGTAGAAAACGACGGCCGCGGCGATGCCGCCGAGGCACTGGGCGACGATGTAGTAGGGGGCTTCCGACACGGGAAAGCGCCGGCCCGCGACGAGGCCGAGCGTCACCGCGGGATTGTAGTGGCCGCCGGACACGGCGCCGATGGCGAAAATCATCGCCATCACGGTAAACCCAATGGAAAGCGCGACGCCGAGGATTCCGGCGATCGGAAACGAGAAGAGCGCCGCGCCGAGGACCGATGCGACCAGCATGAAGGTCCCGACGAGTTCGGCACAAAGTGCCCTGGTGTTCATTGTTTTGTCCCCATTTTCCCTGTCCGGCGATGCCATGCCGCCGTGTTGCCCGTTCTTGCAGTGCCGTGAGCAGGCCAATGACCTGCCGATCCCCTTGCCTTTGCGGCCGACGCGGAATGCGCCGAGCTCGACTCGGCCGGCAGCAGAATGCATTTCTTAAGGCTTCTGATAAAGGTTAGATGCGTCGCCTCGGCACCCCGGCGGGGACTTTTGGGGGCCGGATCGGCGCCAGGGCATGGATCGTCGCACCCGGCGAATGAGTTGGATCGGCGATTCGGATTCTGTCAAAATTGGCCTCTAGGCGTTCGGCGGCGCAGCAGAGGCTGTTCTAGGAAAAGGATACGATGGCGATAGCAGCTACAGTGGCGGCCGAGCCGGCGGCGCGGGTTCGAGAGAATGGGCCTGCGCGCGAGCGCGCGAACAAGATGCCGGAGGAGGTCAAGGTCCTCAAGATCCGGGACAACACCACCAACTGGATCTATCTCGCGCGCATCTACGTGGTGATTGCCGTTTCGATCGTCGGCGCGATCTACGTCGATCATTTGGCCATGTCGGGCGCGATCGGCTGGTGGTGGAGCATTCCCGTCACCGTGCTGACGATCATCGCAGTCGGCGCCTCCCAGCATCAGTTCGGCGGCGCCGTGCATGAGGGCACGCACTACATTCTGTTCGCCAACCGCAAGCTCAACGAGCTCGCGTCCGACTGGCTCGCGGCCTTCCCAATCCTGACGACGACGTTCCATTTCCGGCTGCACCACCTGGCGCATCACCAGTTCATCAACGACCCGGAGCGCGATCCCGATATTTCCCAGCTGCAGGACAGCGATCACTGGCTCGACTTCCCCATCACGCACATGGAGCTGGTGTGGAAGCTCGTGAAGCAACTGTGGCTGCCGAACTTGATCCGCTACACGCTCACGCGCGCCCGCTACAGCGCCATGGGCGGGGGGCGCCATCGCAGCCCCTACGAGCTGCCCGATCAGCCGCCGGCGCACTGGCCGCTGCGCGCGGGCGTATTCTTCACGGTCGTGACGCCCTCCATCATCGTGCCCATGACGCTCAACGGCAATTGGATGGCGCTCTACGCCGTACTGCCGGCCATGTGGGCCCTGGTGGTCGGATTCCTCGCCGTGCTGCCGGAGAAGTACTACACGCACACGCGGCTCGACCGCGTGATCTCGCACAAGCTCACGGCCATCGGCCGCGTGACGCACTTGGCGCTCCTGTTCGCGTTCGTGTCCTACGCGCAGCTTGAGGGCTGGGCTTGGGGCGCGGCCTGGAGCTACTTCGCGCTGCTGTGGGTCGTCCCGGTGTTCACGACCTTCCCGCTGTTCATGATCCTGCGCCAATGGGTGCAGCACGGGAACGCCGACCGCGGGCGCTACACCAACACGCGCGTTTTCCTCGCCGGTCCAATCGTGCGCTATGCCGTGTTCCCGTGGGGCATGGACTATCACCTGCCGCACCACATGATCGCGTCCGTGCCGCACTACAATTTGCCGAAGCTGCACGAGGCGCTGCTGCGCGATCCCGAGTACCGCGAGAAGGGCGTGATCGTGGAGGGCTACTTCGGCGACAAGGAGAACGAACGGGGCAACCCCACTGCGCTCGGTGTTCTCGGGCCCAAGTATGCGCCCAAGCACCGGGAGGCAGCCTATGTCGATACGGCGGCGCTCGAGCACGCGGACGTGGTCGACGCTGAAGGTCTTGCGCGCGAGGTCGAGGCGTCGCTGCGCAAGGGCTGAGCCCGTTCGATCGCTCACGAGTCAAACGCGAATGCGCGCCGTGTGATCATCCACCGGCGCGCTTTTCGTTTGCGCAGGCGCTAGGGCGCGGGGGTGACGCGGGCCCTCAGGCGGAGAGCCGCCGCACGATGAGCGGCCCGAGCCCGACGGCGACGATGGCCGCGGCGCCGCCGGCGATGGCCGCCGTCCACTCGCCCTCGCCGAGCCATGCGGCGACGAACGCAAAGACGACGGCAAACAGCGCCGCGTCGGCGAGCAAGAACGACAGCGGCCAGGTGCGCATGTTCGACGGCTCGAGCGCAGCGCCGGGCGTTACCGCCCCGAATTTGCGCAAGACAAGCCAGACGAGCGAGGCAACGATCAGAATGGTCGGCAGCATCACCGCGAGGCGGATCAGGGCCTGATAGATGAGGTCGGGCATGGGCGTCCTTATGCTCTAGGCTGGCGTAGCTGAGCCAGCGGCCTTTCGCAAAAGCCTGGCGGCGCGGGCGTGTGGGAGCTGTCCCCCAGGGAACATCCCATCGCTGCCGGTCATGTTAGCCAATTACCCGAAAGAGGCGGCGTCCGGTCCCCGCACGCAGCCTTTGCCCGTCATCAACCGGTTACCCCAAACGCACAGGTTCGTTCCCGAATCCGCCCGTTTCGGCTACAATATGGGCGACCATGGAATTCGCATGCGATCGGCGCAGCCGATGATCGCTGCAGGAGGTCACGATGCCCAGGACACGTCTCGCGCTTGCTGCCTCTGCTCTCGTGCTGACGACCATCGCAGCTTTGGCGCAGGACGCGCCGAGCTACGAGAGCCGCGGCTACGGCGGCCCGCTCTACATCGGCCCCAATTTCCACCAGGGCGGCCAGAGCTCACCGCCCACTTATGACGGCAGCCGCTCTTACAGTGTCGAGCGCAACCGCGCGCCGCAGCACCTCGACCGCGTGCAGCGCAAGCGCAGCAACGACGATGACGACGTGAAGACGGCGAAGAAGACGGAGCCCTCGAAGGAGGCGACGGAGGCGAAGGAGGCCAAGTCGGACAACGAGAACTCGAGCATTGTCAGCATTGGCTCCGACGCGGACAAGAAGCCCATCGACACGCCGAAGGCCGATACGGCAAAGGAAGATTCGCCAAAGGCGGACACGGCGAAGTCGAGCAACGAGAACTCGACCATCGCCAGCGTCGCCTCGAGCGCCACTGCCAAGGCCGATCCGGTGAAGGCCGATGTGACGACGAAGGCCGACACCGATGGCGCGGGCAAGCCCACGGGCTGCAAGCGCTACTTCCCGACCATCGGCCAGACGCTCTCGGTGCCCTGCGACTGATCCGCGGCCATCGTTCGCACAGAACTCGAAGCGCACGTGTCCCGCGACACGTGCGCTTTGTTCATTCGCGCTCGCTCAAATATCCAAGTCCTGCGCGAAGGCGGCGCGCTCCTGGATGAAGCGGAAGCGGGCCTCGGGCTTCGACCCCATCAGCGCGTTGATCGCCTCCGCGATGGCGCTGCGGTCGTCCTCGCCGAGCTCGACGCGCAGAAGCGTGCGCCGCTTGGGGTCCATGGTCGTCTCTTTGAGTTGCCCGGCGTTCATCTCGCCCAAGCCCTTGAAGCGGGAGACCTCGACCTTCTGCCCCGCCTTGAACTCGCGCTTCAAGAGCTCGTCCTTGTGCTTGTCGTCGCGCGCGTACGCCGACGTTGCCCCCTGCGTCAGCTTGTAGAGGGGCGGCACCGCCAGGTAGAGGTGTCCGTTCTCGATCAGCGCCGGCATCTCCTGGTAGAAGAACGTGATCAGCAGCGAGGCGATGTGTGCGCCGTCGACGTCGGCGTCCGTCATCACGATGACGCGCTCGTAGCGCAAGTCCTCGTCCTGGTACTTGGTGCCGGTACCGCAGCCGAGCGCCTGGATGAGATCGGCCAAGAGCTGGTTCTGCGCGAGCTTCTGCGAGGAGGCGTTCGCCACGTTGAGGATCTTGCCGCGCAAGGGCAGCACGGCCTGTGTCTCGCGCAGGCGCGCGCTCTTGGCCGAGCCGCCGGCGCTGTCGCCCTCGACGATGAAGATCTCGGTGCCCTGCGCGGCTTGGATGGTGCAGTCGGCGAGCTTGCCGGGCAGGCGCAACTTCCGCGTCGCCGACTGGCGCCCGATCTCCTTCTCGCGCTTGCGCTTCAGGCGCTCCTCGGCCTGGTCGATCGACCATTCCAAGAGCTTGGTGGCCTGCTGCGGGCTGTCGGCGAGCCAGTGGTCGAACGCATCGCGCACGGTCGATTCCACGATGCGGGTCGCCTCCTGGGTGGCGAGGCGGTCCTTGGTCTGGCCCTGGAACTCGGGCTCGCGGATGAACACCGACAGCATGGCGGCGGCGGTGCCCATCACGTCGTCGGCCGTCACTTGCGCCGCGCGGCGGTTGTTTGTCAGCTCGCCGTAGGCCCGCAGCGCCTTCGACAGCGCCTGGCGCAGGCCATTCTCGTGCGTGCCGCCGTCGGGCGTGGGGATGGTGTTGCAGTAGGAGCGTAGGAAACCGTCCTCGTCCGCCACCCAGGCGACCGCCCACTCGACGGAGCCGTGGCCGTTGGCGCCCTCCGTGCGGCCGGCAAAGATCTCCTTGGTGACGAGCGTTTGCCCGGCGATCTCGCTCTCGAGATAGTCCTTGAGGCCGCCGGGGAAATGGAACGTTGCTTCCGCCGGCGTGTCGTCCGTGATCAGCGCAGGTTCGCAGCTCCAGCGGATCGTCACGCCGCCGAACAGATAGGCCTTGGAGCGCGCCATCCGGAATAGCCGCGCCGGCTTGAAGGCGCAGCCCTTGCCGAAGATCTTCTCGTCCGGCTTGAAGCGTACGGTGGTGCCGCGCCGGTTCATGACGGGCCCCAGCTTCTTGAGCTTGCCCTGCGGCTCACCGCGCTTGAACTCCATGGCGTAGAGCTGCTGGCCGCGGGCGACCTCGACCTGCAGCGTCTCCGATAGGGCGTTGACCACGGAGACGCCGACGCCGTGCAGTCCGCCGGAGGTATTGTAGACCTTGCTCTCGAACTTGCCGCCCGAGTGCAGGGTCGTGAGGATCACCTCGAGCGCTGGTTTCTTGAACTTGGGGTGCGGGTCGACCGGGATGCCGCGGCCGTTGTCGGCGACGGAGAGGAAGCCGTCCGTTCCGAGCGCGACCTCGATGCGGCTCGCGTGGCCTGCGACCGCCTCGTCCATGGAGTTGTCGATCACCTCGGCGAAGAGGTGGTGCATTGCCTTCTCGTCGGTGCCGCCGATGTACATGCCGGGGCGGCGGCGCACGGGCTCGAGGCCTTCCAGCACCTCGATGTCGGCGGCGGTATAGGCGTCGGAGGCGTCAGGCGAACGGCGGGAGCGGCCCGTCTTGTCGGTCATGAAGCTTTCAAGCGTCGAGAAGAGGTCGCGTACGGCTCCGGCCATGGCTCTCGGGCTCCGGTTGGCTGCGGTGCTGCGGCCGAGCACGAGACGCGAGGACGAGGAGCGCGCTCCAGCGAATCCCTTGTGTTTTCAGGCAGTGACGTCGCACGGGCGAGAGGGATTTGGCAAGCCTCAGGCGGCCTTTGGGCGGGGATGCCCAAGGTCCCGGCTCAGCAATCGCAGGTTTGGGTTACCGGATCGGCAAGCTGCCCGCTTTGCGCCGGGCGTGCGATGAGCAGCGACAGCCCGGCCGCCAGCAGCCCCGCGGCGCCGGCGATGAAGAATGCCTCGATGTAGGTCCCCTGCGCCGTCCGCAGCGCTCCGGCCAGGAACGCGGCGGAGGCGGCGCCGATCTGGTGGCCGGCCGCGATCCAACCGAACACGATGGGTGCGGCCTTGTCCCCGAACGCCGCGTTGGTCAAGCGCAGCGTCGGCGGCACCGTGGCGATCCAGTCGAGACCGTAGAACACGGCAAACAGCGACAGGCCGTAGAAGCTGAAATCGGTGTAGGGCAGGTAGAACAGCGAGAGCCCGCGCAGCCCGTAGTAGAGGAACAGCAGGTTGCGGGGATCGTAGCGGTCGGTGAGCCAACCCGAGGCGGTCGTGCCGATAAGATCGAAAACGCCCATCAGCGCCAACAGGCCCGCCGCATCGACCGCGGCGATGCCGTAGTCGGAGCACATGGGGATCAAGTGGGTGCCGATGAGCCCGTGCGTGGTGAAGCCACAGGCAAAGAAGGTGGCGGTGAGCAGCCAGAAGTCGCGGGTGCGCGCAGCGTTCGCGAGCGTGGCGAGTGCGAGCGTCAGAGGATTGGCGGGTGCAGCCTCGGGCGCGGGCGAGGCGCCGGCAGGCGCCCCGTAGGGCTCGGTGCCGACATCGGCCGGCCGCTCCCGCATCAATAGATGCACGACCGGGATGAGGGCCGCCGTCGCGATCGCGACCGTGATGACGACCGGGCGCCAGCCGTGCTCGGAAATCTTGGCAAGCGCCGGCAGGAAGATGAGGTTGCCGGTGGCCGTGCTCGCCGAGAGGATGCCCATGATGAGCCCGCGGTTCGATTGGAACCAGCGGTTGACGATGGTCGCGGCCAGCACGAAGGCGATCGAGCCGCTGCCCAGCCCCGAGAGCACGCCCCAGGTGGCGACGAGCTGCCAGGGCTCGGTCATGAAGAGGCTCAAGCTGGCCGAAAGCGACAACAGCGCTAAGGCGAGCATCATGGTCCGGCGCACGCCGAAGCTTTGCATGAGCGCGGCCGCGAACGGCCCCATCAGGCCGTAAAGGAAGATGCCGACCGCGGCGGCAGTCGCCACCGTGCTGCGCTCCCAGCCGAACGCCGTCTCCCATGGCACGATGAGCACGCCGGGCGCCGAGCGCACGCCGGCGACCGTCAGCATGGTCACGAAGGTGAGGCCGGCGACGATGAAGGCGTAGCGCTGGGTGGACGTGGCCGGCAGTCTCATGCGTTAGGTTCCCTCGGGGGCGTCGCGCCCGCAAATCCTCTCGTCGCCCAGTCGGCAAGGCCTGCGGCCGGGCCATGTTGACGGGTTCGCGGCAAAGCGAATTGATCTAGATCGTGCTTGTGCGCTTTTGAAGCACGACCGGCACGGCCGCCGCAGGCATTGGCATATCGGCGGGGACGAAGGGACCGGTCTCTTTGAAAGTGCCGCACCCCCTCGGCTATGATGTGCTGTTCGGATCGGCCAGGGAGCACCCCCCGTGTACCATGCGGCGTGGCAACAGGTCTCGTACGGGTTCTCCGACCTGAAGGAACTGATGGCCAAGGCGACGCCGTCGCGGTCGGGCGATGTTCTCGCCGGGGTCGCCGCCCGAAGTGCCGAGGAGAACGTCGCCGCCAAAATGGCACTGGCCGACGTGCCGCTGAAGCAATTCCTCACCGAGACCGTCATACCCTACGAGAGCTGCGAGGTGACCCGTCTCATCCTCGATCGCCACGACGGGGGCGCCTTCGCGCCCGTCTCGCACATGACGGTCGGGGAGTTTCGCGACTGGCTGCTGAGCGAGGCCGCCACACCAGAGGTCTTACGCCGGCTCGCCTCGGGCATCACGCCCGAGATGGCCGCGGCAACGTCCAAGATCATGCGCAACCAGGATCTGATCCTGGCGGCGCGCAAAGTGGAGGTCGTGACGCGGTTTCGCGGCACGATTGGGCTCAAAGGTCGGATGTCGGTCCGCTTGCAGCCCAATCATCCCACCGACGATAGGCGCGGCATCGCGGCATCGATCGTCGACGGCCTCATGCTCGGGTGCGGCGACGCCGTGATCGGCGTCAACCCGGCGAGCGACAATGTCGGAACGATCCTCGATCTCCTCACCATGCTGGACGACATCATCCGCCGCTTCGATATCCCCACCCAGAGCTGCGTATTGACCCACGTCACGAGCACCATCGATGCGATCGGCCGCGGCGCGCCGGTCGATCTCGTGTTCCAGTCGATCGGCGGAACCGAAGCCGTGAATGCCTCGTTCGGAGTGACCTTGGCGATGCTGGAGGAGGCGCGCCAAGCGGCGCTCGGCCTCGAGCGCGGCACCGTAGGCGACAACGTCATGTACTTCGAGACGGGGCAGGGCTCCGCGCTGTCGGCTGAGGCGCACCACGGGGTCGACCAGCAGACGCTCGAGGCCCGGGCCTACGCCGTCGCGCGCGCTTATCAGCCGCTGCTCGTCAACTCCGTCGTCGGCTTCATCGGGCCGGAATATCTCTACAACGGCAAGGAGATCATCCGGGCCGGCCTCGAGGACCACTTCTGCGGCAAGCTCATGGGGCTGCCGATGGGCTGCGACGTCTGCTACACCAACCACGCCGAGGCCGATCAGGACGACATGGACGTATTGCTGATGCTGCTCGGCGCGGCAGGCGTGACGTTCGTCATGGGGGTGCCCGGCGCCGACGACATCATGCTCAATTATCAATCGACCTCTTTCCATGACGCCCTCTACGTGCGCGAGGCCTTGGGTTTGCGGCGCGCACCCGAGTTCGAGGCCTGGCTCGAGCGCATGGGGCTGACGGACGCGGACGGCCGCCTCGTCGGCCAGGCCGCCCACGCTCTCCTCGATCACGTCGAGGGCCTCGCCGCATGACCGCGGACGGCCCCTGGACAGCCCTGCGCCGCTTCACCGACGCGCGCATCGGCCTGGGACGGGCCGGCTCGGCATTGCCGATCCGCGAGGTGCTCAAGTTTGCCATGGCGCACGCGCAGGCGCGCGATGCCGTGACCAAGCCCCTCGATTGGGCTCCCATCGAAGCGGTGCTCGCTGCGCTCCAGCTCAAGAGCGTTCGCATCGAGAGCGCGGCCAGCGACCGCGACACCTACCTGCGCCGGCCCGACCTTGGGCGCCGCTTGAGCTCAGAGGCACGCGCCCGCCTCGCGGCCATGGCAGGACCGTCTCCGGACCTGCTCATCTTGCTTGCCGACGGCCTTTCCTCGACCGGCGTCGGCGCGAATGCCGGTGCGGTGATCACGGCCTTGCTGCCGCTCGTACGCAAGAGCGGCTGGAGCTTGGCCCCCGTGCTGCTCGCCAGTCAGGGCCGTGTGGCGCTCGGCGACGATGCCGGCGAATTCATCGGTGCGCGCGCGGTGCTCGTGCTCATCGGCGAACGCCCGGGGCTTTCCTCACCCGACAGCCTCGGCGCCTACCTGACATGGGCCCCCCGCGCCGGGCGCAGGGACGGTGAGCGCAACTGCATCTCCAACATCCGCCGCGGCGGATTGAGCGCCGAGGAGGCGGCATTCAAGGCCCACTGGCTCTTGCGCGAGGCCTTCCGGCGGCAGCTAACCGGCGTCAGCCTCAAGGACGAAAGCGGCCGCTACCTGGAGGGCAGCGAAGGCGTCCACGCCCTCGCCAAGGATTGAGGGCGCTCGATGCTGCCAAGGGGGCCGGTCGCCCCACGACGGATCAAGCCGGCACATTGTCGATGAGCCGTGTTGCGCCGAGCCAGGCGGCGGCGAGCACGCGCAGGGGGCGTTCGGTCGTGTGGCTGACGACCTTCAGCGTGTCGGCCTCGCGCACCGCGACGTAGTCGACCTTGGTGAAGCCCGCCTCAACGATCGCGCGCGCGGCCTCCTCGCACAGTGCTTCGATCTGCGGCAGCTGCGGCGCGCCGCGAGAAAGCGGGTCGGGAACGAGCGCCGAAGCCCGCGGGCGTTTCGCCGCCGCGGGAACTTGCCCGCGCGCGATGGCGGCAGCCTTGGTCGCGACCTCCGACAGCGTGCGATGGAGTGCCGGAGCGATGCTGCGCTCGGCCGCGGAGAGGTAGGCGTTGCGCGAGGACAACGCGAGCCCGTCCGCCTCGCGCACCGTCGGCGCGGCGACAATCTCGAGGTTCATGTTGAGATCGCGCACCATTTGCCTAATCACGCAGAGCTGCTGGTAGTCCTTCTCGCCGAACACGGCGAGATCAGGGTTCACGGCGCCAAAGAGCTTGCCGCACACAGTGGCTACGCCGGCGAAGAAATGCGGGCGCACGTCCGATTCGAGCCCGAGCGCGGCACCGGCCGGGACGACGCGCGTGGCAAAGCCTTCCGGATACATCTCGGCGGGCGACGGCGCCCATACGAGATCGCAGGGCTCGGGCGCCAGCTTGGCGAGGTCCGCCGCTTCGTCCCTGGGGTAGCGCGCAAGGTCCTCGTGCGGGGCGAACTGCGCCGGGTTGACGAAGATGGAGACGACGGTGCGTTCAGCCAGCGTCGCGGCGCGGCGCACGAGCCCCACGTGGCCCAGATGCAGCGCTCCCATGGTGGGAACGAGCGCCACACGCTTGCCCTCCCGGCGCCAGCCGGCGACGACCTGGCGCAGCTCGGCAACGGTGCGGATGACTTCCGGTTTGGCGCGCGTCACGGGGTGCGTCTCTACGGCTTGAAATGACGGCGGAAAGTCATCCACGGCATGGCCTGCGTCAAGAGCAGAGGACCGCGCGCGCCCTTTGCCGATTTGCTAGCATCCCCATATCGAATCGGGCGGGAGGCGACATGAGGGCAGCATGGGCGCAGTGAAGATGGCTGAGCCGACTGCAGCAGTGCGCGAGGTCGCACAGGCGCTGCCGCCCCGCGACGAGATCGCGGCACATTACCTGATCGACGAGACGAAGCTGCTCGACCGCCTGCTCGAGCGCGCCGTCTTCAGCGAGGACGAGCGCCGGCGCTCGGCCGATATTGCCCGCCGGCTCGTCCACTCCGCTCGCGCCAGCCAGGAGAGGCACGCCGGCGTCGACGCCTTCATGCGCGAGTATGGGCTCTCCAGCGAGGAGGGCGTCATCCTCATGTGCATCGCGGAGGCGCTTCTGCGCATCCCCGACAGCGAGACGGCGGACGAGCTCATCGCGGAGAAGATCGCGAGCGGCGACTGGCAGCGCCACCTCGGTCACTCCGACAGCCTGTTCGTCAATGCCTCGACCTGGGCGCTTCTGCTCACGGGCCGCGTGGTGAAGCTCAGGTCCGCGACCGGGTCCAACCCCATCGATGCCTTGAAGCGGCTGGTGGCGCGCTCGGGCGAGCCCGTGATCCGTCAAGCCGTGCGCCAGGCGGTGAAGGTGCTGGGCGACCAGTTCGTGCTCGGGCGCACCATCAAGGGCGCGCTCGTGCGTGCTGAGGCGTACGAGGACAAGGGCTACCTGTTCTCCTACGACATGCTGGGCGAGGGCGCGCGCACGCAGAAGGATGCGGACGCCTACTTCGAGCGCTACATGGCCGCCATCGATGCCATCGGCCAGGCGGCGGGTCCGTTCGCCACCATGCACGTCGACGCGCTCTACAAGCGCCCCGGTCTTTCGGTAAAGCTGTCGGCGCTCCACCCGCGCTTCGAGCCGGGCAAGGACGAGCGCCTCGACGACGAGCTGACCCCGCGGCTCCTGAGCCTGGCGCGCGCGGCTCGCTCGCGCGGTCTCTCGCTCACGATCGACGCCGAGGAGCAGGACCGCCTCGACCCGACGCTCGCCCAGTTCGCCGCGATCTTCACCGACCCTGCGCTCGACGGCTGGAACGGCCTCGGCCTCGCTGTCCAGGCCTACGGCAAGCGCGCGGTGCCCGTGCTGCGCTGGTTGCGCCGGCTCGCCGAGCGCTCGGGCAAGCGCATCCCCGTTCGCCTCGTCAAAGGCGCTTATTGGGACAGCGAGATCAAGTGGGCGCAGGAGCGCGCGCTCGCCGACTACCCCGTGTTCACGCGCAAGCTCCACACCGACGTCTCCTACCTTGCCTGCGTGCGCCTGCTCCTGAGCGACGCCCGGGCCTTCTATCCGCAGTTCGCCACCCACAACGCGCAGGCGATCGCCGCGACGCACGTGGCTGGCGGCCCCGCAATGTTCGAGTTCCAGCGCCTGCACGGCATGGGCGAGGCGATCTACGAGGGCGTCATCGGCGAGGGTGGCATCGGGCGCCCGTGCCGCATCTACGGCCCCGTCGGCGGCCACGAGGAGCTGCTCGCCTATCTCGTGCGCCGGCTCTTGGAGAACGGCGCCAACACCTCTTTCGTCAACCGGCTCGCCGACGACGAGGCCCCCGTGGCCGACATCATCCGCGACCCCGTCGAGACGGCCGAGCGCGAGCGCGCCGCGGCTTCGGCGCCGGCGCGCTCGTTCCCGCGCCCGCGCGACATCTATTTGCCGCGCAAGGCCGCTGCGGGCTTGGCGCTGACCGAGGAGAGCGTGCGCGCGGAGCTGCTCGCCAAGATGGCCGCTGCGCTCGACCAGAGCTTCGATGCCGGCCCCATCATCGCGGGGCAGACTACGGCGGGCGGCAACTCGGCAAGCCTCGTCACCTGTCCGCACGACCGGCGCGAGCGCATCGGCACGGTGCGCATCACCACCCCTGCACAGGCCGACGCCGCCATCGACAGCGCCGGCAAGGCTCAGCACGCCTGGAATGCGCGCGGCGGCGCGGTGCGGGCGCAAATCCTCGAGGCCGCCGCCGAGCTCTTCGAGCGCGATCGCGCAAAGCTGATGGCGGTCATCGTGCGCGAGGCAGGCAAGACGCTCGACGGCGCGCAAGGGGATGTGCGCGAGGCGGTCGACTATCTCCGCTACTACGCCGGCGAGGCGCGCCGGCTGTTCGGCGCGCCCATGCAGCTCCCGGGCCCGACGGGCGAGCGCAACACGCTCACCCTCAATGGCCGCGGCGTCTTTGCTTGCATCTCGCCGTGGAACTTCCCGCTCGCGATCTTCACCGGCCAGGTGGCGGCGGCGCTCGCTGCGGGCAACACGGTGCTGGCCAAGCCCGCCGAGCAGACGCCGATCACGGCCTTCCTGGCAACGCAGCTCCTGCACGAGGCGGGCGTGCCGAAGGACGTGCTCCATCTCCTCACCGGCAGCGGCCGCTTGGGCGAGGCGCTGGTCAAGGACGTGCGTGTGCGCGGCATCTCCTTCACCGGCTCCAGCGAGACCGCCTGGATCATCCAAAAGGCGCTGGCCGAGCGCCGCGAGGCGATCGTGCCGTTCATCGCCGAGACCGGCGGTCTCAATGCCATGATCGCGGACTCCTCCGCGCTTCCCGAGCAGGTCGTGCGCGATTGCGTGCGCTCGGCCTTCGATAGTGCCGGCCAACGCTGCTCGGCGGAGCGGGTCCTGTTCCTGCAGGAGGACAGCGCGGACAAGACGATCGACATGCTCGTCGGTGCGGTCGAGGCCCTCGATATCGGCGATCCCTTCGACTACACGACCGACATCGGCCCCGTGATCGACGAGGAGTCGCAGGACCGCCTCGAGGGGCACAAGATCCGCATGCAGCGGGAGGCGCGCGAGCTCGTCGATCTCTTGCTCCCCGAGCACTGCCGCGCAGGAAGCTACGTCACGCCGGCAGTCTACGAGATCGACGGCCTTTCCGCGCTCGAGCGCGAGGTGTTCGGTCCCATCCTGCACGTGGTGCGCTACGAGCACGGGCACCTCGACAAGGTGATCGCGTCCCTCAACGCCACCGGCTACGGTCTGACGCTCGGCCTGCATAGCCGCATCGAGACGGTTGCCGACTACGTGGCGAGCCACGCCCGCGTCGGAAACCTCTACGTCAACCGCAACCAGATCGGCGCGGTCGTCGGCGTGCAGCCGTTCGGCGGCGAGGGGCTGTCGGGCACGGGGCCCAAGGCCGGCGGCCCGCACACGCTCCCCGCCTATGCGGTCGAGCGCTCGCGCTCGACCGACATCACGGCAACCGGCGGAAACCTGCAGCTTCTCACCGGCTCGGCGAGCGAAGGCTAGCCGAGCCGCGATATTGCCGCCGGCGATGCTTCCCGCCATGCTTGGGAAGGAGCCAGCGCAAACGGATGCCGCCAATGACCCCGCGCAAGCCCATGCCCCCCGCTTCCGCCGAGCAAACGGACGCCGCGAAAACCCCCGCTGCTACAGAGAGGCCCGCGGCCACACCCGCGCCGGCGGCCTCCAACGCTGAGGTCGCCGCCTTCATCGCCAAGATGAAGACGCTCGCCCCGGCGCGCAGCGGCGATCGCGGCCGGCTCATCTTCGCCATGGATGCCACTATGAGCCGCGCACCTACCTGGGACATGGCGCTAAAGCTGCAGGGCGACATGTTTGGCGCGGTGAAGGAGGTGGGCGGCCTCGATGTGCAGCTCGTTTACTTCCGTGGCACGGGGGAATGCCGGGCCTCGAAGTGGGTCTCCGACCCCGACGCGCTCGCGCGCCTGATGACCAGCGTCTCCTGCCACGGCGGCCTCACGCAAATAGGCAAAGTGCTGACGCACGCGCTCGATGAATCGAAGAAGCGCAAGGTGAACGCGCTCGTCTACGTGGGCGACTGCATGGAGGAGCAAGTCGACCGCCTGTGTGCGCGCGCGGGCGAGCTCGCGCTGCTCGGCGTGCCGGTGTTCCTGTTCCAGGAGGGTGACAATGCGGCGGCCGAGAGGGCCTTCCGCGAGATCGCGCGCTTGACGAAGGGCGCCTATTGCCGCTTCGACCGCGGCTCGGCGAGGCAGTTGCGCGAGCTCCTGACGGCAGTCGCGGTCTACGCCGCGGGCGGGCGCAAGGCGCTGACAGACCTGAGCGCGAAGAAGGGCGGCGCCGGCGCCCGGCTGCTGCTCGAGCAGCTGGGCCCTGCGGGACGTTGAGGCGCGATGGCGTATCTCATCTCAGGCCTGGCTACCCTGGTGATCGGCCTTCTCGCGCTCCGGGCGTTTGCGCACGCCAACCCGGCGCGGCTGTCGCGCCGGCTGACCCTCAGCGGCGGCGTCGTCTCGCTGCTCGCCGCCGCGCTATTGTTTGTGCGCGGGCTCGAGGTCATCGCGGTGCCGCTGGCGATGTTCGGCTCCTATCTCTTGTGGGGTTCGACCTCCGGGCCGTGGGGCGCCAGCTCGCGGCGCAGCAAGGGCCAGAGCTCGCGCATTACCACCGAGCATCTCGAGATGGAGCTCGACCACGACACGGGCGAGATGCACGGGCGTGTGCTCAAGGGGCTGTTCAAGGACCGCGACATCGACAGCCTGAGCCCGGCCGACATGGCGCTCCTGTGGCAGGACTGCCGTCACACCGACCCGCAATCCGCCCAGCTCATCGAGGCCTACCTCGACCGCGTGCATCCGAGCTGGCGCGAGGACATGGCGCGCGGGGAATCCGATATGAGCCGCGGTCCCGACGGCCGCATGGATCTGGAGGAGGCGCTCGACATTCTCGGGCTCAAACCCGGCGCCGACGCAGAGGACGTCCGCCGTGCGCACCGCGATCTGATGCTCAAGCTGCACCCCGACCGCGGCGGCTCGACCTATCTTGCCGCCAAGATCAACGAGGCCAAGGACGTGGCGCTGAAGGCGCTCGAAGAGTGACCGCGGAATGGCTCAGCCGCCGGGCTACTCGGCTTTGACTACGAAGCAGTCGATCTGCAGCTTTTTGAGCTGCCCGCATGTGGAGGCGGCCGCGGTCGCGTCGAAGCCCTTGAAGCGCGCCCGGTAGATCTGGCTAGAGCCCTTGGGCGCGGGGACGGCGATGGCGGCGTAGCTGTCGAGGATGCCGCCGGCGCGCTGGCGCGCGGAGGCCATGTTGCGCTCCGCTTCCGCAGAATCGTTGAAGGCGCCGATCTGAATGGCGAACTCGCCGCGTGCCTCGCGCGCAGCGGTCTTTGTCTTGGGCTCGGCGCGGGGCGCGGAGGTGGCGCCGGTCGTGATTGCGGGCTGCGCTGCGCGCGACGGCGGGGCGCCAAGTGCCTCTGCCTGAGCCTGCAGGGTTGATGGCGGCTGCCCAAGCGTCTGTCCGGCGGCCGGGACGAAGCGCGGGGCCGCGTCGCTGGCAGCCGCCTGCTCCGGCTCCGGCTTCGAGTTGGGGCCCAGAAGCACGGGGCGGACTTTCGCCATCGTGATTGCGCGGCCGGGGCCCGCGCTCATCTCCGCGACGGCAGCAGGCTGCGAGCGGGCCTCAGTGGTCGCAGGTGGCGGAGCCGGGGCTGCTGCGACTGCAGGCGGTAGAAGGTGTCGCGCCCGCGATGGCTGCGGCGCGCGCGCGATGAGCAACGGCTTGCGCGTCACTTGGGTGGAGGCCTTCGCCAGCGCTTTGTTGAGGAGCTGCTCCATCGCGGTGTCGCGGGCCCGTGCCGTGCGGCCGCCGAACACGGCGGCGACGACGCGCTTGCCGTCGCGGTTGACGGAGGCGACGAGGTTGAAGCCGGAAAGCCGCGTATAGCCGGTCTTGATGCCGTCGGTGCCGCGATAATGGCTGAGCAGCATGTTGTGGTTGCGGTGGCTGTCGCCGTCGTAGGTGAAGACGCGCGTGGAGAACAACTCGTAGTGGCGCGGGAAGTCGTCGCGCAGGTGCAAGGCGAGCGTCAGCATGTCGCGCGCCGTCGTCACCTGCTCCGGATCGGGCAGGCCGGAAGCGTTCTTGAAGGTCGTGCTCGTCATGCCGATTTCCTGCGCCTTCTTCGTCATCAGCCGCGCGAAGTTCTCCTCCGTGCCGGCGATGTGCTGGGCGAGCGCGATGGCGACGTCGTTGGCGGACTTGGTGATGAGCGCCTTCATGGCATCGAGCACGCTCATCTCGGTGCCGGGCTTGATCTCGAGCTTGGAGGGGGCCGCATCCGCGCCCTCTTGCGTCATCTTGATCGTGGAGGCGTAGCTCAGGCGCCCCTGCTCGATCAGCTCGAAGGTCAGGTAGAGCGTCATCATCTTGGTGAGCGAGGCCGGATAGCGCGGCTCATCGCCCGCCTGATTGTGCAGCACGGCACCCGTGTTGGCGTCGATGGCCATCGCCGCATAGTGCGGAGACGCCGCCGCGGGTGCCGTCAGCGTTGCCCACGCGGCGATGAGGCAGAGGCTCGCGACCGCCGCTTTAGAGCTTCGTAAAGCATGTCTCGAACAAAGCGCTGCGAGCATTCCGCGACTAGACTCGACGCCCTCGGCGCAGCTCAAAACCGCTTGCGCCCCAAAGGATTGCACTGGTGCCCTGGCAAAGCTTCACTGTTGCGGCGGGAGCCACAGCGGAGCATCGTTTTAGGGCCTCATTGGGGCGCTTCCCCGCGTCCCTACGGCGAGACTAGCGGGGTGCGAACTTCGGTCGAGTTAATGGCGAGGCGTGCTAAGTTCGAGCATGGTGCATCGCAAAAAGGCCTTGAAAAATTGTGCATTGCCTATAAAAAGGACTGACGGAGACGTCCCAGATCGGGGCCGGGGTACTGCCTACCGGGGAATGGGTTCGAGAGAGTTCGTCTAAGGACACGGATGGCACCATGATCAAGAATTTTGAGGACATGCAGAAGCTGGGACAGTCCAACGTCGACAGCGCAATGCGCATGTTCGGCGAGTGGAACAAGAACTGGCAGGCGATCGCGGCCGAGATGAGCGACTACACCAAGCGCTCGTTCGAGGAGAGCACGGCGACGCTCGAGAAGCTCATGTCGTCGAAGTCCGTCGAGCAGGCCGTCGAGATTCAGACGAGCTATGCCAAGCGCGCCTACGACGACTACATGCAGCAGATGAGCAAGATCGGCGGCATGTACGCAAGCATGGCCAAAGAGGCCTACAAGCCGGTCGAGCGCATCCTGCAGAACGGCGCCTGAAGCGGGCCTGGCGCCTTAAGCGCGGCACACGAAAGCGAGGCCCGGCCGAAGCCGGGCCTTTTTTGTGTCGACTTGAGACCCCATCATATCAGTCGCCGGGGGCGTCTTCCCTTTGCGCCGCTGCGGCCGGGCCGTTAACGCCGCCAAACCCCGCAATTGCGACCAAGGGCGCCGTTGCGTATCAATAGAAGGCCGAAGCAGGCGGCCTCGAGCTCGCGAGCGTCTCCCGCATCGGACCCTTGGGCGGACATTGAGAGCGATGGCGAAGGCGAAGATGGGCAGTCGCGGCGTGGCGCGATGGCTGGCGGCGAAGAACGACCCTCCGGGTCCGGATCGCGGAGACGAAGGCCGCACGGGCCTTGCCACCAAGACGCGGCCGAAGACCAAGAAGCCGAGCCTCTACAAGGTTCTTTTGTTGAATGACGACTACACGCCGATGGAATTCGTCGTCCACGTGCTGGAAAAATTCTTTCAAAAGGACGTCGAGGCCGCCACCAAGATCATGCTCCACGTTCACCACCACGGAATCGGCGAGTGCGGAGTGTTCACCTACGAGATCGCCGAGACCAAGGTGACGCAGGTGATGGACTTCGCGCGGAAGCATCAGCACCCCCTGCAGTGCGTGATGGAGAAGAAGTAACTCGGTGCAGGTAATTACCGTCTCGCGCCGCCTCGGCCCGTGCCCTGTCGAAACGGGAACGGCTTTTGCATCCAAAATGGTCGATGCGTAAACGAATAACGGAACCGCTCTTTTGCCGCGCTCAGGTATAACTATATTTGACAAAGGTTGTTGTTGCCTGATCGGGCGACGGCGATCATGATGGCAAGGGGCCACAGGAGCGCGAATGCCGACTTTTTCTCAGAGTCTTGAACAATCCCTGCACCGTGCGCTGGCGATAGCGAACGAGCGTCACCATCAATATGCGACGCTCGAACATCTCTTGCTGTCGCTGATTGACGATTCCGATGCGGCTGCTGTGATGCGGGCCTGCAGCGTCGATCTGGACAAGCTGCGCACGAGTCTGGTCAATTATCTCGAAACCGAATTCGAAAATCTGGTCACGGACGGGGCGGACGACGCCAAGCCGACCGCCGGCTTCCAGCGTGTGATCCAGCGCGCCGTCATTCATGTGCAGTCTTCCGGCCGCGAGGAAGTGACTGGTGCGAATGTTCTGATTGCGATCTTCGCAGAGCGCGAAAGTCATGCCGCTTATTTCCTGCAGGAGCAGGACATGACCCGCTACGACGCGGTCAACTATATCAGCCACGGTATTGCCAAACGGCCTGGCGTCTCCGAGGCACGCCCTGTGCGCGGCGTCGACGAGGAGACCGAGACCAAGGGCAACGACGACTCGAAGAAGAAGGGCGATGCGCTCGACGCCTACTGCGTCAACCTCAACAAGAAGGCGC